>CAYYZW010000333.1:0-6665 GCA_964476375.1 uncultured Pirellulaceae bacterium
GGTTTCAAGGTTCTGGAAGATCATCCGACCGAGGATGCCTATTCCGCGGACAGTGTCCTGCTGATGACACTTGGCGTCCTCAGTGGTACGCAGTTCATGACAGGATTGCGGACCTATTTCCTTGCCTACTCTCCGCTCAAGCGTTCGAAAAGCGGACGGCCTTCCGCGATGTGGTCTGCAGGCAGTGGCAAATTCGGAACCAAGCTTCGTTTTCTTGGCATGGATGAAATCCTGTTTCGCGGCAGGGCCGAGGCACCGACGCTGCTGCATGTACGGCGGGTCGGCGAGGGAGAGGACGCGACCACGGTGATGACGCTGGAGGACGCCAGCTCTCTTTCCGGACTGACAGTCAACGAAAAGATCCAGGCTCTCAAAGAGAAATTTGGAGGCGATGCCCATTTTGCGGTCATTGGACCGGCAGGTGAGAATTATCATGATGTCCGCTTCGCCGCGATTGCCCTCTCCACGGAAAACCAGCTGAAAACAGGCGACCCAAAACCGCGGTTCTGTGGCCGCGGGGGGATGGGGAGCATCATGGGCTCCAAGAACCTGCTCGCAATCGTTGCGGACACAAAAGATGACCGGGCGGCGACAGCGCCGAGTTTCAAGGATCTTAACAAGGAGATCGCGCGTGGCCCGGGGAGCCAACGGTTTCGAGAAAAGAAGACGGGCGGAATGGGCGGGACGTGGGCAAATTTTTCGGCACTGCACGGTTCGCACGCCATGCCGGAGATGAATTTTATACCCACCGGTGATAACCGGTCTGTCCCGCTCTATCGTGACAACCTGGAATCGATGGATGAATTTGTCGTCAAGGACGAGGCATGTTACCGGTGTGGGATTCGGTGCCATAAGAATGTTTACGACGCGGATCAAGAAGGCAAGCCCGCCCGCTTTCGCGCCAAACTTGATTTTGAACCGCTGAATCTTCTCTCGTCCAACCTGGGTATTTTCGATCCCGACCAGGCCTGCACGCTGGTGGAGCTCGTGGATGAAATGGGCATGGATTCGATTTCCTGCGGTGTCACGCTTGCCTATGCAATGCGATATAACGACCACCATCGGGAGGACGGGCTGGCGATGGAATCGGGTCCTTTCTTTGGCGATTTTGAGAGCGCCCGCAGAGCCATCGAGGACCTGGGCGCGGGGCTTCGGTCGGATCTGGGCCAGGGAACGTTGCGGTTATCGGAGTCGCTTGGTGAAACGGATTATGCAATGCACTCCAAGGGGGTGGAGTTTCCCGCCTACCTTCCCCAGACGAATCCCGGTTATCCGTGGGCCCTGGCCGGCGGGCACATGTCCATGCGGACTTACCTGTTACTTCTGAACGAGAGAGAGACTGGCCTGGACTACTGGGTAGACGCGATCACCAATCCGATGAGGGGGATGAGTATCCTCCGTGACGATATCCTTGGATCGTGCAAATTCACGGGCCTGGGGACGGACCAGATGGCGACCGCCGTCGCAGATCTTACCGGCCTGCCGATGGATGCCGAGCAGATTGAACAACTGGTTTTGCGAACGTTCCTGCGAGGCTACCGGCTCGAAAAACAGCAGGGATTCGAGGTGGAGGATTATGATCTCCCCGGTGTCGTCCACGACGAGTATCCACAGATCCAGCTGCCCTATTTCAATTCTCGAGAGTTTTTTGAACAGCTACGCGGCCAGGTGATGGACAAATTCGACGCCATGCTGGAATCGACATTCGAAACGACCCCCTGAACGGCGAAGGGCCCGGGAGGGATCATCCACCGGATGCGACAAACATGATTTCCAGCAGATCACCGTCCTGGACCATGGCGTCTGGTATCGCATCCCGCTGCACCAGTTCCCCGCGGAGGCAGACCGCGAGGTGAGCCATGAGCTGACCGTCGGTGGTGAGCACGCGTTCACCCAGGGCGGGGTGGTGCCTGCATATTTCAACCAGCACCGCAGGGAGGGGCCCGGCCACGGCCTTCAGGCGAGAGGTGTTGCCACCGTATCGTCGCAGCGTTTCTGGAATGGCCACTTCGACGGTCATGCCGGCACCCGTTGAACGGTTACTATTCGTCGCCCAACCGAAGGGCCATCGACTCGAGTAATTCAAGGCCGATCGCAGGCTGCTTGAGGAGAATCTCCCGGAACAGGTCGCCCGCCAGGACGAGTGTCTGTAACTGGGAACCTGTGGCGCTGATCGTGGCTGTCCGGGCCTGGTCGGCCAGGACAGCGAGTTCGCCAAAGCAATCGCCCTCACCGAGGGTCGCCACCTTTTCGCCTCCGACGATCACATCCGCCGTGCCGGAGGTGATGATAAAGACTTCCTGGCCTTCCTGGCCTTCTTCGCAGGCGAGCTGTCCCGCGTCGAAGTGTCGTTCGACCATGTAATCCGCGATGACCTCAAGGTTTTCTTCCCGACAGGCGGAAAACACGCTCGTCTTCTTGAGCCACTGGGTGCGAATGGCCGATGGGATCTCCCCAAGACGGAGCGAAAGAGCCATGTTCTCGGAATAATCTACGGGGCAATCAATGACCACGGGCCTGTCTGCGGTGAGCGCCTGTTCCAGGATCGCCGGGAGGTCGCCCGTCTTGTCAACACGGAGCCCGATGGCGCCGAAGGCCTCTGCAAGTGTGACGAAATCGGGGTTGTCGAAGTCGATGTGGGAATTCTTTCCGAAATGGGATTCCTGTTTCCAGCGAATGAGACCGTACTGTGAATCCGTCCAGATCAAGATGACCATGGGGAGTTTTAACCGCACTGCCGTTTCCAGGTCCTGGACATTCATCATGAAGCCCCCGTCTCCACAGATCGCCATCACGCGTCGTTCTGGAAAGCTGAGCTTCGCCCCAATGGCTCCAGGCAGGGCAAATCCCATGGAACAAAAACCGTTGGAGATCATGCACGTGTTGGGTGTTTCACACTGGTAATACCGGGCAATCCACATCTTGTGCGCGCCGACGTCCGAAAGAAGGATGTCTTCGTCATTCATCGCCTCGCGGACGTCCCAGAGAATTTTCTGGGGTTTGACCGGGAAGGCATCGTCCTCCGCATGCTGGGAGAATTCCGCCAGCATCACATCCCGGTATTCCGCGTAGGACGACGGGTCGACGACTGATTCAGCGGGAAGCTGTTCGCTGAGTTGCTCGAGGCTCGTTGCGATGTCCGCGGCAATGTCCACGTCAGGGTGGAAAGTGGAGTCGACTTCCGCGGGAACGAAGTCGATGTTGATGATCTTCTTGTCCACGCCGCGATTCCACAGTCGAGGGCTGTATTCGACCAGGTCATAACCAATCGCAATCACCAGGTCGGATTCCTCGATGGCCCGGGCGATAAAATCCCTTGCCTGAAGGCCGACGGTAAAGAGGCACTGCGGGTGAGAGGCCGGAATGACCCCCTTGCCCATGAAGGTGTTGAGTACGGGGAAGCCACCCTTCTCAATGAACTGCAGGAAAATATCGCTGGCTTCGCCCCGCAAGATGCCGTTCCCGGCGAGAACCATGGGTGATCGGGATTCGCGAATCAGCGTCGCGGCCCGTGATAGCTCCTCGCTGTTGGGCGCCGCTCGTGGTGTCCGGGCGGGCTGTAATGGGGGAATAAGCGACCGGTGCTTGGCGACATCCTCTGGTAATTCAATATGGACAGCGCCCTTCTTTTCCGTCTGAGCGATCTTGAATGCTTTGCGAACCACCTCTGGTATCGTATCCGCATTGGTGATGGTAGTGCCCCAGCGAACGACCGGTTCGAGCATGGCAACGACGTCCATGGCCTGGTGCGATTCCTTGTGAAGCCGGCTCGTGGCCCCCTGTCCGGTGATGACAACCAGGGGGGAGCGATCCATGTCCGCATCGGCCACACCGGTGAGCAGGTTGGATGCCCCGGGCCCCAGCGTGCCAAGACAGACTCCCGGCGTGCCCGTCAGGCGTCCGTAAACGTCGGCAATAAAAGCGGCACCCTGCTCATGTCGGCAGACGATAAACTCAATGGGGGAATCGAGAAGGGACATCATCATGTCCGCGTTTTCTTCTCCGGGAACTCCAAAGATATACTCTACGCCTTCCGCTTCCAGGCAGCGGACGAAGAGATCGGATGCTTTCATGGGTCAACACCAGGCCACAAGTTATGGGGTCATCAGGCGAATTCCCGTGTATCCTGCATCATTCCATTTCCGATAACAAGCCGCCACTTGAAACGGATTCGTGTGGAAAGCTTGGGCGAATCGTGAAACAATAACATTATGAGTAGTCCAAGATTCATTCGGTGGGCGGCGGTCAAAGCGATGGGGGTGGCATTGTGTGCTGTCGCGACCACCTGGCAGGCGGCGGCCCGGGCGGATTATCCGCAGGCCATTTTGTCGCGGGTTTTTCCGCCTGGCGGCCAGCGAGGTTCGACCCTGGCGATCGAACTCCAGGGATCCGGGCTGGAAGAATGTGACCGTATCCGAAGTCCGCACGAGGGGATACGTTTTACCCACCGCGAGGAATTGCGTTTTGATGTGACGATCGCGCCCGATGTGCCAGTAGGGATCTATGACCTGCAGGCGGTTAGCCGGTATGGCGTAAGTACCACCCGCGCCTTCGTGGTAAGCGGGCGAGAGCAAGGAGTGGAAGAGGATGGCGACGAATCGGCAGATTCCAGGCAGGCGGTGGTGCTTGGCTCGGTGCGAAACGGCTGCATAGGAAGTCCCGGGGACATCGACAGCTTCGAGTTTGATGCCCCGGCGGGCGCGGTGGTTATTGTCGAATGCTGGGCGACACGCATTGATTCGGCTCTGCGAGCCGTCCTGGAATTGTATGGCCCGAACGGCGAGAGGGTGGCCGTGAACCGAGGGTTCTTTGAGGGCGACCCCCTGATCGCCTACCGGATTCCGGCAGATGGCCGTTATGTCGCCAGGATAAACGACCTTGTCTTCAGCGGGGGGGCGGAATACTTTTACAGGCTCGACATCCACAGGGGGCCACGGGTGGTTTTCACATCCCCATCGGTGATCCAGAGGGGGGTGCGGACGCACGTCGAAGCCTTTGGCTGGAACCTTTCGGGGAAGCAGCCCGGCAACCAGCAGGGGGCGTATGATGTCGCTTCATTCGAAGTCCTGGCGGGGGATTCCGATGGGTACGCCCGCGTCCATCGGCGATCCCAATCGATCGCTATCGAGGGGTTTGCGCACCAGTTCCCCGGAACGGATTCGCCAACCTGGCTCCAGGCAACCCGGTTGCCCGTTACGCATACCAGGCAGCCAGTTGGGACGCCCGGAGATGGGGCGATGATCGAGATTCCAGCCGAGGTAAGCGGTCGCTTATACACGGATCAACCGGCGTGGTATTCATTTTCTGCCCGGAGGGGGGAGGTCTTCCTGGTGGAAGCCTTTTCTTCCCGCCATGGTTCCCCGACAGACCTGACAGTCAATATCCTTGCCGCGGGAAACAAGACCATTCTGGCCACGTTTTCGGATGTCGTGCCAAATCTTGGCGGTGTTCGTTTTCCAACGGCGAATTCCGATCCGGCGGGGCGGTGGACGGCACCCGCCGACGGAAAATACCTGATTGCTGTACGGGACGTGACGGGCGGTTTTGAGCCTGATCCGCGCCGTGTCTTCCGCCTGTCCGTAACCCGGGATACGAGCCCCTTTGATGTCGTCGCGGTTGGCCGCCGTAGCGGTCCATCGAGCCTTTCGGTGCGGCGCGGGGGGAGGGAGATGTATGATCTGATTGCCGTGCGGCGGTGTGGTTTTGTGGGAAGTATTCACGTGCGGGCTGCCGGGTTGCCCGAGGGACTGGAGTGTCCCGATGTCTGGTTTGGCCCGGGGGTCAACATGATTCCGCTGGTGATCACCGCGGACGATGGTGTTGTGGATTCAACGGGAGCGATCACGTTGCGAGCCGCAGGCGGGACGACCGGGATGAATTCTGCGAGGGCCGTGCGGGGTGGCACCATTGTTCGTGCGGGCCTCCCGAACGGGAATAGCCGGATCACGGATGACATTCCCTGGTCGGTGGCCGGGGATTCCCCGGTGCGTTTGTTGGCCCAGGCGGATCGCCCGCGATATTCCCAGGGCAGCGTGGTCGAGGTGAAATTACTAGTGGACCGCGGTGAGGACCAATCGAAACATGCGGTGCAACTGCGGGGTGTCGGATTGCCTCCGATCGTTGAGAACCGGGTCGGGGAAATCCCGGCCACGATGGGGTCGGGATTCCTTAGTTTTTACCTCCCGCCGACGATGCCTGTTGGGAAGTACACCATAGCGGTGGTCGGTTCGACCAACGTATTTCTCCCGGAGACGGTGGGGGCGGAGGGAGTGAAGGAAGTGGGCGTGGAAGTTGTGTCGAATACAATAACATTCGAGGTCTACCCTGCCCCGTACATAGTTCGCGTGAACCTGGACGCACCAATAAAAATAAAACGCGGAGAGGTTATCCAGTTACAATATACGGCTGTAAGGAAGAACGGCTTTATTGGAAAAATCCACACGGACATTGCCGCACCGGGCGGTGTACGTGGCATTCGAGCCAGGGGCGTGACCTTTGTTGGGCAAACGGAATCGGGGGTTCTGCAGGTGATCGCGAACGACGATGCGCCGCTTGGCCAGCAGCGCGGGCTCC
The DNA here is from genome assembly GCA_964476375.1 of uncultured Pirellulaceae bacterium. Lineage (GTDB taxonomy): Bacteria > Planctomycetota > Planctomycetia > Pirellulales > Pirellulaceae > SAT2750. Next base: position 6,574 of record CAYYZW010000333.1, read on the forward strand.
GGATCGAGGGTCTGGGGACGATTGAAGATGAACCCGTTCATCTTGGCGGCTGTTTTCTGTGTTTGGAGATCGTGGAATAGAGCGACGTGGGC
>CAYYZW010000334.1:0-2466 GCA_964476375.1 uncultured Pirellulaceae bacterium
GTCCACTGGCCACGAGGGCCAGGACCAACAGGCCGACCATCGTTTCTTCCTCACCCGGGAAAAGCCTCCGTGGGCATGGAAACCGCCGGCCGATCATCTCCTGGAGGGCCTCGCTGCGCTGGACCAGGCCACCAGAAAGGACAAGTTTTTCCACCTGTCCGGAGGTCAGTCGATTCGCTGCGGCCTTGTAGTGGTCCGCCATGTTCTCAAAAGCCGCGCGGAACAGTGGGCCGACCTTAAGATTTTCAAGGGAGATATTGTGGATCTGTCCCCTTTCGCCCATCGGCCCGGGGAAAAAGGTCAGTTCCACGCCAAGGTCCGTGTCCGTCTTCTGCACCTCGCTGAGGATGTAGGGCCATGGATCCTCAAGGACCAGGCCCTGGGAACCGGCAAGTTCTGCTAGCAGGTCGACCATCGCGTTCAGTGATCGACCGGCAGGCAGGTGCGTCAGCGTGTTGAGATACTGCTGATCGAAATAGGGTCGAACCTGGTAATCGCCGGGCCGATAGTCGGCCCGCAGGATACTCACCTGGGAACCGGTGGAGGCGTTAATGGAAAGCTCGTTCTCTGCCAGCAGCGTGCCGGCCAGGGCACACTGGTGATCCCCCACCGAGGGGTACCAGGGTACCTGTGCCCCCCCCAGCGAGAGCCGGCCGACAGGAGTGAAAGGGTCACAGAGGCGCGGCCAGCACAGGTGGTCTATCCCCAGTGTCCGGAACGCCTGGTCGTGCCACCGGCGCGTCTCCAGGTTCATCGCCCCCAGGGCGTTGGTGTACTCGGTGACCGGTTCCGCACCGGCCAGGTGCATGCCGACAAAGTCGCCGAGCATCAGTGGAACCGAACCGGGTGGGAGCTCTCCTTTCTCCTTTAACCAGAAGAGCAGGCCGGGAGAGGAGCCGAGCTTGCATTCATGTCCCAGCTGTGCGAGGGTCTCGTCGCCCAGGCGCTCACAGAGAACCTCGTGGTAGCTGGTCTGGCCACCCGGGTAAGTTTCCAGGAGGCGATGGTCTCGCCAGGAGAGGTAATTGGTCAGGGGGACGGCCCGCTCGTCGGCCAGCACCACGCCTGCCATCTGCGTGCAACTGACAACACCGGCGCACGTCCCGGCCGTGGCCATCAGGCGGTCGAGGACATCTGCTACCTGGGCGGTAACTGCCAGTGGGTCGAGTTCAAAATGTCCGGGTGGCAAACCCTCCACGGGGCCGGGGCTGGGGACCCGTATCATTTCTCCCACGGCCTGCATCCTCTCGATGTCCCAGACCACTCCCTTGATCGAAGTGGAACCGATATCGAGGCCGATGAAATTCATTTCCCACTTTCCCCTGGCTTGCTTGCGGTGATTGTAGCTATCCGCTTCATGATATGGCATAACGGTCAGCAGAGAGCGTCCCCCGACAGGAGAACCTGGATATGAGCACGATGGAAATTTCGCGGCGGGATTTCGTCAGGGCCAGTGCCGCACTGGGACTGGCAGCGTCCACGGGCCGCTTCACCGCCGCCGCCGACCGGGTGGAGGTGACGGATATTGGTTCACGGCTTGAACTGTTCGTGGAAAACTCTCTGATATCGAAGATCCGTGGTGGCGCCAGGCTGCAGCTTCACCGGCCGACACTTCGGGAAGTGTCCTTTGTCTGCGACCGGGACTGGGAGGGCTCCAGCTGCGCTTACATGAAGGTTTTCAAGGATGGCGACCTCTACCGGATGTATTACCGGGGCAGCGGTGTGGTTTACAAGGAATATGGTTTCGGCGAATCGCATCCGGAAACGGCCTGTTATGCCGAGAGCACCGACGGGATTCACTGGACCAAGCCCGAGCTGGGACTGTTCGAGTTCCAGGGATCCAAAAAGAACAACATCATCTGGATGGGCCTGGGAAGCCATAACTTTGCCCCCTTCCTGGATACGAATCCCGACTGTCCGCCCGGGCAGCGGTACAAGGCACTGGCCGGAGATTACAAACAGGGGCTGCGGGCATTCGTGTCGGCAGACGGTGTGCGATTCACGCCGGTGCAGCAGAAACCGGTGATTGCCAAGGGGTATTTTGATTCACTCAACCTCGCATTCTGGGATACCGAGGCAGGACTCTACCGCGAGTACCACCGTGATTTCCGCGATGGACGCGATATCCGAACAGGCACCTCGTCCGATTTCGTCCAGTGGACCGATCCCGGTTATCTCTCCTACGAGGCCCACCGGGACAGGAGTGAAACAGAGGGGGCCGCGCCGGTCCGGGATGCGGATCCGGCCGCCCATCCGGCCGGGCGGGTTAGCCAGCTTTACACCAACCAGGTGATCCCCTACTACCGGGCTCCGCATCTTTACCTGGGATTCCCAACGCGTTACATCGACCGGGGATGGACCTATTCGGCGACGCAGTTACCGCGATACGATTACCGCCAGGTGCGCGGGGCGAAGTCCCGCCGGGAAGGGACGGCGGTGACCGATGGGATGTTCATGGCCAGCCGG
>CAYYZW010000335.1:0-20257 GCA_964476375.1 uncultured Pirellulaceae bacterium
GGGTCGAAATCGAGGGACCGACCCGGAAGTTCTACCAGGGCCTGATCCAGGTCGCAGTCTGCCTGCATCATATTGGCAACGGGAACATCCGGGGCGCCCGCAAACTTTACCATACCAGCTGTCGATACCTGGAAGCCTACCATCCCGTCCACGAGGGCCTGGACGTGGAGACACTGATCCGCGAACTGACCATCTGCAGCCAGGAGTTTCTTGAGAGCGAAGAGGAATTTCCACAGGCCGAGATCCTCGTCGAGAAGATTCCAGAGATTCACCTGGAAACGACCCAGACGGGGGAAACCGGCTAGCTGTCGCTCCCCCCTTTGACCCAACCGGCTGGCAGGATTTACGATGGACAACAGCCGGCCTCTCTCGCAAGGAAAAATTTCAACATGACAGACCCGCACGCAGAAAACGGCGGCATGGACCTTGCCCGCATCGAGGGAGCGGTGCGTGAGATCCTGCTGGCGGTCGGCGAGGATCCGGCTCGCGAGGGGCTGGTGGAAACACCTGCCCGCGTGTCCCGCATGTTCGCCGAGATGGTCAGTGGGCTGCACCAGGATCCCCGTCAGCACACGAAGAAATTCTTCGAGGAAAAGTATGACGAGGTCGTGCTCGTCCGGGATATCAGTTTTTGCAGCATGTGCGAGCATCACATGCTGCCGTTCATGGGCAAGGCTCATATCGGTTACATGCCGAGTGGCCGTGTGATCGGGCTGAGCAAGCTGGCCAGGGTGGTCGAGGTGATCGCCCGGCGACCCCAGGTCCAGGAACGGATGACCGAGGAAATCGCAAACCTGCTTGTGGAAGAACTGGATGCGAGGGGCGTGGCGGTCGTTATCGAGGCGTCCCATTCCTGCATGGCGATCCGGGGAGTTCGTAAACCGGGCAGTCTCTGCGTTACCTCGGCCATGAAGGGGATTTTTCGATCGAACCTTTCAAGCCGTGCAGAGATCATGCAGTTGATCTACGGCAATCACAGCTAGCAAACATCGTGTCTCTCACCTGGCATATCCTGCACTTTCTGGTCCGGATCGCGATGGGGATCGCATTCTCCCTTGGCCTGACATCCCCTCGCCAGGTAACCAGTGGATTTTTTCGAATCCACCTCTGGGTCGTGATGGGGATTGCCGTCCTGGCCGCCCTGGTCGCCTGGTCACTCGGCAGCCAGGACTCCACCCCGCTCCCGGTATTCGTGACGGGGACTGCCGTGGCAACGGCGGTAGCCAGTTACCTGGCCGCCAGTTGCTGGATTTACGAGGCACGTCGTAGCGGACGGCTCCTGACGGCCCTGGTCACCGTCATGACCGGCTTCCTCGTGGTCACCACGGCGGCCGGCCCGGGCCATGAATTCTCGCTGCAGGACTGGCCGGAAATCCTTGGAGCGCTGAGTGCCGGCCTGCTCCTTGGCAGCATGACCACCGCCATGCTGCTGGGGCACTGGTACCTGAATGCCCCGGGCATGAACCTGAGGCCGCTTCGGCTGCTTCTGTGCCTGGTTTTCCTGGCGATCATTCTGCGTGCCCTGGTCTCCGGCGGAGGTGTGGCAGCCTGGTTGCTGGCCGAGGGATCCCCACCGGCACGCTGGTGGATCTTTCTTGGTTTCCGATGGATTGCCGGTATCGCGGGAACCCTGGTCCTGACAGGCATGGCCTGGATGACCCTGCGAATCCCCAATACCCAGAGTGCCACCGGGATACTCTATGCGGGCACGGTACTGGCCATGCTTGGTGAATTGGCATCCCAGCTACTGTCCGATACGCTTCCTTATCATCTATGATGAAAGAAGGATAGCGACTTTCTTTGACGCTGACAGGGTGCCCCAATGAACGTGACCTTTTCATGTGGCCACTGTGGCAAGGCCACGCGGCAGACCTGTGAATCCGGCCAGGACCACATGACCTGCTTGCATTGCCAGCACCAACAGCCTATCCAGCCACTCTCCCTGGCAGCCGCAGACGGGGATCCCAAGCACATACTTGCCAGCTGCCCGATCTGCTTCAGCGAGGAACTTTTCATCCGCAAGAATTTTTCCCAGCGACTGGGACTCCTGATCATTGTGATCGGCTTCATTGCCAGCAGCATTGCCTGGTATTATTACCAGCCCTACCTGAGCTACGGTATCCTGCTCGCCTCGGCCCTGGTCGACCTGCTGCTCTACCAGATGGTCGGCAACCTGCTCCAGTGCTACCGCTGTCACAGCGAATACCGCGGGGTGGAGTTCGGACCAGACCAGCGGGGCTTTGACCTGGTCATTCACGAGCGTCACCGCCAGCAGGAAGCCCGGCTTGTCCAGACCGCCTCTCCCAAGCAGGGGGACCATTAACTGTGGCAATGGACCAGGAACGACGGCGGATCCAGGAGGATCTGCGCGGCCTGCTGGACGGAGATGTCCGTTGTGATGACATCTTCGTGCAGATGTATGCCAACGATGCAAGCGTCTACGAGATCCGGCCGCTGGGAGTCATCCGTCCCCGCAATGTCTCCGACGTGGTGGTGGCGGTACAGTATGCCGCCGAGCATAATTACTCGATCCACCCGCGGGGAGGAGGAAGCGGCGTGGCCGGCGAGTCGCTTGGGAGCGGACTGGTCCTGGACTTTTCCCAGCACATGCGGCGCGTGATCGCGATCGAGGAGGACCGGGTGAGGATTCAACCCGGCGTGGTGCATGCCCAGCTGAACCGGCTTCTGGCACGCCGCGGCCAGATTTTTGGCCCGGATCCAGCCAATGCTGCGGTCTCCACCATGGGAAGTGTGCTGGCCTTGAATTCCACCGGCAGCCGCTGGTTGAAGTACGGCGTCCCCCGTGACCTGGTGGAATCGATGCAGGTCGTGCTGGCCGACGGCACCATCATCCGGGTCGGATACGACCAGGGCAAACCGGTTGCCTGGGATGAAACCTGTCCCGTCTCGGCCTCGATCCCGGCAGCGGTGGAGGGGGAAGAGAAAGCACCCCGCAGTAGCGAAATCCAGTCGCGACTTTCGGGATTGCTGGGCAGGGAAATGGATGTCGTCCAGGCACACCGTCCCGGCAGCCTGGTGCATCGCTGCGGTTACCACATTTTTGACATCGCCGATGAAAACAACGACCGGATCGACCTGGCACGCCTGCTGGTCGGTTCGGAGGGGACACTGGGGTTGATCACGGAGATGACTCTCCGCCTGCAACAGCTTCCGGCGGCCAGCGGGGTCGTGCTGATGTTTTTCGACCGGCTGGAGAACGCGGCCCAGGCAGCCCTGGAGGCCCGTGAGATGTCGGCCGTGGCCTGTGATATCATGGACCGCCGCCTGCTGTCCATCGCCCGGGAGCTGGACAGTCGTTACCGGCGATTGCTTCCCCCCGAGGCAGAAGCGATGCTCTTAATCGAGATGGAGGGAGAGACGATCGCTGACGTCCGCACGTCGCTCGACGGCCTCGTACGGCGGATTCATCACCAGCGACACCTGGCTTTTGCAACCTGGCAGGCGACCGAGGAGGACGACGTCCAGCTGGCGTGGGATCTGACACGAAACGTCGTCCCCAGGCTTTACCGGCTCGAGGGCTCTACCCGGGCACTTCCTTTCGTGGAGGATGTCGCGGTTCCCCCAGAACGCCTGACCGAGTTCCTGACCGGTTTGCAGGACGTGCTGAAGAAACACGAGATCACCGCGTCCCTGTTCGGCCATGCCGGCCACGGTCAGCTCCATATCCGCCCCTTCCTGGACCTGGCCAACCCTGACCATGTTTACCAGATGCATACCGTGGCAGCTGATATCTACCAGCTGGCCCTCGATCTGGAGGGGACGATCAGTGGGGAGCACGGTGCGGGGCTGAGCCGCACCTGGTTCATGCGGGATCAGTTTGGGCCGCTTTACGGCGTGCTGCGGGAAGTCAAGCGGATCTTCGACCCGGAGAATCTTTTTAACCCAGGCCGCGTGGTGGCGGACCTGCCACAGCCGATTCACAACAACCTGAGACCGGTCGAGGTGGCGGCAACCCTGGCCCCGCTCTCGGAGAGCAGCACGGTGGAGGAGAACTACGTGGCGGAACCGGGGAGTACCGACAAGCCACGAATCACGCTGCAGCTGGCATGGTCACCCGACGAGCTGGTTTATACGGCCCGGACATGCAACGGCTGTGGACGCTGTCGAACGCTCTCCCCGGAAGAACGGATGTGCCCGATCTACCGTTTTGCGCCTCGTGAAGAAGCCTCGCCTCGTGCCAAGGCCAACCTGATGCGAGGAATTCTGACCGGCCGGCTGGATACTGCCGCCCTCGCCGATGAGGCGATGAAGGAGATTACGGACCTCTGTGTCAACTGCCACCAGTGCCGCATGGAATGCCCTGCCAGCGTGGATATTCCCCGCTTGATGGTGGAATCCAAGGCGCAGTACGTGGCAACCAACGGAATGCGGTTTTCCGATTCCCTGTTGACCCGCCTGGACCGGCTGGCTCGCTGGAGCAACCGGCTACGGCCACTTTATAACTGGGCCATCGGCAACAGGCAGATGCGATGGCTGATCGAGAAGATGGTGGGCGTGGCCCAGGGACGAAAGCTTCCACGCGTCGCCCGACGCAGCTTTCTCCGGCTTGCCCAGCGACGGCGGCTGCACCGCACAGCACGGCATAGCGGACGCAAGGTCGTTTATTTCGTGGATGTCTTTGCCAACTGGTTTGATGTCCAGCTGGCAGAAGCAACCATTGGGGTCCTGGAACACAACGGTGTCTCGGTGTTCGTGCCGGGGACTCAGGGCGGATCAGGAATGTCCGCGATCAGCGAGGGGGCTGTCAATCTGGCCCGTCGGCTGGCAACCCGCAACGTCTCCCTGCTGGCCGATGCCATCCGCCAGGGATACCAGGTCATTACAACCGAGCCGGCGGCGGTCATGTGCCTGACGCATGAATACCCGAACCTGCTTGATTCTGATGATGCTCGACTGGTGGCCGAGAACACGGTCGATGCCTGCCGCTACCTCTGGCAGATGCACGAGAATGGTCAGCTCGAACTGGATCTCCAGCCGGTCGTCACGACCGTCGGTTACCACCTCCCCTGCCACCTGCGGGCACTGCCGGTGCCCGCCATGGGAGAGAGCCTGATCAAGCTGATCCCCGGCCTGGTGGTCAAGCGACTGGATCACGGGTGTTCCGGGATGGCGGGCACCTTTGGTCTGAAACGACGAAACTATCGGAACAGCCTGCGGGCAGGGTGGGACCTGATCAGCGCCATAAGAAATTCCCCTGTGCAGGTGGGAACGACCGAATGCAGTGCCTGCAAGTTGCAAATGGAACAGGGCACGACCAAGCCGACCCTGCATCCACTCAAGCTGCTGGCGCTCTCCTATGGACTGAAACCGGAAATCCGGGAACTGCTACATTCTCAATCCAGTGACCTGGTGGTGACATGATCCTCGACGTAAAAATGTTTGCTGCAGCTCGCCAGTACACGTCCCAGGCGGTGGTCCAGGTGGAACTGGAAGAACCGGCCAGGGTAAGCGATTTAAAAGTGGCACTGCTTCAGCAGTTTCCGCAGCTTGAACCCCTGGCCGGCCACCTGACGATCGCCGTCGACAATGACTATGTTGACGACGACCGCCTGCTGGAGGAAAACAGTGAAGTTGCCGTGATACCGCCGGTCAGTGGGGGCTAGGCCATGATTGAACTTGTCCAGCAGCCGATCGATACAAGCCGCGTGCTGGCCCACGTTGCCTCCAACGAGGCCGGCGCCGTGGTTCTCTTCCTGGGAACCACCCGCCAGTTCACCCACCAGCGTGAGACCCTCTCGCTGGACTACGAGTGTTACCCGGAAATGGCAACCGAGAAACTCCAGCAGCTTGAAGCAGAGGCGCGCTGCCGCTGGCCGATCGTGGACCTTGCCATCGTGCATCGACTGGGCCACCTGGGACTGGGAGAGGCCAGCGTGGCGATTGCCGTCAGCAGCCCCCACCGGCAGGATGCCTTTGAAGCCGGCACATGGCTTATTGACACGCTCAAGGAGGTTGTGCCAATCTGGAAGCAGGAGAACTGGGCGGATGGAACAAGCCAGTGGGTTCACCCGGGGGTCGAGCCCCCGGAAACACCCTTGAACCAGCCCGGGGATAACACACCATGACCACACCACTTATTGATTCGCTCGGACGCGTGCACTCGAACCTGCGGGTGAGTGTTACGGACCGCTGCAATATCCGTTGCTTCTACTGCATGCCCGATGAGAACGTGCGTTTTAAACCACGCGAGGAGATTCTCACTTTCGAGGAAATCGAAAAGCTCGTTCGCGTGGCTGCCAGCCGGGGAGTGACCAAGCTGCGGATCACCGGCGGTGAACCCCTGGTACGAGCCGAGCTACCGACGCTGGTGGGCCGCCTGGCCGCGATCACCGGCATCGAGGACATCGCCCTGACGACCAACGGGATCCTGCTTGCCGCCCAGGCCGAGGCACTCTGCCAGGCCGGACTCCAGCGGCTGAATATCAGCCTCGATGGCCTCCGCGATGAGACCTTCGAAAAAATCGCACGTCGACCAGGCCTGGCCGACGTGCTGGAGGGAATCCGGGTTGCCCAGCAACTTCCGTTTGAGAAGATCCGGCTCAATGCAGTGGCAATTTCCGGGATCAGCGAGGAGGAGATTGTTCCGCTGGGATCCTTTGCCAGGGAGGAGAATCTTGAATTGCGGTTCATCGAGTTCATGCCGCTCGATGCCGAGGGAAACTGGAAAACGGAACAGGTGCTTGAGGGGGACATCATTCGTGCCATGCTGGAAGAGGCCTTTGGCCCACTACAACCTGCCGAAAGGCACGATCCCAGCCAGCCGGCGGTCGATTACACATTTGCCGATGGGATCGGCAATATCGGGTTTATTAACCCCGTCAGCCAGCCCTTCTGTGCCGACTGCAACCGGCTCCGGGTCACGGCCGAGGGACAACTGAGAAACTGCCTGTTTTCCCACGAGGAATGGGACGTGCGTGAACTGATGCGGCAGGGAGGGAGTGACGAGCAGATCTCGCAGATGCTCACCAGGTGCGTGGCGGCCAAGAAACCCGGGCATGGAATTGACTCGCCCGATTTCCAGCAACCGGAACGGGCGATGTTCCAGATTGGCGGTTAAATCAGCATCGATCCGGCCTCTCAGGGCATATGCCGAAGCTGGTCAATCTGGCCGATGTCATGGAGCTTTCCCTGGCCAGAACCAGGGCAGATCTCACACGTCTGCCGCCAGGTTTCCGGTGTTTTGATGTTGGAATTCCAGAATGGCCATGTCCGGCACTGCCTCGGGCGGGCATCGTAAACCCGGCACGTCCGCTGCTCTCCGTCAAAAAAAACGCAGTCGCCATTGGGAAACTCCACCAGCGATTTTCGATCCTTGACCTGCCGGACAAACAGCTTCTCAAACTTGGCAATATCCGGTTCTCCCAGGACGCCAGCAATCGCCACAATGTCCTCCCCGGTAACCCAGACAAATCCCGGCGCCCCGGTACAGCAGTTTCCACACTGCGTGCATTCAAAGCGGAGTCCCTCTGCATACCAGCGCTGTTCTTCCACTTCTCGCTTTCCTTCCGGTCTTCGTTTCCCGCTGTTGGAATCCTGAGATGTGCATTCTAGGCAAGCTGTCGCTGCTTACCAAGTCGCTCATGCGAGTCCCCAACAGCCCCGGGAGTCGCTGTTAAGCTGTAACGATTAGTTGAAGTTGAAGGGGAAGGACGTCGATATGGACGAGAGTCGGAAGACTGCCGGCGAGAGTCCTTATATTTACATAAGTTACCTAGTCACAACATGTTACGGATGTAATCCTGACGAGAACGAAGGCCATTGATATAAGTTGTTATTTAACAGTGACTTATGGATTTTCTAAATCTGGCTTTCTTCAGGAAATCACCCTGAACAGAAGTCCGCTTCGACTGAAATATATTGACATTAGTCTTTACGCTACTTAAACTTGGGACGATTTTCAGCAGGCTGTTTTGGCCTTCCACTGGCCGTTCATGCTCACTGGTGTTGGAGTAACTGTTTCGTGACCAAGAAAGACATCGTCAAAACGATTTCCGAGAAAATCAACATGACTCAGTTGATGACCAAGGAGATTGTCCAGGAAACATTCGATACGATCGTCGAAACGCTGGTCCGTGAAGGACGGATTGAACTGCGTAATTTTGGTGTTTTCGAGGCAAAAGAACGGGCTGCCCGTCGGGCGAGAAACCCCCGTACCGGGGTACGAGTGGATGTACCAGCCAAGATTGTAGTGACGTTCAAGCCCGGTAAGAAAATGGAAGAAAGGGTCAGGAACATGGACCCGGTAATCCTGACCGGTGAAAAGCTCGAAGAGACCACGGAAAACACAGCGGGCCTGGAATCCACACCCATGATCGAACAGCAGGCAGCGGAGGGAACATCGGAGAGTTTTACGGAACCGTCCGACCATTCCCACCTGGATACGGAACCGGATCACTAGCAGCCAGAAGGAGTTTTTTCGAAGGACGGTTATGGCAGGGAGGCAAACCCGTATTGCTTTGATTTCTCACTTTCTGTACAGATAGCTGGCTTTTCTGCCATTTTGACCCGTCCGGGTGAGCAGGAAGCTCATTTCACAAATCCCACCTGACTTACATTCAACACCCTGGACGACAGGATTCACGTCGCCAGGAGTGATCGCAAGCGTCGAACTGATCAAGGAGGAATGGTTCATGCGTCGTCTTTTCATCGCATTGATGATCGGAGCAGTTATCGGCACCACGGCGGGGTGTTTTCTCCCGGCTTATTCGGGTGACCGCCCGCGCCGAACCCAGCAACTGATTTTCACATCCGAGAATCAGAGGGCAATTTTAAATTTCTGGGAACGCTTCTGGCACCTGGATCAGCCCGACCACATGTCTCCCCAGCGCGTCCATGGCGGCGTCATCTGAGCCTGGCGACAGCCCACCCGGTTATCTGGAACCACGACCTGGCGTGAACCGCCCACCGCTGCGCCCGCAGACTGCCGGCGCCCCATGGAATTGTGAATCTGCGCCTGGACGGTTAGATTGACAACTGGCGTGCGGTGGCACTTCTTTCCAATCGACAGGCAATGCTGCGTGGAAAATCCAGCCGAAAAAATTGATCTTTCGGTACAGCTCAACAGGCTGTCACTCCCCAACCCGATCCTGGTCGCCTCCGGGACATTCGGTTACGCCCGGGAAATGGAATCCCTGGTCAACCTGGATCGCCTGGGTGGAATTCTTCCCAAGACGATCACCGTCGAACCCCGCATCGGCAACCCGGCCTGGCGGACGGTGGAAACAAGTTGTGGGCTGCTTAATTCCATCGGCCTGGACAACGACGGGCTGGAGGCGTTCATCGCTCACCACCTTCCCTACCTGGCATCGCTGGAAGCTCCGGTGATCGTCAGCATTGCGGGTCGGGACGAGCAGGAGTACATCACGATGGCCAGGCGACTGGCCGAGGCGGGTGGCCTGGACGCGGTGGAGCTTAACATCTCCTGTCCCAACGTCTCGGGAGGTGTCGATTTTGGAACCAATCCGGAACGATGCGCGGCGGTCGTGGGCGGGGTACGGCAATCATGCGACCTGCCGGTGCTGGCCAAGCTCACACCCAACGTGACCGATATTACCGCCATCGCCCAGGCAGCAGCAGATGCCGGTGCCGATGCGATCTGCCTGATCAATACCCTGCTGGGAATGGCCGTCGACTGGCGTGGTCGTCGCCCTCTCCTGGGCAATGACATGGGAGGCCTGAGCGGCCCCGCCATCAAGCCGGTCGCCCTGCGATGTGTTTACCAGGTGGCCCGCGCGGTGGACGTCCCGCTGGTCGGGATCGGCGGAATCGCCACACTCAACGATGTGATGGAATTCCTTGTTGCCGGCGCCAGCGCGGTACAGGTGGGGACGGCCAATTACTACGATCCAGCGGTCAGCACGCGGCTGGTGGACCAACTTCCAGGTGCCCTGGCCGAGGCCGGCGTGGGAACCATCGATGAGCTGTCCGGATCGATTGTATCCAACCGGGAGGCAACGATTGCCGATCGCTGATCCAGGCATCCCGACAGCAGGTATTTTTTGTAAACGACAGGAAACAATGCGAGTACTTTCAGGAATCCAGCCGACCGGTCGCTTTCACTGGGGTAATTACTTCGGTGCCATCCAGCAGTACATTCAGCTGCAGGACGAGGAGGAAGCGTATTATTTCATTGCCAACCTGCACGCTTTAACGTCGATACGGGATCCCGATCTTTTACGACAACATACCCGCGATGCCGCTTTGGACCTGTTGGCCCTGGGCCTGGACCCCGAACGGGCGATCCTGTTTGTCCAGTCGGACGTCCCACAGGTCTCGGAACTAACCTGGCTTTTGATGACCGGTGCTCCGATGGGGCTGCTGGAACGCTGCCATGCCTACAAGGAAAAGAAAGACAAGGGTCTGACGGCCGAGGCAGGCCTGTTCACCTACCCCGTGCTGATGGCAGCAGACATCCTCGCCTATGACTCCAACATCGTGCCGGTCGGTGCCGACCAGGTCCAGCATATCGAGGTCTGCCGTGACCTGGCACGAAGCTTCAACCACCATTTCGGCGAGGTCTTTGTGATTCCAGAAGCCAAGGTGCTTGCCGATGCGGCCAAGGTCCCCGGAACCGACGGGGAGAAGATGTCCAAGAGCTACGACAACACCATCGAGGTCTTTGAAGACCCCAGGGCCCAGGGCAAGAAGATCATGCGAATCCCGACCGACTCACGTCCGCTGGAGGACCCCAAGGACCCCGACCAGGACCACCTTTACCAGCTCTACAGCCTGTTTGCCGATGACGGCCAGAAAGAGCAGATGGCCGCCACTTACCGCCGCGGTGGATTCGGTTATGGCGAGATCAAGAAACAGCTGGTGGAAGTGGCAGAATCCTTTTTTGCCGAAGCACGAGAGCGTCGTGCAACACTGGAAAAGGACGCCGATTACGTCAGCGGTGTCCTGGAAGAGGGGGCCAAGCGTGCCCGCGCCAAGGCCTCGGTGGTCCTGGCCCGGGCACAAAAGGCATGTGGGATGGAACTATGAATGTCGTCGGCATTGGAACCGATATTGTCGAGTGCCTGCGGATCGCACAGATGGTAGAGCGGCACGGGGAGCTGTTCCTGGGGCGTGTCTTCACGTCACTGGAAATCGAGTACTGCAGCTCTCGCAAGGCAGCCACACAGCACTACGCTGGACGCTGGGCAGCCAAGGAGGCGATCCTCAAGGCGATGGGAACTGGCTGGTCACGTGGAATCCGCTGGAAGGATATCGAGGTCCGGACCGAGATGAGCGGCAAACCGCATGTACAGATCCAGGGGACCGCCTGGGAAATCTGCCAGCAGCGGGGCATCGCAAGCTTCCAGCTGAGCATCTCCCACTGCCGAAGCCACGCGACCGCCTTTGCCGTGGCCCTGGGAAACGGTGAGGACACGAGCTAACGTCGATCGTCCCTGTCAGCCGGACGCCGGTGACGGGTCCAGGAGAAGTGGTTCGAAACCGGGTTCAATGACCACTCCTTCCATGGTCTTTATGATCGCCGGTGGATGTTCCTTCTCGTGCTCCGCCAGAAGTGCCTCCCACTTTGCCCGTTCGTCGTCTTCCATTCCCTTCCAGGCTCCACGACCCCTGCAGCGGGGGTACTTCGAACATCCCAGCCAGGGGCCCCGCTTGCCGTTACGCAGGTAAAGCGGGGCATCGCACTTGGAACAGGGCAGGTCCGTTTCCAGTGGCGGAGCCTTGCTGGCCGCCACGTTCCCCTGCTTGTCCAGGTTCACGATACCATCACACTCCGGGTAGTTGCTGCAGGCCAGGAAGGGGCCGTAACGGCCTGTCTTCTTGATCAGCGCCTCGTTACAGGAGGGACAGGCGACGTTGGTCACCTGGGGCAGGACCGGACGTCCCTCCGCATCGATCGGGGCGGCATAACGGCAGGCCTCTCGCATGCCCGAGGCGATCTCGGCGATCTTTTCCTTGTCCTCCGTGCTGAGCTTGGACCAGGTCAGCTTCTGCTCACACTCGCTGCAGGTCAGGAAGGGCCGTGAACGGGCGGTCTTGCCGCGGTTGACTCCCATCGCCTTCGTCCCGCACTCCGGGCAGCCGATCTCGGATGGCTCCGGGGGCACGACAAAACCGGTACAGCTCAGGAACTTGCCGTTCCGCCCGAAACGGTACTCGGTTCGTCGTCCACAATCCGGACAGCGGTACTCCTTGGGCGCCATTTTTCGCTCGGCGCGGGCATGCGTCATTGTCTCGTGAGCGGTCTCCAGTTCTGACTTGAATGGACCATAGAACTCCTCCAGGAAGCCCGTCCATTCAATATCTCCCTCTTCAATGCCGTCGAGTTGTTCTTCCATCCAGCGCGTGTAACCCAGGTCCATGATCCCGGGAAAACCCTGGACGAGTTTTTCTGTCACCACTTCCCCAAGGTCGGTAGCGAAAAAGCGATTCCCTCTTTTCTCCACGTAATTTCGATCCTGGATCACCTTGATAATCGAGGCATAGGTACTTGGCCGCCCGATCCCTTCTTCCTCCAGTTTTTTCACCAGGGATCCCTCGTTGAACCGGGCCGGGGGAGACGAGAATTTCTGCTGCGGAATAATCGCAAAGGGTGCCATGGCATGCCCCTGCTCCAGTGCCGGCAGGGTCTGCTCGTCACTGGCCGTGGGAATCCCGCTGGCCTTGTAAAAGCCATCAAACACGAGGACACGCCCGGAGGACTTGAGAACGGCCCCGGTCGGCTTGTCAGATCGCTCCAGCAGGACGGTTGTGGCATCCCACTTGGCATCACTCATCTGGCATGCAAGAAAGCGGTTATGGATCAGGCGATAGAGCTTGAGCTGGTCGTCATTGAGGGGCTTGACCAACTGCTCCGGCAGGCGACTCACATCGGTGGGCCGAATCGCCTCGTGTGCTTCCTGGGCGTTCTTGTTCGTCGAACCATAAAACCGGGGCTTGTCTGGCAGGTACTGGTCGCCGAAATGGTCGCCGATATAGGCCCGGGCCCTCTCAATCGCCTCGCTGGTAATGTAGGTCGAGTCGGTTCTCATGTAGGTGATCAAACCGACCTGGCCCTCACCCGGAACATTGACGCCCTCGTACAGGCCCTGGGCAGCCCGCATGGTCCGGCTGGCGGTAAAACCGAGCGCATTGGAAGCAGTCATCTGGAGCGTGCTGGTAATAAACGGTCCTGAAGGCCGAGAGGTGCTTTGTCGCGTCTCGACCGATGAAACCTGGTACCGCGCCGCGGGATCGAGCTGGCCAACGACGTTCCGCACGTGGCGAGCGGGCCCCTTGCCCGCTTCATCCTCCACGGTCTCTACCGAGACATCCATCATCCCTGCCGCCTCGGCAATCCTGCTGATCTCATCGGAAAGATCCTGTGGGTCGTCATGGGAACACCCCAGGGAGAACTTCTGGCCATCGATTTCCACCAGTTCCGTGGTCAATCCGCCATGCTCCGACAGCCAGGCATTCTGACGTTTCACCGTCGGTGCCTTTCCCTTGTCGTCCAGGCTGGCCATGAACTCGGCCCAGTTCTCCACCATCGGCCCGGCTGCTTCCGGATCCAGTGCCAGCCGTGCTGTCAGTGACCATGACTCGTCCGGGACATGCGCCCGGATAAGTTTTTCCCGTTCCACGATCAGGCGAACAGCCACGCTCTGGACTCGCCCCGCGCTCAAACCCCCGGCAACTTTTTTCCACAGCAGGGGGGATACCTGGTAACCCACGATGCGGTCGAGGATCCGCCGCGCCTGCTGGGCATTCACCTTCGCCATATCGATATCACGAGGCTCTTCAAATGCCCGCTGGATCGCCGACCTGGTGATCGCATTAAAGACCACCCGCTTGTGCTGCTCCGGTTTCAAGTCCAGTGCCTTGGCAAGCAACCAGGCAATCGCCTCCCCCTCGCGGTCCAGGTCGGTCGCCAGCCAGACATCCTTGCAGGAGCGGGCTACTTTTTTCAGCTGGGTGAGAACCTTTTTCTTTCCCTGGATCGTCTCGTAACTGGGTGAGAACTTGTCTTCCAGGTCGATCCCAGGAACCGGGGCCGTGACTCCCTTGGGATTTCGCCGTGGCAGGTCCAGTACATGGCCAATGCTTGCCTCGACCACGAAACCATCCCCCAGGAAACGGGAAATGGTCCGCACCTTGGCTGGGGATTCAACAATCACCAGCGACGTCTGCTGGTTTTCTTTGCTGGATGCCTTTTTCGCCATGGTTTCCACATCATTGACTGTCAGTAGGCTGTATATCGCTTCTCGAGAGACTCCGGAACACGGTCGCCTGGCTGGTATTGCCGGGCCTGTATTCAGGCCACCGATCACTCCACACTGTTAGATCTTCGATATATTTTCTATTGTTCGGCGAAATCAGTGGCTCTTTCTTAGCGAATCACCTAACAGCAGCCTCCTGAAAGGGGGGTATTGGGATTGTTTTTGCGACCGGCGCACCTAAAATTGGGGGCTTCGGATGCGACAATCATTTCAGTAGACAAACCCAAATAATACGAGACAGCGAACCTGTCAAGCGGTTTATCCGGTTCGGTTGTCATTCAAGGATCGTGCGAAATGGCCAAACAGAAGTCCCATGGGCGTGTAAAACATCGGCGGTCATTCAATATGCGCCGGTGGATTCAACAGCATAAGATGGCCGTTTTTGTGTCGCTGACCGTCATCTGTATGGGCGCATTCGTTATCGGGCCATCCCTGCAGACTTTCATGGACCAGCCCGGAGGCCTGGCCGATGGAACACGTGTCGTGGTCTGGAAAGGGGGAAGCCTGACCCAGTCCCAGTTGCAGGCAATGCAGTCTGCTGAATCCCAGACCAGGTCCTTTCTGCGTGTCCTGGCAGACAGAACCACCAGCAAGGGGGGAAGCCCCACTGACCGTTTTGGACTGGCCAGTGGGCAGTTCAGTTCCAGCCCACGCCAGCTGCTCAGCAAACGACTTCTGGCAGACCAGGCAAAACAATTGGGAATCGTCGTGAGCGATGACATGATCCGGGATTACCTGGGAACACTCACCGACGGCAGGCTGTCCAATGCTGAGGTCGTGGCCGCCATGGACGACACCGTCTCGATTGGATTTTCCGAGCGACAGCTTTTTACACAGATGCGAATGGAAATCCTCAGCATCCAGATGCAAATGCTGGCCGAAAGCGGGTTTCCCAGGCTTCCCACACCTGCGGATGCGTGGAACTACCACAACCAGCTCAACCGCCGTGTGACGGCAGAAATGCTCCCCGTCTCCATCCAGGAGTTCCGTTCTGAGGTGGGAACTCCCACCGCCACACAGGAGCGGGAAATTTATGAGAAATTCAAAAACACCCATCGACAGGGCGGAGTGCCTGGCTATACGACGCCATGGAAAATGGGATTCCAGTTTGTAACGGCCGACCTGTCCGACTTTCAGAAAGAAGAAACCGAGCGAATCAAGCCAACCGTCACCGACGAAGAAATCGAAGAATACTACAACACGAATATTTCGCTTTACAAGAAACCCAAATCGCTCGACGACATTGACGAGCCCGAGGACAAGCCGGAAGAAACTCCTGAGGACAAGCCGGAAGAGGCTCCCGAGGACAAGCCGGAAGAGGCTGCCGGGGAGGGACCTGCGGAGGAGCCGAAGGATGAATATTACACGCTGGAAGAAAAAAAAGAGGAAATCCGGGAGACCGTGGCACGCGAAAAGGCTTCTGAACCAGCTCGCAAGAAGATGCTCGCCACGATCGATGCGGTCGAAGAGATCATGCTGAACTACATCCTGGATGAAGAGCAGCTCGCCCAGCGGAAGATTGAGGAGGGGGACACAGACGACGATGGTGAGCTTCAGATCATCGCCGACGCCGCTGTGGCCATGGCCGGCTGGGACATCAACGGGGATGGGGCAATCGACGTCAACGAGATGATGGAATATCTCAAGACCGAAACGGCCAGTGATGCACCCGACCTGGCCAAGGCAGCCAGCGCCCACCCCCTGCTGACACATGGTGAGACAGGCGAAATTGATATCAGCCAACTCCAGCGTGCCATGCAGAGTTCACCGGAAGACGACGAGCCTGACTGGTACAAGCTGGCACGCACAACGACTTTTGATTTCAGCAATCAGCAGTTCCGTCAAATCCCGATATTCCTGCAACTGGCCTTTTCCAGCGATGATCGCTACCAGTCCGAGAAACTCGTCCTTCCGTCACCCCAGTTTGCCAACCAGATCTTCATCTACTGGCGAACAACCGTGAGGCAACCCCAGCTCCGTACGTTTGAGGATGCCAGGGCAGATATTCAGGATGACTGGGTCACCATCGAGGCCGCCAAGATGATGGAGGATAAAACCGGCAAGCTGGCAGAGGTGGCTGCGGAGGATGGCACCCTCTCACTTGGAGATTCACTGAAGGACAAAAAATACTGCAATGTTGAGCAGCTATTTGAAACACTTCCTTTTTCCTTTCTCTCCTCAGGCATGACACCGCTTGGAGGTAACCAGGGAGGCCTGGGGACCATCACCCGCATCGAGAACGGGGATCCGGTCAAGGATGTGACCGCTGATTTCATGAAAAAGATCTTTCAACTTCAGCCAGGTGAAACGACAGCCGTGATGGACAGTCGCCGTCAAACGGCTTACGTGGTCCGGTTGATCGCGGACATTTCCCAGGAGGATCTTCGTCGCGAGAGCTTTGCCATAGACAGTCAGCAGGGGCTTGATAACCGCTTGATTCAACTGGGCAGGCAGGATCGCATGACGATGTTTAATGACTGGCTCACCCAGTTTCTGGATGATCTCGATGTGGATTGGAAAGTCAATCCGGACGCCAACTAGCTCGCTGGGGGAGCGTCCTTCCCACCAGGAGCATGTTCTTTCCTGAGTTCCCTGAGCGTGGTCAGATTAATCTTGTCCCAGGGTCGTCGACGGTATGTCCCCTTGGGCGTTTCCAGGTACATCGGGCGATCCTGAAACCGTGAATCATTGGCCAGGTAACGGAAAGGCTCCAGCCTCATTTCTCCCTGACCGATATTCTCTTGCCGGTCCACACGACTTCCGCAGGGACGCTTGCTGTCATTGAGGTGAAATGCCCTTAGCTTCCTCAGGCCGATGGTACGCTGAAATTTCCGCCACATCGCCAGGTACTGTTTTTCCGTCTGCATCGCGTACCCGGCGGCAAAAACGTGGCAGGTGTCCAGGCAAATACCAACCTGGTCGGGACTGCTGGTGGCGTCGAGCATGCCGGCCAGCTGTTCAAACTTCCAGCCCAGGTTGGTCCCCTGGCCGGCGGTTGTTTCCAACAGGCACCGGGAGGACAATGTTTTCACCTGCCGGTGGATCTCGTCAAGGGCCTTGCCAATTCGCCTGATCCCCACTTCTTCACTACTGCTGGTATAGGATCCCGGATGCACGACAACATAGGGAATACCGAGCCTGTCCGCTCGTTCAAGCTCAATGACCATGGCATCGATCGACTTTTTCCAGAGCTCGGCATCGGGACTGGCCAGGTTAATGAGGTAGGAGGCATGAGAGAGTACGTGCGCGATCCCGGAGTCCTCCAGCGCCTGCCGGAACAACGTCACATCCTCATCCTCGATCGGCCGTGCAGCCCACTGGTTATTGTTCTTGGTAAACAGCTGGACACAGTCACAGCCATGATCCCGGGCCGCTTCCACGGCACGGTAATAACCCCCGGCGATCGACATGTGGGCACCCAGGATTGTCATTCCGCCTCCGTGTCGCCCACCACTTCCAGTTCATCGCCAAAGTGCGCCAGCGCCTGAACGGGATCCAGGTTGTACAGAATGCGTCCATCGGTAAACCACTGTCCGCCGTCATGAAGGAAAACCGCGGTTCCAGCTCGCAGGTTTCCAACTGCTTCCACGTCCTCCATGTCGCCCCCCTCGATGGCCGCAAACTGGATCGTGATGCCGACAAGGGCTCGCATCTGGCCATGATGGCGGTCACGTGCAAATGTCACTTCGGATTCAAATTCGCACTGCACCCATTCCAGGCCTCGGGGTTTCCCACTACTGGAGGCCTGTTCAAAGTACTGCTGCTGGAGCGACTCGCGATTTTCCATGAAGACCAGCCGGCGCTGGTCCAGAACGATCCGTGCTTTCCGTCGTTGGATCCCGCGATGGAGCGAGAGCGACAGCCCCAGCCCGGCAACTGCCAGCACTGCCAGGCTCACGTAGATAATGGTGGTCAGCATGAGATCCTCTGCATGGTCCGGGTATCACTCCAGCAATTCCAGGAACCGGGCAATCCAGGCGGGGTGAGCTGGCCAGGCGGGCGCGGTGACCAGGTTCCCATCCACATGGGCATTGTCGAAGTCCTCATTATTGGGAATGTACTCGCCACCTGCCTGCTCGACATCAGGGCCCACCGCCGGATAGCAGCTACACTGGCGACCGGCAAGGATCCCAGCGGCGGCCAGGATCTGGGGTCCGTGACAGATCGCGGCGATCGGTTTCCCTGCCAGGTCGATGGCCCGGACAACCTCCAGGACTCGCTCATCCAGCCTCAGGTACTCTGGAGCCCGCCCCCCGGGGATTACCAGCGCGTCGTACTGTTCTGGGTCGACAGCGTCAAAATCGGCGGTGAGGCGAAAGTTGTGTCCTCTTTTCTCACTATAGGTCTGCTCGCCTTCAAAATCATGGATCGCGGTAGCGACGGTCTCTCCCGCCTTTTTCCCGGGACAGACCGCATCCACCTGGTGTCCCACCATCAACAGCATCTGGAAGGGGACCATGGCCTCGTAATCTTCCACGTAATCACCGACCAGCATGAGGATTTTTCGTGACATTCTCTGGTTCCTTTCGTGGCACGATCCCATGCCCGGGGCGGGACAACCTACTGGAGCCGCACGATAATGGCATCGGCACCCTCATGATCCACTTCCAGTTCTGCTGGCCTGTCATCCTCCGCCAGCGAGAACAGGATGGTCCAGGTCTCTCCCTGGTCACGTCGAGGCCCCACATGAATGATGGTACCGACTGGCAGCTTCCTGCCTAGTCCCGGGTCGTTGACTCTGAGGACTTCCCCCGAGTTTCCTTCCCGCAGTATGGCCAGTGGAACTTCACGACCTGAAACAAGGTCGACAAAATCCTCGGGAATCTCAGCTCCATGGGGATCGGTCAGGGGATGACCGAGCTTGTCATCAAGGTAGTCCACGACCGCTTCATCATGAACGTGTTCCAGCTCATGGGCCCTGCCGTGCAGTTCCTCACCGGGCATCCCCAGTTGTTCAAGGTAGGTTTCCCACAGCCGGTGTGCTCGCAACAGCCGGCGTGCCTCTCGAAGTCCATCACCGGTCAGTTGCAGGATATCCCCCTCGACCGTCAGGAGTTCCTGTTTTTCCAGGGAACGAACCGCCCGCCGAATCGATTTCTCGCGACCATCCACGTAATTGAGAACGGTTGCCAGTGGCACCTGCTGTCCGGATCCTCGCATCACGGACCCCAGCACATCCTCTATCAGCGGCTGTGGAATCGATGTACGACGGCGAATCCAGTCTGCCAGCAGGCCATAACGGGGGGCCACGATAAAGACGACCATGAACTGGAGTGAGGCGGCCACCACGATCGAGGACCCGGGAGCCACGCTCATGTACTCGGAAAACCCGTAGCCCATCAGGAAACTCGTCCAGCCGAAAACTGCCGAGAGGGCGATCATCCGGGAGAGCCGGTTGCAGAGCAGGTAGGCGGTGGCCGCCGGGGTGATCAGCAATCCGACAACCAGGATCACTCCCACCACGCTGACCCCACTTACCACGACCAGCGAGGTGCATGTGGTCAGCAGGTAGTCCAGGGCCACGACCGGGACACCGATCGAGGCAGCCATCACCCGGTCGAAAGTAATCAGCTGCAGCGATCGAAAGAAAAGGATCACCATGGCGATCACGAACCCTGCTACCGCTGCCATAACCCAGAGATCCGCATCGCTGACCGCTAGTACCTGGCCGGTAACAAAATGTGCCAGGTCGATATGGATATCAGCGCTATTGAGCGAGGCCAGCAGGCCCCCGAAAGCAAAAACGCCGGTGTACATGATGCCAATAATCGCGCTCTCCTTGACCCGCGAGTAATGCGAGACAAAGGTCACCAGCCCGACAGTGACGAAGCCGGAGAGCACTGAACCGACAAGCACGGCAATGGCGTACCACTGGGAATGGTCTTGTATATCAACCCCCACGCCCTTTCTCATGAAAAGGTACCCGCAGACCACACCCGCCAGCATCGCATGGGCTACCGCATCGGCCAGGAAGGCGGTTCCACGGAGAATGATGAAGCAGCCAATCACACCACAAACGGTGG
>CAYYZW010000336.1:0-1586 GCA_964476375.1 uncultured Pirellulaceae bacterium
GGTATTGGTGGAACCGACCACCTGCCCTGTCTTCAGGCCGCCTCCGGAAAGGAGTACCGAGTAGGCCTGTGGCCAGTGGTTGCGACCGACCCCGCCGGAATTGGAGCTCAGTCGTGGTGTCCGGCCGAACTCACCCATCACAACCAGCATGATCTTCTTCTCGAGGTTGCGGCGATGGATGTCCTCGATCAGGGCCGAGATGCACTGGTCCAGGTAGGGGAGCCTGAGTGACATGTACTTGCCAAAATGGCCGGGCCGGCCTGCATTGCCGATGTGGTCATCCCAGTTGGTCCATTCCTGGCCAGTAAACGGAGTATTCATGAACATCGTAATAACGCCGGTCCCCGCCTCTGCCAGTCGACGGGCAAGAAGCGCAGACTGACCCCATTGATTTCGGCCGTAACGGTCTTTGAGGTCGTCTGTTTCCCTGGAAAGGTCAAAGGCCTCGGCCGTTTTTGTGCTGGTAAGCACGTTAAATGCCAGTTCGCGAAACTTGTCTACGGCGATGATGGACTGCTGCTGGTCCGCGCCGGCACGAAAGGTGTCAAGCTGGGCGAGTAGTGCCTTTCGGTTGCTAAGCTTCTCCCCATTCAGACCGCCGGTGATCTGGATGGGCGACTTGTAGCCCTCCTGGGATGGGTCCCCGGCGTCGAGCGGCTTGTGCTGAACACCGATGTACGTCGGCCGTGTCATGTAAGGACCGCTGGGAAGGGCAACGTACTGGGGGATATCGTTGTCCGGTGTGGAACGGAAGTGGCTTGCCAGGTGACCAAGGTCCGGATGGTCACTCTTGCTCTGTGACGTGGGGTCCGCCACCAGTGGTGTCTTGCCGGTCAGTACCTGGATTCCGCCATCACTGTGGCTGGCCATCGTGTGGTGGCAGCTTCGGACAATGGCAATCTTGTCAGCCAGCTTGGCCTGCAAGGGAAAGAGCTCGCAGATGTCCATCCCGGGGATGGAGGTGGCGATCGGGCTGTAAATACTTCGATAGTCACTCGGGGCATCCGGCTTCAGGTCGTAGGTCTCCAGGTGGGAGGGGCCCCCGTGGAGGTACATAAGGATGACCGAGGTGTCGTGACTGGTGGTTCCGGCTGCCGCACGTCCCGCCAGGATGTCGGAGAGGCAGAGTCCCCCGAAGCCAAGGGCGCCAGCCTTGAGGAATTCCCGACGGTTGCTGGGGCCTGGACAGAAATTCATTGGGACTACACCGACGGTTCACGTTGTTTCAAGGTCTGTCATTATATTAATCGGTTTACCTGGTGATTGGCTACTGGGATTCTGGCAGAAGTTGCAACCTGGGTGCCGGGGGATCGACTCGCCTGCGCCGATGGACAAAGATGATCATAATACCCGCTGCGATTCTTTTGAAAGGACAGCCAGAAGAATGATTATCACCCAGGTTATCTGTGAGATCCTGCGGATCGAGAGCGTGGAGGCCAAGACCGCAAGTAGCCAGGATGCCGTCATTGTCAGGATCAAGACCGACAGCGGACTGGAGGGGATTGGAGAGGCGGACTCGTCGCCGGAAGTTGTCCAGGCGATCATCGACGCCCCTTTTAGCCAAAACATTGCCAGCGGCCTGAGAG
>CAYYZW010000337.1:0-30118 GCA_964476375.1 uncultured Pirellulaceae bacterium
TCGTGCGCGTGCCGGTAGCCGCGGAGGAGCCGATCAAGAAGATGCTCGATCTTGGGGCTGCCGGGATTATTGCACCCCAGGTCAACACGGCCCAGCAAGCAGCGGATGTGGTCGCCTGGTCCCTTTATGCCCCCCAGGGCCGCAGGGGAGTGGGGCTCGCCAGGGCCCATGGCTATGGCCTGAAATTCCAGCAGTACGTGGAATCGGCCAACCAGGAGGTGACGGTCATCGTCCAGGCGGAACATGCCGAGGCAGTGGATAATATCGAACAGATCGTCCAGGTTCCTGGCATTGATGCTGTCCTGCTGGGGCCCTACGACCTGGCTGCCAGCCTCGGCAAGATGGGCCAGGTGGAAGACCCCGAGGTAACCGGTGCGATCGATCGCATCACCGCCGCCTGCCAGGCGGTAGGAGTTCCGCTGGGTATTTTTGGTGTCACGGCCGATGCGATCCGCCCCTATGCAGAGAAGGGATATAACCTGCTGGTGGCCGGCACCGATACGATCTTCCTCGCTTCCGCTGCAGGAAAGATGTTCAAGGATCTCAGCTAACCATCCGGTTTGCTCCGGGCGCTGCTTTTGTCGGGGCCACCGAACATCTATCATGATGCAGGGGACGGCAGTCCGCTCTGTCATCCGTGTGCTCTTTAGTCTCCGCGGGGTTATCCATGTTTGATCGACTTGTCCACGTCCTGTTTCTTGGTGCGCTTCTGGTTCCCACGATAGGCCGGCCTGCGTTGACAGCGCAGGAGAAAGAATCCCCGCAGGGTTCCTCCAAGGCGGAGTCCTTTGTCGGCCTGAAGATCGACGCCAACTCGGTTCCTGAACCCAAAAAAGTCCCGTCGCGTGAGACCTCGCTCCCGCTGGAACTTTCCGAGGGGGAACATGTGATGCTGATCGGGAACACGCTACTGGACTATGCCCAGTTCGAGGGGTTCTTTGAAACCCTGCTTCAGCAGCGGTTTCCCGGGAAAAAGCTGGTCGTGCGGACCCTGGCCTGGTCGGCGGACGAGGTGGACCTGCAACCGCGGCCAGATGCTTTTGGATCGCTTCACCAGCATCTCTCGGTTCAGAAGGCGGATGTGATCCTGGCGGCCTACGGGTTTAACGAGTCCTTTGCCGGGGCAGACGGGCTGGTCGATTTTCAGCGGCGCCTGAACACGTTTCTTGGAGAACTCAAGTCGCGTGCCTACAACGGGGAGACGGCTCCCCGCATCGTGCTGCTTTCACCGATCGCCAGCGAGGATCGCGAGGGGGTCGATGCCGGCAGCAGGAATAACAATCGGCTGGAGATTTACACGGCGGTGATGAAAGCTGCTGCGGCACGCCACCAGGTCGGTTTCGTGGACCTGTTCGGACCCACGCGGGAGGCCTATGGGCAGTCCGACGAGCCCCTGACCCGAAATGGTGTGCACCTGAACCAGCAGGGTTACCGGGCCTTTGCCTCGGCACTCTACCGGGGTCTTTTCAAGGAGAGTGCTCCGCCGGTGAACGAACAGTTGCGCCAGGAGGTCCTGGAGAAAAACAAGCAGTTCCATTACCGCTACCGCCCGGTCAATTCCTTTTATTACGTTGGGGGTCGGTCCAAGCGATACGGGCAACTGGACTTCCTGCCGGCCATGGCCCGCCTGGACGTGATGATCGACAATCGGGACAACCGTATCTGGGTCCTGGGAGCTGGGAATGATATCCCGGAGCAGATCGATGACTCCAACGCCCCGCCGCTTCCCCCGGCCGAGGAGTCACGAGGGGCGAACAAGTGGCTCAGCCCCGATGACGAGATGGCGGCTTTCAAGGTGGACCCACGTTTCCAGGTCAACTGCTTCGCTTCCGAGGAGGACTTCCCGGAACTTGCCTGTCCGATCCAGATGCGATGGGACAGCCGGGGACGGCTCTGGGTGTCGACCTCCAGGACCTACCCCCATGTCTACCCGGGGAACGAGCCGAATGATGAACTGCTGATCCTGGAGGATGTCGACCGGGACGGCAAGGCGGACACGTGCAGCGTGTTTGCCTCGGGCCTGCATATTCCACTCTCCTTTGAGTTTGGCGATGGGGGCGTGTATGTGTCGGAGGCTCCCCACCTGACTTTTCTCAAGGATACCGACGGGGATGGCAGGGCCGATCTCAGGCGGCAGGTGCTGACCGGTTTTGGCACCGAGGATTCACACCATGCCCTGCACGACATTGTCTGGACGCCCGACGGGGACCTGATGGCCCGTGAATCGATTTTTCATCACAGCCAGGTGGAGACCGCCTATGGTCCGATCCGGCTGGCTAATAGTGGCTGGTTTCGTTACCGGCCCAGCACGCACCGGCTGACGACCTTTGGCATGTATCACAGCACCAACCCGTGGGGTGTCACGTTTGATGACTGGGGACAGCACCTGGCAAGTCACCCGATCTTTGCCTCCGCCTTCCATGCCGTGAACCCGGCTTATCCCGGGGCTCATCCCAAACCCGGAGGCCTGCCGGCCTACTCGGGTGTCTGTGGTCAGGAATTCGTGGACATGGCCCACTTTCCCGATGAGCTGCAGGGGGAGTACTTTGTCAAGGTTCGCTACAAGCCGACGAACCGTGTGGAAATCCACAAGTGGGTGGAACACCAGAACCATTACCGTGAAGAGTACCAGTCGGACCTGATTTACTCCTCCAACCTGAGTTTCATTCCAGTGGACCTTCGCTACGGCCCGCGGGGGGCAATGTACGTCTGTGACTGGTACAACCCGATCAAGGGCCACAGCCAGTACTCGCTTCGGGATAGCCGTCGAGATCGGCAGTCCGGCCGGATCTGGCGGATTACCGCGGTGGACCGGCCATTGATGGAACCCCCGGCGATCGCGGGTGAGTCGATTGAAAACCTGCTGGAGATTCTCAAGCGACGTGAGTACCGGTACCGCTACTGGGCCAAGCGTGAACTGCGGGACAAGGATCCGGCCGCGGTCCGGAAGGAACTCGACCGCTGGGTGGCTGCCCTGGACAAGGACGATCCCCGCTACCGGCATCACCAGGTCGAGGCGATCTGGATGTACCGCAATATCGACGAGGTCGATACGGATTTGCTTCGGGAGGTCCTTGCCTGTGAAGAACACCATGCCCGTGCGGCGGCGACGCGCCAGCTGCGTTACTGGCATGAACACCTGCCCGATGCCATGGAAGTTTTGCGACGGTCCGCCACGGATGAAAATGGTCTCGTTCGGCTGGAGGCAGTGATTGCCACATCCTATATCGGCACCCGGGCGGCACTCGATGTACTCCTGGAAGCCGCCGCTCTGCCGCGGGATGAACACCTGAACTATGCCCTCAGCTGTGCGCTCGGTTCTCGCGACCTGCGTCCACTGTGGAGCGGAAACCCGGATTACGCCCGCATCCCCAGGTTGCTGCTGGAGATGAAAGCAAAGAGTGAATTCGTGGAAAGGAAAAGGAATGCCAACCAGGTGCAGTTTGACAAGCAAGAGGGACTCAAGCAGGTTGCCATTTCCTGTGTCCCAGAACGGATGCGTTACACGCTCACCGAGTTTCTCGTCACGCCTGGCCAGCCGGTCAAGCTGGTTTTCACCAACCCGGATGCGACCGACCATAACCTGGTCTTCGTGAGGCCCGGATCCCTCGAAGCAGTCGGCATGGCGGCCAACAACATGGCCCGGGATCCGCAGTTTGCCAATTCCGATTTTATTCCCGCCGAGGAAGAAGAGAAAATCCTGCGTCATACCCCCATGATCGGTCCCACGCGGAAGGCCAAGATCCACGTTTTGCGGTTCATGGCGCCTCGCAGACCCGGTGTCTATCCGTACGTCTGTACCTTCCCGGGGCACTGGATCGTGATGAAAGGGCACATGGTGGTGGCGGAAAGTGACGCCGAAGCGGAGGCACTCCTGGCCGAAGCCCGCAAGGAGTCGCGTTTCGTCCGTGACTGGAAGGTGGAGGACCTGGCCAAGGATGTCGAGGCTCTTTCGGGACGGTCTTTTGAGATGGGAAAGCATATCTTTGCCGTGGGCCGATGTAATCTCTGCCATTCGGTTGATGGGAATGGTGTAAAACTGGCGCCGGACCTGACCGAGGTGGCCAAGAAATACAAGGGGCTCAAGTTACTCCAGCAAGTGATTGCCCCCTCCACGGAGCTGAATGAAAAATTCCGTACCTACCAGTTCCTGATGTCCGACGGCCGTGTGATCGCGGGCACGATTTTCAAGGAGGAGCCGGATGCCTACCAGGTGATTCCCAACCTGCTTAATCCGCGGCGCGTGTTGTCGGTTCCCAAGAGCCAGGTTGATGAAAAATTCCCTTCCAGGGTCTCCTCGATGCCCGAGTCCCTGCTCAATGGGCTGACCCGTGAACAGATCCTCGACCTGATTGCCTACCTGCAGTCCGGGGGCAAGGCGGATGACCCGGTTTTCAAGTAAATCCCTTTTGGCAGGAGCGTGAGACCATGGTGACGACAGTGAGACCGTGGATAGCGGTTCTGACCGTGATCCTGCTGGCCAGCTGGCAGGCCGATATCGCGGCACAGGCGCCCACGACACTGAAGGGAAATCCACTGGCGGGTGTGATCGATTTTCATGTTCATTCCGGCCCGGATAGTTTTACCCGCTCCATCTCGGATGTGGAGATTGCCCGCATCGCGCGTGCCAACAAGATGGGGGCGCTGGTTCTCAAGAACCACTTCACGATGACTGCCGATCGGGCCTGGCTGGCAGAACGGCTGACCGGGCAGCGATGCTATGGTGGAATCGTTCTGAACCGCGCGGTGGGAGGACTCAACGTGGCGGCGATTGAACGAATGCTCACCTTCACGGGGGACCGGGGAAAGGTTGTCTGGTTACCCACCTTTGATGCAGAAAACCACGTCGGTTTCTTCAAGGAAGATCGCCCGGTCGTGCCCGTGGTCAAGGATGGCAAGCTGGTACCGGAACTGGAGCCAATCTTCAAGGTGATTGCCGAGAACGACCTGGTGCTGGAGACCGGGCATTCCTCGGCCAGGGAATGCCTGCTGCTGATCAAGGAAGCGAAGGCGGCCGGGGTAAAGAAAATCGTCGTCACGCATGCCATGGCCGACCCGATCGGAATGGAACTGGCCCAACTGAAGGAAGTGGCCGCGCTGGGTGCGAAAATGGAATGCGTCTGGATGACCAACCTGACCGGCAAGACCTCGCACCTGGCGAGCATGCGGCACTGGAAGAAGATCACGTCGGAGGATTATGCCCGTACGATCCGGGCCGTGGGAGCGGAGCACTTTATCCTCTCCTCGGACCTGGGGCAGTACCTCAACCCGATCCCCACCGACGGGATCAAGGCCTTCATCCTGGACCTGGCAGCAGCCGGTTTCTCGGGGAAAGAAATTGATTTGATGTGTCGTCGAACCCCGGCCCACCTGCTGGGGATGGAACAGCCGAAGGGATCTGCCAGGGGGGCTTCGCGATGAATCCGTCTGATTCACTGAAACAGGATGTCTGCGGAACGATTGACCGTGCGCGTGGTCGCATCGTGGAAATTGGCGAGGCCATCATGGATGCACCGGAACTCGGTTTCAAGGAGCATCGAACCGCAGACCGGGTCCGGGAGACGCTGGAAGGACTGGGACTGGAACTGGAGGATGGCCTGGCCATCACCGGGGTCAAGGCAGTGCTTCGTGGCGGACAGCCGGGCCCCACGGTGGCGCTGATGGGAGAACTGGATGCGCTGCAGGTTCCCGGCCATCCACGAGCGGACCCCGAGACCGGAGCAGCCCATGCCTGTGGCCATAATGCCCAGATCGCGGGATTGATGGGTGCGGCGATGGGGCTGACGCAACCTGGCGTTGCCGAACAGCTTGCCGGGAACGTCGTCTTTTTCGCCGTCCCGGCGGAAGAGTACGTGGAGATTGACTACCGGATCGGCCTGGTGAAATCGGGGCAGACCTCTTTCCTGACCGGCAAGCAGGAACTGGTCCAGCTGGGCCAGTTTGACGATGTCGATATGGCGGTCATGATCCATTCGACCAGTCCCGATGTCTCAGCGGGCAGCATGGGACTCTCTCCATCGAGTAACGGCTTTCTGGCAAAGAACATCAAGTTCCTTGGCAAGGCCTCCCATGCCGGTGGTTCACCGGAGCGGGGTGTCAACGCGCTCTACGCGGCGCAACTTGCACTGGGTGCCATCAATGCCCAGCGGGAAACCTTCGCCGATGCCGATTGTGTGCGAGTCCACCCGATCATCACGAAGGGGGGGGACCTGGTGAATATCATTCCGGCCGAGGTCACGATGGAGACCTACGTGCGAGCCAAGACCGCCGATGCCATTCTCGATGCCTCTCACAAGGTGGATCGGTCACTCAAGGGAGCGGCCCTGGCGATGGGGTGCGAGGTGGTGATCGAAACGGTGCCGGGCAACTTGCCGCTCCGTAATGACCCTGTCCTGTCGGAGATCTTCAAGGAGAATGCGGGCAGCCTTTTCGGAAAAGACGAATACCGGGAATATGGCCATGGGGGTGGGTCCACCGATGCAGGGGACCTGAGCCAGTTCATGCCGGTTCTTCACCCGGTGATGACCGGTGGTTCAGGGACCCATCACCAGACCGACTGGTGCATTTCCGATCACGATGCGGGCTATGTTGCCCCGGCCAAAACGCTTGCCATGATGGCCCTGGACCTTTTGACAGCTGAGGGAGCCCGGGCCAAGGATGTGCTCAACCGTTTCCAGCCGGCGATGTCCAAGGATGATTACCTGGCTCGCCAGCATGCGGTCTTTCATACCGAGCGTTTTGATGGCAGCTGATCGCAGGAGGCCGGGGGCAGGAGAACCTCCCCGTTTAACCCTGCCCGTCGATCTCACCGAGTAACCTGGCGGCTCGCTGCCCCTCGGGGGAATCGGGGACACGGCGGATAAATCGCTCCAGGTGGTGCCGCGCGTGTGGATTGCCCGATCGCGCCATCTCGATCGCTTCATCAAAACCCTTGTTGGAATAAGAGAAATCACGAGGGACGACCTTTACCGGCTGCTTTTCCCAGTAGTACTTCAGGTCATCACGGTCCCAGTCCTGGTAGACCTGGTCCCAGCCGAAGGGGCTGAAGTTGCTCAGGTGCGGATCGAGCATGTGTTCCGCGATCGGGACATCCACGGCCTGGTAACGATTGTCGAGCGATACGCGCAGCCGATCCTCGGTCACGTTAGGCAGTGCCATGTGGATCGTCAGTGCGGGGAAAATAAGCGTGTCCCCGACCTCGTAATTCGTGCTCAACCACTCCTTTTCCAGTTCGTCGTGTTCGGCCGGATCGACGTGAAGGCTCCCCGCCCCCAGGGAAAAGTGATGCTCCAGGACGCGCTTGACCTTGTGCGACCCCCGCAGGACAGCCAGTCCTCCCAGTTCAGTCGGGCAGTCACCCACGGGTGTCCAGCAGGTAAGATTGTCAACGCTTCCCTGGAAGTGGACAAAATCCTGGTGGATGGGAGTGGTGTGGTCGGTGTACTTGGGAAACCATAGCCGGGCGACCTTTTGCGGTTGTGGCATCACCGGGCGGCCGATCACTTTCTCGATCACGTCGAGGACTTCCGGCCAGTGCCCCGATTCGTGAAATGACTGCAGGCTGTAAACCTTGTGGTAGACATCCGTGTACTCGGGATCCCCTTCCGTACAGCGGGCATCGACGTTGGCAATGCCCTCCATGGGATCCGTTCCGGCAATCAGCCATCCCCCCTCTTGCATCACGGTGAGCATCTCTCGCCGCAGCCTGAGCAACTTGTCGGGATCCTGCAGCTGGCGGAAAAAAAGGTAGCCATCCTCGTCGATGCGACGACGAAGCTCGCCGGCATCCTGCAGGGCATCGTTGGAAACAAGGAATTCAGTCCAGTTCATGGCACTTTATGTCACGGGGCGTACAAGCGTGGCAAGGCACTCGCCCTGCAGGGTCCGGGGGTTGGATCGACGTCCCATGATCATACCATCGGTCAGGGCCGTGACGACCACCGGTGCCTGCTCGGGCTGCTCGATATTGTGGAGCTGGCCGATCGGATCCCCGGCCGAGACCATGTCCCCCAGTTCCACCAGGGGCTCATGGATGCCACTGACGGCTGCCATCACGTAATCCCCGGGATCATCGGCCGCCACCAGCTGGGGTTCGCCCCCGGCAGGTTCCTGCGGGGTGCCGGGGAGGACGCCCAGCCAGTGAAGCACATTGGCCACGCCACGAGACGCGATCTGGAGCGTCTCCACGCCAAACTGTGCCTTGCTGCCGATTTCGGTCCCCAGGGTGACCTTCCCCATCTGTTCGGCGAGTGTCGGCAGCAGGCCACTGCCGGCAACATCCCGGTAGATGAAGACATACGGGGCACCCCAGGCACGACCGGCGGAGAGCATTTTTTCCATCTGCCCTGGATCATCGACCTGGTGCATGTTGACCGAGGGCAGGAAGTGCATGGAACTTCCGCCCGAATGGATGTCGACCACCAGGTCGGCCAGGGGGAGCACGGTGCTGGAGACGTAATGGGCGATCATGCCAGTGATCGAGTCGTCTGCCTTGCCGGGGAAAGCACGGTTCATGTTCACACCGTCCAGCGGAGATAACCGGGTGCCGGCGACCACGGCCGGGCGGTTGAGCATCGGAATGATGATCAATCGCCCCTGCAGATCCTCGGCACTGAGCGAGCGAGCTAGTTTCATCAGTGTCACCGGCCCCTCGTATTCATCCCCGTGATTTCCACCAAAGAGGACGGCCGTTGGTCCCTCGCCACCCTGGATCACGATGATCGGGATGGGATAGACGGACCAGCCGGCCGAGTTGGTGGACTGTGGGACAAGCAGGTTGCCGAATTGTTTTCCCGGACGGTCCAGGTCAATATCGGTCGTGATCAGGCTCGTGTCGTTCATTGCTGGGATTGTCCCCTTCGATATATCTCAACGGCAGGATGAAAATCAATACTGTCGTCCAGCGGGAAGACAGGCCGGTTGCAGCGAGTATGTCCAAGGCTCAGCAGGTTGGCACTGGTCGATCCCGGCGCATCGACATTGATTAACCGGCCACACCAGTCGGAGAACATGTGGGGTTCACAGTGTGGAGATTTAACGACCACCAGGTCAAACCGGCGAGGGTCCTGGCCGTGGGCATAAAACAGGGCCCGGTCAAACAGGCTTACCGGTCGGCTGGTGACGACCAGCGTGACAGACCCGCTTTCAATCACGGCTGTCTTGCCTGCCCTCCAGTACTGTCCAAAGGTCTCACTGCGGAAAGTGCCATCCGAGAGCATGCGCACGGTCCCTTGCAGGGGCAGGGGAGTAAAGCGTTGTGGATCGCAACTGCCGCCGACAGGCACGTCGATTTCCGCACCGACGCCCGCGGTGAAGGCAGCGTCCACGGCCGGACCGTCCACGATAGGCAGTAAAACCGTTCCCTTGTAACCTGTTGCCAGCAGTGATTGCAGGATGGCATTACTGTCTCCCGAGGCTCCCGAACTGGTGGCATCCGCAGCATCCATCATGACCACGGTCCCCTCGACGTCCCCGGCTTCCCGGACTGCGGCTTCCAGGGAGGTCAGTGGAACCTGCATCGCGTGATGGTGCTGCCAGAACAGTTCGGCCAGTTCGGTGGCATACCGGGAGGCGTCCTGGTCGCCCTGCTCCAGGACGACCAGGCTGTTGGTTCGCAGGTCCGGCACATCGGTAAAGGGATTGCCGATCATCATGCCGGCCGAAAGGCCATTCGGTCCTGTCTCGATATTCTGTGCAGCGCGGATACACTCTCCAAACAAGCCGCTCTCCGTGATCAACTCGTCACCACGAACGAGGGCAGGAATCTTTACCCGCGCCGTCACCGGGGACAGGTTGTCCTGGAGGATCCGAAGCAGGGTCCGCGCGGCGCGCTGGCCGGTGGTCCCCATATCGATGTGGGGGTAGGTGTGATAGAGAACCACGGCGTCGTTGTGCTGGAGCATCCGGTCGGTGAGAATCCCGTGCAGGTCGAGTGAGGTGACAAAGGGAATATTTTCACCGAGGATCTTCCGTGCCTCGGCCAGCAGGTGACCTTCCGGGTCGTCCTCTCCCTCGGCCGACATGGCACCGTGCAGGCAAAAGTAGGCGGCGTCGACACTCCCTGCACCCTCCAGCGAGGCCAGGAATTCTCCAGCAAGTCGTTCCCAGTCGGCCGTCGCCAGGGTGCCACCGGAGGTGATCGCCTTGGCTCCCATGGCAGGCACCAGTTGCACCGAGGCGTCTGCCTCAAAAACCGAGAGCGCGCCACCGATCTCATCGGCAATATGCCGCCGGGAATCGAGCCAGCCCTGGCCATGCTCAATACGGAAATCATCGTAATGGCTGGGCAGGGGATTGAACGAGGAGACCTCCTGCATGCAGGAGGCAATCAGGATGCGAGGCATGGCTCATTCCACAGGCAGTAAAGGAAACCGGTGTCGATCAAACATCCGGCAGCGTGTACGGCTTGCGGTACTCCTTGGTCAAAAGGGCATTGGCCTCGTCATTGTTCTTGAAGGTCTCGGTCTGGGGATCGAAATCAACTCGCCCCGAGGTGCGGTAGGCGATCTCACCCAGGTGGACCAGGGCACAACTGTAATGGGCCGTCTGGGGGTTGGCCTTGGTCATCGCGCGTGTGCGGATGGAGCTCAGGAATTCCTTCATGTGCTCGGCATAGCCTCGCTCGGTGCGAATGTCTTTTCCCTCGGTGGGGCCGGGGACACCCTTGGGGCCGAGGTAGGTGCTGAAAGCACCTCGCCGTGAGAAGACCATGTATCCTTCTGTCCCATAAAACACGTTGCCATTGTCGAAGCCGTGAATCCCGTAGGAGGTAAAGGGATAGTTCTCGTAGATCAAGAGCCGGCCATCCTCGTACTCGTAACTGGCGATCATATTGTCCGGGTAATCGCTGGCGTGTCCGTGCAGCATCATGCGGTGACCCCGCGCGGTGATCTGGACCGGAACGCTGTCCACGCCCAGTCCCCAGCAGGCCATGTCCAGGTCATGGATGCCGTCATCCCCGATCTCCCCGTTGCCATAGTCCTGGAACATTCGCCAGGTACCATGCCAGCGATGCTGGTTAAAGGCGTGGTCAGGGGCAGGCCCCAGCCAGCGGTCATAGTCGGCGCCTGCCGGAGCCGTACTGTCAGGGAGTGGTTGGGAGACGCTGCGCACCTCCGCGGTCCAGGCCTTGGCCACCTTGACCTCCCCGATCAGGCCGTCTTTCAGCAGTCGTTCGGCCTTGAGCGTGACAGGGCTGTTGCGCATCTGGCTTCCCTGCTGCACGATACGGTCGTACTTCCTGGAGGCCTTGATGATCGCATGCCCCTCGTTGTAGACGTGCGAGATCGGTTTCTCGATATAGCAGTCCTTGCCTGCCTGCATGGCCATGATGGCAATCGGGGCATGCCAGTGGTGCGGCGTGGCAATGATGACGGCGTCCACGTTCTTGTCGTTGATCACGTCCTCGTAATGAGCCGTTCGCTTGGGAGCTGCCGCCTGGAATCCGTCGGTCACTTTTTTTGACATCCGCTCGATCTGTGCCGGGTCGACATCACAAAGCCAGGCGATTTCCACCGCTTCCTTCCGTCCCACCAGGCCCTGCACATGGTGGGTCATGATCCCGCCACAGCCGATAATGCCAATTCCGAGCCGGGCCTCCTTTTCCTGGGCAATGGTGTGAACACCTCCGAGCGTGCTGGCCGCGGCGGTGACGGCGGCGATCTCGGAAGAGGTCTTGAGGAAACTTCGGCGGGTGGTTTTCTGGTTCATGGCGATTCCTCTTGAATAACAGGTGGGCGACCGGTTTCCATATTCTAGCGTCTGCCGGAACCGAGTGGGGCCAAAACGGATGGCATCGGCAACGTTTCACATATGCTCGCTGTCAGCGAATCGAGTCGAGGTAGGCCAACAGGTCGGCCATTGCCTGCCTGTCGAGTTGCTTCTCCAGCCCCTCGGGCATGAAGGAGAGTCCGCTGCTTTTGAGTGCCTCGATCTCGGTACGCTGGATGTCGATGGTTGTCCCGTCCGGGCGGCGGAGTGTCAGGCTGTTGGCGTTCTCTGTCTGGATCATGCCGACCAGCGAGCGCCCGTCGTCGGTGATCAGGGAGTAAGTCAGGAATCGTGGTTTGACTTCCCTGTTTGGGTCCAGCACGTTCAGCAGGACCGCCTCCATGCCACGGTTCCGGATCGCTTTCAGGTCGGCCCCGACGACCGTGCCCACTCCCTCGAGCTGGTGGCAGGCGGAGCAGACCTTTTTGAAAAATGCCTTGCCGCGTCCAGCGTCGCCCGCGATGTCCAGTACACCGCGGTACTGGCGAATCACATCCTCTCGTCGACCAAGAGAATTACTCTGGAAAAGAGCTGTGACACGATCGGCAATCTGCCTGTTGGGGTTTTTCTTGAGCAGCTGGATGCGGAGCGGGTCGATATCTCCCCGCCCGATCGACTTTTCTTCCACGGCATCCAGCAGGATCGTGATCCAGGCCGGCCGGGAGAGAAGTGTCTCGGATGCCGCGGCTCGCAGCGCCGGGCTCATCTCGCGCCAGTGGGCGACGATCATCCGGGCCGCGCTGTTATCGGTGTAGGAGGCCAGGGTCTGCAGGGTTGCGGACTGGACGAGTCCCGGTTGCTGAAGGCTGAGCATCTGCTCGAGCAGGCCCTGGATCTCCTCCAGGGGGGCGAGTTGCAGGCTGCGGATGGCCTCGGCCCGGCGATCTGCGGGCTGGTCCATGTCGGCCGCAATCGTCCGCGCCTCACCGAGTAACTGCGCGAGAATTTCTCCGGCCTTGCCACCGGCCGCGGCCAGGATCCGCGCCCGGGACTCCCCTTTCTGACTCGAGGCAAGGGCCTCCACAAGCTGTTGGCCAAGAGACTTTTCGTTCTCCTTGAGTTGCTGAAGGCTGCGGATGACGACGGCAATTTCGTCTGCCCGGTTGGCGGTGCCGATCTGGCCTGCAAGGATCACCAGGAACTGGCGACCATGTTCACTGGAGCGAAAGTCCGGATCCGCACCAAGTCGGGAAAAAACATCACCGGCTCCATCGAACAGGGAAGAAGCGATGGCCAGCCGCATCCAGTGGTCTTTTCCGTCCTGGAGCGTGAGGGTGGCCAGGGCCTCGTTGCGACTTCGACCCTGGGCGGCGCCCAGGGAAAAAGCGAGCTGGTAACGAACTCGCAGGTCGCGATCGGATGTCATGGCCACCATGCGGGCAACCAGGGATGGTGAGGTGGGAACAAGTGACTCGGCCAGCCGCAATGCATGGGTTCGCACGATTGGCGCCGGGTCGACAAGTGCCAAAAGCAGGTCCGATTCATCCAGCGTGCCAATGCCCTCCAGGCTGTAAAGGGCACCGACGCGTCCCTCCGCAAGGGAGGAGGACATGGCAAGGGTGCGGAGCGCTCCAGTCACGCTGCTGTCCTGTCGCTGGTAGAGCAGGCGGGAGGCGGTGTCACGGTGCCAGCCGTTGGGGTGTTCCAGCATCGCCACCAGTTCGGCACTGCTGGCTTTCCCAAGTCGTGGCGGTCCGGGGTAGGTAAAATCACGAGGGGCAATCCGGTAGATGCGGCCGCGGTCGTTCCCGCTTGTGACATCGAGGTACTTGAGGAACTCCGGCGGCAGGAAGGCGGCCCCTTCAATCAGTTCACGGTAAAAATCAAGGACATACAGGGTGCCATCCGGAGCGTTCGCCATCTGGACAGGGCGGAACCAAATGTCTTTTGAAGCAAGGAACTCGACCTCGCTGTCCGCCCGCGTGGCCACCGGCTGCAGGCCGTTCTGGCTCAAGGTGGCCCGGTAGATCAGGTTGTTGGCAATGTCCCCCACCAGAAGGTTGCCGTGAAATTCCTCCGGCCAGGCGTTGCCGCGGTAGATAGTGACGCCGGTGGCACCGGTAAAGAACCCGAACGGGGTCCCTCCCTCGTCCGATCCCTTGAAACGGCCCGTTCGTCTCAGGTTGGTACGAAGTGCACGCCATGGTTCCGGTGGGCTGATCCGGTAGAGCTTGGTGAATTTTCCCTCGGGCGCGATATCCACGGCAACGGCCGGTGCCTTCAGGTGTGGATTACGGGCCACGTAACGGTCGTCATACATCAGTGCCTGGGCCGGCACGCTGTTGCTGCAGACAAACTTGTGTCCCCAGTTGTCCATGCTCATGCCGTGCTGGCCGGCACCGCTGGTAAGCTCAAACTGAGCTGGATTACGAGGGTCGATAATCATCCCGCGGTTTCGCACCGACCTGGGACCAGGGGCAGTCTCGCCGGAGGCAGTGATTTCACCGCCGGAGAGGCTGGTGGAAAGGTGAAAGCGATTGTCGAAACCCCATCGCATCGAATTCAGGTGCGCCTCGCCGGCATGGTCCTTGCCAAAACCGGTCATGACGACCGTGCGAACATCTGCCACCCCGTCTCCATCGGTGTCCTTGGCATAGAGCAGATCCGGTGCGGCGCCAATAAATATTCCTCCATCCCAGCAGGCGATGGCAGTGGGGTAATGGAGCTTGTCGGCATAGACGGTCCGCCGGTCATAACGTCCGTCCCCATCGCTGTCGGTCAGCAGGTGGACAGAGCCTTGGCCCTTGAAGTCCTTGGCAGCATAGGCATTGTACTCGGGAAGCTGGGCCACGAAGATCCGGCCGTTCTCATCGAAATCGATGGCCGCCGGATCATGGATTAACGGTTCGCCGGCAACCAGTTCGATGCGAAAATCCCTGTGGAGTTGGATCAGTCCCCGGGAAGTCTGCGGATCTTTGGGGGGAACACGTTTTAGTTCTGAAGCCAGTTTATCGATGCTGGGATCCTCTGCCCGGGCCTGGTGGTCGGGTCCTGTTTCTGCGCGGAATGTCGCCAGCACGAGAATGGCGAGTACCGTGATGACTGGAGCGAGGAGTCGCATGATCGGGGATGCTGGTTGGTTTGTCATGTTGTGCAGTTATTTCGACATGATTATATCACGCCCGCGTACGGTTGCCTCCGGGAGGCGGGAAATGACCTCTGCGTGGCGATTCGTTACAATATCGTCGTGGATGTAACCCTCTCTTTGTGACCATGCTGTCGGAGAACTCCTGATGACCACTCCCCACTCGCTCACGCAGACAACCCGACGACAGTTCCTCCGCTGCTCGGCCGCGGCCGCGGCACTCGGTTTCTCGGCCCCGGCTGTTCTTCGCGGGCGAAACCTGAACGAGATACTGGATATCGCCGTGATTGGCTCAGGTGGGCGCGGTGCCTCCAACATGCGGAGCGTGGAGTCCCAGAATATCGTGGCCGTCTGCGATGTGAACGAGAACAACCTGGGATTCGCGGCCCAGCGGCATCCCACGGCCCAGAAGTTTATTGATTTTCGTCGCCTCTATGACCAGGTAAAGAAATTCGATGCGGTCGTGGTCAGTACCTGCGAGCACACGCATGCCTTTGCCACGCTGCCGGCGCTTCAGATGGGAAAGCATGTCTACTGCGAAAAACCGCTGACTTACAATATCGAGGAATCACGCCTGATTCGTGAGACGGCCAACAAGGCAGGTGTGGCCACGCAGATGGGAACGCAGATTCATGCCGGTGATAATTACCGCCGGGTGGTGGAGCTGGTGCAGACCGGTGCGGTCGGGGAGATCAGCGAGGTCCACGTCTGGGTGGGGCGGGCCTGGGGATGGCAGCCGAGCAAGGCCGAGGCGGAAAAGTACCGTGATATCGTCTTTGCCCAGCAGCGGCCGGCAAAGGCGGACCCGGTTCCCACGGGACTGAACTGGGATCTCTGGCTGGGACCGGCACCCAAAAGGGCATTTAATAATGTTTATTTCCCAGGACCGAAGTGGTACCGCTGGTGGGACTTTGGCAACGGAACCATGTCCGATCTCGGAAGCCACTGGATTGACCTGCCTTTCTGGGCACTCAAGCTCAAGGCACCCCTGACCGTCGAGGCAGATGGGCCAACACCCCATGCCGAGATCGCACCGGCCTCGATGACGGCCAGGTACGAGTACGGACCCCGCGGCGACATGCCGGCGGTCACGCTGAGCTGGTACCAGGGGACCTACAAGCCAAAGATCCTGCAGGAGCAGGGTCTTCCGCAGTGGGGTAGTGGCGTGCTGTTTGTTGGCAGCAAGGGGATGCTGCTGGCGGATTACGGGAAACACACGCTTCTTCCGGAAAAACAGTTCGAGGGTTTCGAGAGGCCCACGCCGTTTATACCCAAGTCGATTGGTCACCATGCCGAGTGGGTTCATGCCTGCAAGACCGGCGATCCGACCACCTGTAACTTCGAATATGCCGGCTGGCTGACCGAGGCCAATCACCTCGGGAACGTCGCCTACCGGGCCGGCCAGAAACTCGAGTGGAATGCCCGCAAGATGAAGGCGACGAACTGCCCCGAGGCGGACCGGTTTATCCGGCGTTCCTACCGGGACGGTTGGAAACTCGCCTAGCAGGAGTCACAGCGAGATGATGAAGTGGGGCCAGCTGGTGCTGGGAGTCGGCGTTCTGCTGGTGGGGACGGTGTCCCGCGCTGCCGAACGTCCCAACGTGCTTTTCATCGCCGTGGACGACATGCGGGTCGAGCTTGGCTGTTATGGGCAGACGCAGGCCCTCTCCCCGAATATCGACCGGCTTGCGGAAACCGGGACCCTGTTTAAGCGGGCCTATTGCCAGCAGGCGGTCTGCAACCCGTCCCGGGCATCCCTGCTTACCGGGCTGCGGCTTGATACGCTCCGTATCTGGGACCTGCCGACCCATTTTCGCCAGCGGCGAGCGGACGTGGTGACGCTGCCGCAGCTGTTCAAGAACAACGGGTACTTTACCCAGGGCATAGGCAAGATCTTCCATAACTGGCGGCAGGATGACTACAAGGGGGATGCTCCCTCCTGGAGCGTGCCCCAGGTCATGCATTACAACTCGCACGGGAACGACCGGGCGATGGTCGAGGGTCCATTATCCCCGAACCTCTCCAGCATCCCCAAGTGCGAGATCCGTGACGTTCCGGATTCAGCTTACTTTGACGGGCGGATTGCGGACCTGGCAGTCCAGGCGCTGGGGGAGGTCAAGGAGAAACAGTTTTTCCTGGCGGTTGGTTTCTGGAAACCCCACTCGCACTTTAATGCCCCCAAGCGCTACTGGGACTTGTACCAGCGATCCGCGATCCGTCCCCCTGCCAACCCGGTTCCGCCACGTGATGTGCCGGCTGTTGCCCTGCATGACTCGCGGGAAATCCTTCGCAGTTACAAGTCCCGTCCTGGCGGGAAACCGACACCGGCAGACGTGATTGCCATGCGACATGGCTACTATGCGGCCATCTCCTACGTCGATGCGCAGGTAGGCAAGGTGATCGATGAGCTGGATCGCCTGGGCCTGAGGGAAAACACGGTGATCGTCTTCTGGTCCGACCATGGTTACCACCTGGGTGAGCATGGCCTCTGGGCAAAGACCTCGAACTTTGAACTCGACGCCCGTGTGCCGCTGATTATCTCCAGTCCCGGTTCCAGGTCAGGCCAGAAGAGCCCTGCAATCGTTGAACTTTTGGATCTTTATCCCACCCTGGCGGATCTCTGTGGTCTCCAGGCCCCGTCGAATCTGGAGGGAGTGAGCCTGAAGCCATTACTGGAGAACCCGCGCGGCTTCGTCAAGCAGGTGGCTCTGACGCAGCATCCCCGGCCCGCCTACCCGGCCAATGGGGAGGATCCCGAGCTGATGGGATACTCGATCTGTAATAACCGCTATCGGTATACCGAGTGGCGGGATTTCAAGAGCGGCGAGGTGCGGGCGAGAGAACTCTATGACCACAACAGGGACCCGGCCGAGATGCGCAATCTGGCCGGCGACACAGGGAAAGAGCAGGTGCTGGCTTTCATGGCCGCCGCGCTTGGCAGGGTTGTGAAGTAAGGGGATTTTACGGCTGCGCGCGAACCGGGGCGATCACGTGCGAGGCATGTTTGTGGTTGTGCTGGATCGAGTTGGTGGCCTGGATGGCGTTGCCGGGAAACTCGATCGTCAACGGCTCACCGGTGTTGGGGTTCGGTTCATAAAACGGGGCCCCTGTACTTGCGACCGTCACCCGGATGCGGTGCCCGGGGGCAAAAACCTGGCTCATCCAGCCGACGTGCAGGGGAACCTGGTAGACCCTGCCGGGCTTCATCATGACTTCCTTCTGGAATCCCTCCCGGTAACGGGCCCGTAGGACATAACCGACAATCAGGATGGAACGGCCATCGGGGTAAACATCGCTGACTCGAACGATAAAATCACTGTCGGGTGCCGTGGAAGTGACAAAGAGCCTGGCCCGCACATGACCGGTCCATTCGACAGGTTCTTTCAGGGCCTCGGTGGTAAAGGTCAGGACATTGTCCTGGTTCTCAAAAGCACGGGCATCCCGGGCACCGGGAAATCCGCGGCCGGGAATCTCGGCTGGGTTGTTCGGGTCAGCAATGTAACGTGTCTCGCCATCCTCGGAGGAGGGTGCCGTGGTGCCCAGGCCGCCGCCGGTTGCCAGGTAATACGGGGTCTCGGTCGTTGCCACCGGCCAGTCATCCACCTGCCGCCATTGATTGCCGGGACTCGTTTTCTCTCCCACCGCGCCCATGGCGTAATACTGTACGGTTGGCTGTTGATCGGCGCCGTTCTCCACGTCCTTGAGATAGTGGTCAAACCACTGGATCATGTGGCTTAACATGTCGAAGGCGGCATTCTCGGGATACTCCATCTCCGCGACCTTGTTCCCCTTGTTAAAACGGCCATGAAGCCAGGGCCCCACGAGCAGCTTCTGCTGGCCCCGGGATCCGGCCCCCCCCCGGTGCTGGCGACCGATGTAACTTTCCACCGATCCCTGGCACATGAAGTCGTACCAGCTTCCGATGGTCATGCAGGGGACGTTCATCTTGGAAAAGTGTCGGCTGCAGTCCTCCGCCTTCCAGTAGCGGTCATAAGTGGGGTGCGCGAACCACTCCTCCAGCATCCGCTGGTTGTCTGCCGGGTCCCGGCAGACAGCGGCCATCCCCTTGAACCGTTCCGGCCGGGTGGTGCCGCCGATCCGGTAGCCCTCCTGGAAGAGGCTCAGGCCGGTATCGATCATGTACTGGCAGACCAGGTGGGGAGGCTGGGTGACGGCCAGGAAGTTCTGTGCGTAGCCGGCCTGGGAACTGCCAAAGGTGCCGATCCTGCCGGTACACCAGGTCTGCCGGGCAAGCCACTCCACCGTGTCGTAACCATCCTTCTGTTGTCCCCAGCCGAGCGCGCGGTAACCGACGTAACGCCCCTCGGAGAGCTGCGTGCCACGGAAATTCTGCAGCGCCACGACGTAGCCATGGGACGCCATGCGGGCAAATTCCTCACGCGTCCGGCGGGCA
Organism: uncultured Pirellulaceae bacterium; assembly: GCA_964476375.1. Lineage (GTDB taxonomy): Bacteria > Planctomycetota > Planctomycetia > Pirellulales > Pirellulaceae > SAT2750. The sequence continues at coordinate 19,269 of CAYYZW010000337.1, forward strand.
CGGGCATTGGCGTAACGCTGTTCCAAGAGCGCCGGCCAGGGTCCTTTACCAGGGGGAATGTAAAGGTAAACCGACAGCCTGACTCCATCACGCATCGGTACCATGAAGTGGGCTTCCTGGACACCAGCGGGCAGGGGGTCTTCCTCCTGGGCAGGGAGTGGGGAGAGAAATAGGAGCGGCGCCACGAACGCGGTCACCAGCAGGGGAAATGGGAATCTCATGGCGGTCTTTCGGCGAAAGAGAAAAGAAGCTTGTCTTATCATAGCGAACATCTCGCATAGACAAATCGGCGGACCAAAGATTGTCCTTGTCGGAAAAGTCGTTGACAATATAAGCTGTCCCTGGACGAATACACTTTATCCAGTCTCCCTGACACGGATAATAGCAGTATGAACGCTGACCGAATCGAGCAGGCGGATTACTTTTCCCGCCGCACGTTTCTTCGTGCGGGGGGCGCTGCTGCGTTGGGAGTCAGCCTGCCGGCTGCTCTGCCCCGGCCCCTGCAGGCTGCGGGCCCGGGACTCGGTAAGGCCCGGTCGTGCATCATGCTCTACATGATCGGGGGCCCGCCCCAGCATGATACGTTCGACATGAAGCCGGATGCCGATGTGAATATCCGCGGGGAATTCCAGTCGATCTCGACGGCCGTACCTGGATTCCAGGTATGCGAGTATCTCCCAATGCTGGGCTCGCTGGCAGACACGTACTCGATCATTCGCTCGGTACATCATGACCAGACATTTCACGCTGCCGGGGTGCATTACAACCTCACCGGTTGGCAACATGCCCCCCGCGCCGGCCAGCCATTTCTCAGCCGGCGGGATGCCCCGTCGATCGGTGGGGTGCTCCAGCAACTTGAGAATGGGGGGGGAGCATTGCCGGCTGCCGTGCAGTTGCCGGTCTATATCACCCAGGATGGGCCGGGCACCGAGTGGGCAGGGCAGCACGCCGGTTTCCTGGGGCCCCGTTTTGATCCGTTGATTATGGATTTCAAGGGCAATCTGCCCGGCACGCTTCCCAAGGACTTTGTGCCGGCGGCGCCGAATACCGGGGAACGATTTGAACACCGTGGCAGACTGCTGAGGCGACTGGATCGAAAGCCGTTTGCCTCCGAGGGGGTGAGGCAACACGCCAGCAGCCAGCAAGAGGCGATAGGGGTGATCCGTTCTTCACCGAAATGGGAGGCGTTCTGTATCGATGACGAGCCAGCCAGGACCCGGCAGCAGTTTGGCGAAACCCATTTCGGGCGGAGTTGCCTGGTTGCCCGCAGGCTCGTCGAGGCGGGAGTGCGAATGGTGACCGTGGCATGGCCGATCCGCCCCGAGTTGCCCCATTTTGATACGCACGCTGGAAACTTTCCCGACATGAAGAAAAACCTGCCGGTCATGGACCAGGCCATCGCCGCACTGCTTGGTGATTTAAAGGATCGCGGAATGCTGGAGGATACGCTCGTCGTCTGTACCGGGGAATTCGGTCGGACGCCGGTGATTAATCCCAACGGGGGCCGGGACCACTGGGGGTCGGTGTACAGCACGATGCTTGCCGGCGGTGGAATTGCCGGTGGCCAGGTTTATGGCAGCAGCGACAAGATTGGGAGCCAGCCGAAGGATAACCCGGTTCATGTGAGTGATTTTGTGGCCACGATTTACCATGCACTGGGATATGACAGGAACACCAGGGTGATCGACTACCAGGGGCGTCCGCACTTCATCGTCAAGGGGCGTCCCGTGCTGCCACTCTTTTCCTAGAGTGGCGACAAAAGAAAAACCCCCGCGCCGCCGAGGCGACGCGAGGGTCACGGTACCAGGGAAGGGGGGGGTTACTCGTCCCTTACCTTGATATCAATTTTCTTCGGCAGCACCTGGTCCATCTTGGGGATCGAGACGGTCAGCACCCCATCCTGGTAACGGGCTGCAATCGACTCGGCATCGACATCCTTGGGCAGGCCCAGCACGCGATGGAATTCGCCGTGGGTCCTTTCCCGTCGATGGTAGGTCGACTCCTTCTCATCCCGGGACACCTGGCGAGATCCGGAGACGGTCAACTCGCCTTCGTGCACCTCGATGTGAACCTCGTCGGCCGAAATACCGGGCAGGTCAAACTGGACCTCAAAGTGGCTTTCGGTTTCTGCCACGTCCATTCTCGGCACGAACCGGGGGACGTCATTTCCGTCGGAAAAGACACGGCCGACCAGGTCATGCATACCCTCGAAACTCCCAAACAAACGATTCTGCCAGGGGATTAAAGTTCTCATTAACTCGTTCCTCCTCGTTGATGGAGTTGTTGTTACCTTTCGTTTTTCACCTTCCGTGGAATGGACCGGCGTATGTCATGACCTGCCACTATGGCAGGAAATCCCGGTTCCTAGATGTATGTAATGCAACTTGTATGCCAATCATGAAAAGCCCCGGAAATGCAGTGATTTTGCGCAGCGGATGACGATCCTGCGGCACGATGGCGACCGTTGAGAGGGAACCAGCCGGGCCAGTTAATTTGCACGTCGCGGAATCGTCAGCCGGTGCAGTGTGAAGGGATAGAGCGTCGTCACGTAGACCGTCCCATCCCGCGCCCCGGCGATCCCCATCACCACGTAACGGGGAAGCATCGTACCATCCTCGAGGCGAGAGACACCGTGGTGCCATTTCCTGGCCTGCCCATCGGCATCGGTCAAGCTCGTGTAATCCGGATTCGAGATGGCGATCGGGCCCAGGTCTTCCGGCCCTCTGCTGCCAGGGCGGTACCGTACGACATGCAGGAATTTCCCGCGGCCCTCGAACGTGGCTGCGACCCCTGCCCAGACGGTCCCGTCCGGGGCCACGCAGAGTGCCCGGCAATCGGTCTTCTGGGCCGTGTCGATGAGCTTGCCCAGGGATTTCCCTTTGAGTATCGTGCCGCTGCCTCGCAGGTCGTACTGGTAAAGCTGGTTCCCGCCCATGGCGATGCTGTAGAGAATTTTTCGATCCGGTGAAATATCCCAGTTGATCGGATGGCTTTCCGGATGGGCCAGCAGGCTTGCCGCGGTCGGGGGTTTCCCGTCCACTGTCTGCGACAGCCTCGCGAGCCTGTCTGCGTGTGGATCATAGCGGGCAATCTCGCCACCCAGGATCGGGTGGTAGGCCCGTCCCCAGCGATCGACCACGATGAAACTGTACATGTGCCGACAGTCGAGCAGGTCGCGGTAAGAGCCCGTCTCCAGGTTCAGCACCATGAAATGCGTGCTCTCGGTTGGCCGCTCGTCCGAGCAGGTGGAGATGTAGGCGACGTTGCGGGATTCATCGGGTGTGACGCTGATGATCCCCTGGTGTTTGACCGGGATCTTGTAAACGCGGGTTGTGCCGGTCTGCGGGTCATAGACCATGGGGTACCCGCCCGCGTAATCGCTGCGTGCCTCGCCATTGCGGGGATAGCCCTGCTTGGTGCCAAAGTAGATCTTGCCACTGCGGCCGACATTGTTTCGCGTGTGGATCTTGGACTGGGCGGCAAACCCGGTCACATCGGTCCCGATCTCCTTGTGGGCATCGACAACGACCTTCAGGGAGCCATCTTTTGGAGTGTATTCAACCAGGTAGGCGTTCTGGTCGTACTTGGCCGTGCCCACGTAAATGCGGCCGTTCTTTCCCTCCACGATGGAAAAATAGCCGCTCTCCTCACTGGTCAACTCGCTCGGTATCGCCGTCGCCGTGCTCCAGAGCCAGGGGGCCGGTTCGTCGGCTGCCACCGGTGGTGAACTCCAGGCGACAAGCAGGGCCAGGCAGGCGAGCAGTCGGGGTATCAATGGGCAACCCATAAAGCGGATGCGGGAAAGAGAAAAGCTTACTTGCCTGGAGACGTTCGTGCTGCGGGGCTCCAGGCCGGTCGGGTATGGGCCTTGAGATCTGCATGATACCGCTCGGCCACAGCGGTGAGCTGCTTGACGCGTTCGGTTTCTTTCTCCGCCTGGTTCTTCGATTCGGCAATATCCTCGCGAAGATTGTAAAGCTCCAGCGTACGTTTGAAATGCAGTTTCCAGTCGCCCAGGCGAATCGCTTCCAGCCGGTTATTGCGGAAATAGTAGAATCCCGTTTTATCATGAGGGGACTCGGAATCCGGGTCGTCCAGCAGGCCGGACACGTCCAGCCCATCGATCGGACGGGAGTCGTCGAGTGTCGCGCCGACGATACGAGCAAAGGTGGGTAAGAGGTCAATCGTGGAGGCGACCTGGCTGCAGACCTGGCCAGGCTTGACCCGTGCCGGCCAGCGGATCACGCAGGGGACACGCATGCCTCCCTCGTAGGTGGTCGATTTTCCCGCTCGCAGCGGCAGGGCACTTCCGCCATGGTGCTTCTTGCTGCGCCAGGGGCCGTTGTCGCTGGTATAAACGATGAAGGTATTCTCGGCGAGGTCCAGTTCCTTGAGTGTCTGCATGATCTGGCCGACCGACCAGTCGATATGTTCGATCGTCAGCCGGTAGGCCTGGTGAGGATCGGCGTCGTAACGGTCATCCGAGACAAACAGCGGAACATGGGGCATGGTCTGGGCCAGGTAGAGAAAAAAGGGTTTGTCCTTGTTGGTACGGATGAACTTGAGCGACTCGGCCGTGTAGCGATCGGTGATGGTGACCTGGTTCACGGGGGATTCGATCACCTTCCTGTTCCGGTACAGCTCGTTCTTGTAGATGTCCCACTTTTTCAGCGACCAGATCTTGTCCAGGTCTGTGGGGTTATTGCCCCAGCCCTTGATCCGGGCCATGTCGTTGCTGTAAGGGATTCCGAAATAAGAATCAAAACCCTGGGCGGTCGGAAGGGTCTCTGGCGAGTCCCCCACATGCCACTTGCCCACCATCGCGGTGGCATAGCCACGGGCCTTGAGCATGTCCGCGATGGTCACTTCATCGGGATGCAGCATCCCCCGGAAGGAGTCAATGGCCTTCTCGCTGTGAGGTCCCAGCACACCCCGCATACTGATCCGGGGCTGATAGCAGCCGGTCAGGAGTGACGCCCGGGAGGCCGAGCAGACGCAGTAGGCCGAGTAAAAGTCGGTGAAGCGGATTCCCTCGGAGGCCAGCTGGTCGACGTTGGGTGTCTTGATATTGGGAGAACCAAAGCAGCCCAGGTCCTGGTAACCCTGGTCGTCACAGTAGACGACAATGAAATTCGGCGATGTCGTATCGGCAGCCTGGCTCACCAGTGGAAAAAGAAAGGGAAGGACTGCCAGCAGGAAAAGATGTCGAGGATCACGGGTCATCATCAAGGATGAGGCAGGGCGCCTCTTCTCCAGGGCGAAAGAACAAACAGGTTCTCCACGATTCTAACGGCTGAATTCTTGGAGCGTGGGAAGCGAAGAGCCTTTTTTTCGAAACCGGGGCTGATACACTTTCCCCGTAGGACGAGGGTGGAGACGCGTTGAACAAGGATCGGCCCGATGCGAGAAATACGGATTGCCACGGCACAGTTTGAAAACCGGGATGGCGACAAGTCGTTCAACCTGGGGCGTGTCGACCAGTTGGCCGCCGAGGCTGCCGCGGGGGGGGCCGAGATCGTCAGCTTCCACGAGGGATGTATTCCGGGATACAGCTGGATCCAGCCACTGGATAAATCGCAGCTGCTGGAGATTGCCGAACCTGTTCCTGGTGGTGACTCGGTTCAGAATCTGATCGAGATCGCCCGCCGCCACCAGCTGGTGGTGATGGCGGGATTGCTGGAACGGGACGACGAAGACCATGTCTACAACTGTTATGTCACCGTTGGCCCGGATGGTTACATCACACGGTTCCGGAAAATTCATCCCTTTGTCAGTCCTCACCTGTCACCCGGCAGCGAGTACAACGTGATTGACCTGTTGGGCTGCAAGATCGGTTTCCTGATCTGCTATGACAACAACCTGGTGGAAAATGTCCGGCTGACGGCAATGATGGGTGCGGAGATTATCATCATGCCCCACGTTACCTGCTGCCTCCCCTCGGTGATGCCTGGACGGGGCGTGGTGGACCGGGCTCTCTGGGAGAACCGGCAGGCCGATCCGGAAACCCTGCGGGCGGAGTTCGATGGCCCCAAGGGGCGCGGCTGGCTGATGCGTTGGCTTCCGGCCCGGGCCTATGAGAACGGCATCTACGCGGTGTTCAGTAACCCGATTGGCTGGGATTACGATACAGTCAAGCCCGGCCTGGCAATGATCCTGGATCCCTTCGGCGAGGTGCTGGTGGAGAGTCGGTCGCTCCAGGACGATGTGGTGATCGGGACGCTCACGCCGGAGAAGATCGAGCAGTCATCGGGGCAGCGCTACCTCAAGGCACGCCGTCCGGAACTTTATGAGAGGATGGTCGAGCCGCAAGAGTCCCAGACGCTTCCGGGCTGGCGGATGGAACATGAGTCGGGTGACCGGGACGCAAGTACGGCGGAATAGACCTGTCTAGCCCTGCTCGATGGGCCGCTCGTTTGCCAGCTTCATGACCTGGTCCGGCACCGAGGGAACCAGTCGGAGCTGCCCGACATCGAAGACGGTGTTCATGATCGTGGAGATCAGGTTGGCAGGCGTGAACCTGCTGGTGATCGGCTCCCCGCCCTGGCGATCAGAATGGCCAATCACCTGGCCAGGCCGGGTGCCCCCGCCGTGGAGCAGCAGTGGTGCCAGCCGGCCCCAGTGGTCCCGTCCACCGTTCTTGTTGATGCGGGGGGTGCGGCCCATTTCACCACTGGTGATCAGCAGGATCTCGTCGGTCAGGCCCAGCCGCTGCAGGTCCTCGATGAAAGCGGCCACGGCATGGTCGTAGGAATACCCGATCGCATCCATCCCCTCGAGCATGGTGAGATTATTCCCGTCGGCATGCATGTCCCAGACACCGGCATAACTGGCATGGATGGTGACGAAACCACAACCGGCCTGGCAGAGTCGTCGGGCCAGCAGCAGCAGCTTTCCAATCGAAGAGGCATTGGCGGTGTAATAACCGCTCCGCCCGCGGGAGACCCGGTTCCACTGGTTCTTGTCAGGAGCGTAACGGGCCGTGTCGTATCGCTCGACCACGCGCTGGTCCTCCTTGGAGAGGTCCAGTGCCTGGGCGACACCGCCGCCAAGGAGCACCTCGTAGGCCTGCTGCTGAAGCTCGTCGAGTGTCCCCACCTGCCCGTCGGCATCCACCTGTCGCCTGAGCCTGTCCAGCTTGGCCAGGAGCTGTCGGCGGTCGCCGAAGAAACGTTCCCGTGGCAGGTTGAGCTTCATGTCTTTCTGCAACTGCCCGTCCTTGCCGGGTACAAAGGGGGCATAAGAGGCACCGTAGGAACCGGTCGACGAGAGGTTTCCGCGAGCCTGTGGCCCTGGAACCTCCTCGCTCACGGCGGATGGGTAGATGACCGCGTTGGTCGGCATGCCGGTGCGCGGCTCGGTAGCGCCCACGACCCGGGAATAATGCGCGCCGATATTCGTGTTAAGTGAATCGGGTCCGACAATCGGCTGGATATTGTGGCCACCGTTATTTGTCTGGTAGGAACGGACCACGGTGAACTTGTGTGCCATCCTGGCCAGCTGGGACATGTGTTCGCCAAAATGGACGCCCGGCAGGGTTGTCTGTACCGTGTCGGTGACCGTGCGGATCGTGTCGGGGGCCTCCACCTTGGGGTCAAAAGTCTCGAACTGGCTTGGGCCTCCCTGCTGGAAGAGGAAGATAACCGATTTGCCGGTCACGTGGGCCGGAGATCTGCCGGCCGCCTTGAGCAGCGATGGCAGGCTCAGTCCGGCCAGCCCCAGTCCGCCGATGCTCAGCAGCTGGCGCCGGCTGAGTGATTGATGTCCATCAAAAATCGAGAGCATCGATGCCCCTTTTTCCCCGTGAGAGTCGCGACCCGGTCCGTCTTGCCTGGCATTTTTTCTGACCGGCTACCGTCTGTTCCATTATCGAGTATCGGCAGTTCCAGGGAAACACCTTTTCATTATCCCCTTTGGGGTCGCAGGTCTCCCCGCTGCTACAATACGATCCTGGGATGAAGTGGTCATTGTCGTGATGGGAGACAGTGGGTGTCCATGCAGCGCACTTTACCAGGGCTTGTTGTTTTTCTCGTGGGTGCCTGCGGCGCCACGCTCTCCCTCGCCGGGGGCCCGGAATTCCGGCTGGATTACAAGAAGAAGGGTGTTCACGACCTTCCCAACCAGATCAAGGTGACCGCCACCAGGCGAAAGGGGGTGATCGATATCCGTAGCCAGTTCGGGATTGGTTCGGGCACCATCCACCTGGTTCGAGGGAGCTGGCCGCGTGAGTTGGTTGTTCGACTTTACCTGGGCGGGCTGGAGGGTTTCAATATTTCCAATGGGACCAGCACGGTGTCGAGGGAGGATTTGACCATCAGGATGATGGACAAGGATGGAAAACCACTTCCTGGGAAATACCTTCCCAGGGAAGAGGTCAGGCAGGGCTATTACGAGGTCCCGCTCCCTGCCCGGTTCCTGGGCAAGGGCGTAACCACGCTGGAAATAAGCTGGGTCGATTTCTACCGGGGTTAACCGGATGGCCGGTTAACGCGACACCCGGCTGCTGCTCGTTTTCCTGCCGTAAGCATCGTAGAACGTCCGCGTGTTTCCGGAGCTCCGGCTGGATCCGGTTTTGCGCCCGTAGCGGTCATAGTAGGTGGTGCGATCGCCCGAAACGCGACTGGAACTCGTCTTGGTTCCATAGCGGTCATAGTAAGTGGTGCGGTCACCCGAGACACGGCTGGTACTCAGTTTCGAGCCGTAACGATCCAGGAAGGTGAATCCGCGACTGGTCGTCGAACGACTTCCTGTCTTGCTCCCGTAAGGATCATAGAAGGATGTCCTGGAACTGGAGGTGCGGGCAGAGCCTACCTTGCGGCCATACTGGTCATAAAAAGTTGTGGTGACAGGATTTTTTGAGACGGCACGTTTCATCTCCGCTGTCGGAAGCGACTGCTGGGCAGGTGCCTTGGATGCAAGTGAAAGAACGCAGCTGGAAAGGGCAAGTAAAAAGAGAGTCCTGGCCATGGTCCATCCTCCGGGTAAAAATTCCGTTATTCCTGCTACCGGGAAGTACACATCTTGTGCCAGGCGACGAGAAAATGGTGCCCGCTCTGAAAATCCGCTGCATTCACGACTTTTGTCATGTCCTTGCGGAGGCAGGGTGATGTCAGAATGACCGCGGCCGTGGTCAGCCTGGTATCCAGCCTGCTCTAGAACAGGTCGCCGGGGGATGCCGAGAGGGAACGGACTGCCTCGGCGTATTTCACGCCGCAGGTGATACCCCGGTACCGGGCCAGGGCTTCCTTGGATTGCTGGGCACTGCCGAGAAAGGTGGGGTCGTATTTTTCACCCCGTACCAGGGCCATTAACTGTCCCAGCCAGTCCATCGCGCGGGGCCATTCGTCGGTCACATCGACAAAGGTGTCTGGTTCGAACCCGATCGTGTGCCGCGGGCCATTATCAAACATGTAAATCTGCGAGGGACGTTTAAATGCCTGCAGGGGATTTTCCAGGACACGATCCCCGTGCCGCAGGGCCACCTTGCTGAGTGCTGAGGCGACCTCGTGGTCCGCATGCGTATCGTTTGGCCAGAGCATGAAGGCAATATCAGGCTGCACCTCGGCGACCACCTCGGCCACGGCGCGCTTGGTTTCCAGGTTGACGTCATATCGCATCGAGGCGTAGTCCAGGAAACGAATCTCGGTTCCGAAACGGGCACAGATCTCGCGGGTGCCATCCAGCATCTGCTGGGCCCGTCCTCGGACGGGCTTCCAGTTCTGGTAGTCCCCGATAATGGAAAGCACGACCACGCGATAGTTCTTGCGCACGGCCTTGAGCAGGATCCCCGGGATGCCGTAGGGACAGTCGTCGTAATGGGCTCCGATAGCCAGGATTGTCTTGGGCATGAAAGTCCCTGGGAAATTATTGCTTTTCAACGTGGGAGGCCAACGGCCGGCCGATCGCATGTTATAGAATTCTAACGTCAGCATGGTCGAGGTCGAGGATAAGCAGATCTAAAGGGAGTAACTTTTCTCATGAAGCTCGCAGGAAAAACAGCCCTGGTGACCGGGGCCGGACGTGGAATTGGCAAGGGGATTGCCCTGGCCCTGGCCGAGGCAGGGGCGGACGTGGTGATTAATGACCGGCCGGGGAGTCCCGACCTGGAATCGGCCGCCGAGGAGATCCGTCAGTCTGGTCGTCGTTGTACGCCGGTCGAGGCCGATGCTTTTTCTCGCGAGGGCTGTGAGCAGCTCGCAGAGCAGGCCGGAGACCTTGACATCCTGGTCAGCAACCCGGCATTCAGCCGGCGGGAAACATTCCTGGATTATCCCCCGGAGCTTTTTGAGCAGACGCTGCAGGGAACCTTGCTGGGAGGATTTCATATCAGCCAGCTGGTGGCCCGGAAAATGGTCGAGCGTGGAGAGGGAGGGAAAATCCTTTTCATTTCCAGTGTGCAGGCGGAAATGCCGATTGCACGCTGCGTCGCCTATGGCGCCGCCAAGGCCGGCCTGAATCACATGATGCGAACGATCGCCGTGGAGTTATCCAGTCACCGTATTAACGTGAATGCAATCGAGCCCGGCTGGATTGACACACCGGGGGAACACGAGACTTTCGGGGATGAACGGATCGAAGAGGAAGGGGCTCTCTTGCCCTGGGGACGGCTGGGGACGCCGGATGACATCGGACAGGCGGCAGCTTTTCTCTGCTCGGGCGAGGCGGATTACATTACCGGCTCGGTGCTGGCCGTGGACGGGGGGTTTCGTGCCAAGGACTGCCGCGTAGGAGAGTGAGAGATGGGGTTTCGGCAGTTGTTTGCCTCCCTGCTACAATAGTAGGGGTAGAGACAGACCCCTTGCTGCGAATCACGACCATGCCGGACAAGATGATTGTGCCTGGAAAGATAAATG
>CAYYZW010000338.1:0-8063 GCA_964476375.1 uncultured Pirellulaceae bacterium
GGTCGAGAAAATCCATGAGGGCATAGAAATCAGCATCGTACCCTTCGCCGTACAAGAGAATATCTCTGCCGATACTGCGGACGACGTGATCCTGATCTTTCATTCCCGCATACGGTGACTCGCCGAGGAGTTTTTTTACCGCTTCGCTTACGCCGATATAAATTGCCGGCTTTGTTGCGTCGGTTTTATCCGCCGTAACGACGGGAAACTCCGCTCCCGTTTTTTGTTTGAGGAACCACGCAAGGAATCGTGCGTTCCATTCGTCTTTGAGGGTTTTATGATATTCGGACCAAACCGGCGGATGAATTTGTTTGACGGAGGAATCTTGCGTTTCATTCGTCTTGAGGACCGGAATAACAATTTGATAATCCGTCTTCGCGTCCTTGGCGATAACGAGGTCTTCGGCAAACGCCGGCAGAGCGGCACACACAGAAAGGATAGTGCTGAGGACAGTAATGAGAACCATGGCTGTCTTACATGTATTTCCGATAACGTTATTTCTCCTGAAAAAGTTGTTGAATTGTGATCGAGGTTCTGTGCTGGCGAAGTTCATGGTTTCACCTTGGCTTCAGCATGTTCGATGGGCAGGCGCGCCTTCATCGCATCGGTGGTATAGAGGCTACTATATTTTTGTTCGACGATCACTTCAGGGCTGGTTGCGGGCTTGAGACGGATGGACAAGTAGTGGCGCAGGTAGTGGCAGATTCGTCACCCATAGCTCCTCATGCTCCATCAGCAAAAACGCCGACCCTGCAAAACAAGATATTCCCCGTCATAGACCGTCATGGTCCATCAGTAGGAATGCCTCAAATGGGCGATACAGGACTCGAACTTTCGCCGTTTTCTGCAGGTTCTAGATCGATTTGTCTTGAGCGCGACGCAGAATCCGACGCATATTTGCACGAGAAGGCTAGTTCGATTTGTCGCCTAACAGGAACGCTTCGGTGACGATATTACCGGCGACGTAGCTATGGCCTTTGGTGGTTTTGCCAGGTTCCGTCTCTTTTAGCTTGCGCACATCAGGAACGCTGTAAAAGACAAAAACTCGTCCGTCCGACAATTGGGCGCTTCCCGTGCCGCCGAGCCACTGACCTGGTCCTGAAAGTCTGGTCCGTGGTTTGGGAAGCCCGCCATGCAAGACCTTGGTGCGTTCATGCTGCCAGGTTCGACCACCATCTGCGCTGACGGTAGCTCGGAACGAACCGCTGTTCCAACGGTCGGCGTAGGTGCAGACGATCAGGCCACTTTGTAAGCAGAGTGCGTGCAGCGGCGAGCCTTCGAATCCCGTATTTTTGGGTTGCGACCAGGTCTTGCCCTGGTCCTTGGAGCGCGAAACAAAGACCGGGCCCGCCACACTCCGGATCAAGGCCACTGTAACGCCCGACGGGTGGGAGACAATGATTGATTCGTTGTAGTCTTCCCCGGGAATGAAATGGGGTGTGAACGATTGCCCGTGGTCGGTCGAACGCAGCACAAAGACATGTGTTTTTTTTTCTTGGGAGGATTTGAGACTCCCATAAGCGGGGACCAAGATCGTATCGTCGGGGAGAACTGTGGCGCCGGCGAACATGCACCCCAGATGTCCGTAGGGTGTGCCATCAAAGACGCGCCTGTTGTCCCATGTGGTGCCACCATCTCGGGAAATCCTGCTGACAAATGAGACGGGTGCGTGTGTCGCCACCGTGCCCTCTGGTAAATAGATGTCATCAGGCGTCGAGCCGATTTCCAATTCCCACACCTGAAAGCCTTCCTGCTTCATTTTCGCCGCTCTGCTCTGGGGCCACAAATCCCAGCTCATATGGCAGCGATCGTTCCAGATATGGCCAATGCCAAGTTGAATCAGTCGCTGTTTTTGTTGCTGTCGGGTTTGGAGTCGCATTGCATAGACGATGTCGACTTGGGTTCCGTCGGACAGTTCGAGCGGTATGTTGTAAGGCCAATTAGGTGTGATCGGCGTCCACGTTTTCCCCATATCTTTGGACGAGAGTACGACCTGCTGGTATTCCTCCACAAAGAAATCGTCATTGATCTTGGCTGCGTTTGCGGTATCAAAGCGGATGATAATCTCATCGTGGTCCCGAATCTGAACCCCGCCCAGGATTGGGTAATTATAGGTGTAACTATTCCAATTCGGCCGATCGTAGATCAGCAGATCCGTTTTGACGGGGGGCTCGGCGGCGGCGGCGGCGGCCGTCAGCCATAATAGGAAACAACCATTGAATAGGCGCATGGGTTAAAAAATCCAATCTGGAATCGTTTTCCGATCACCACAAGAGCATGTTGAGCTGCAGCAGACCAGGTTCACATCGGCTGAGTGATTTATGGCAGCGTTCCGCCGTCACTATGAGTTATTGCTCGAGAAAGAGGAATCTGGAAAGTTCTGTGATAAGCAGCACAGGTTCTGTTTTGACGCTGAACTGATGTGCTGATTGAACAATATAACACAAGATGTGATTTGCAATGCGGTCAGCATGCGTGCCCTGATGCTGAATGGCGGCTGATCGTAGCCTTGGCACGTTTTGGAGGTATACGAATTCCCAGTGAACTCGTCACCCTTAAGTGGTCTGATATCAACTGGGAAGAAGAGAAGATAACGATCCACAGCTCGAAGACCGAACACCATCAAGGCAAAGGAACTAGAATCATTCCTCTGTTCCCCGAGATAAGACCCTACGTCGAAGAGCAGTATGAATTGGCAGAGCCGGGTAATCCTTTTGTGATTGTGACTAAACGCCGTATGAACTGTAATCTCAGAAGACGTTTCACCAAGATCATCAACAGAGCAGGACTTCAGCCCTGGCCGAAGCTTTTTCAGAATATGCGAGCCTCAAGAGCAACGGAGCTCGTCAAGGAGTTTCCTGAACATGTTGTCACAGCATGGATGGGACACTCAAAGAGAATCGCCCAAAAGCACTATTTGCAGGTGACAGAAGAGGACTTCAGGCAGGCATGCCAAAATCCGCCGCAGCATATTACCGTTTCGCCTCGCAGGGGGTCGCAACCATCACTGTCGGCGCATGAAAAAAACCTAGTTTTGCAGCGGTTAGCGTTAATACGCGAAACCTTGCGAACTAGGGAAGTGGGCGATGAGGGACTTGAACCCCCGACATCCACGGTGTAAACGTGGCGCTCTAGCCAACTGAGCTAATCGCCCCTGGTCGTCGTGTCCAATGCTACCGGCTGGCAGGCGATCCTGTCAAAGCCCTCCCGTTGTGGCGTGAAATCGGAGACAATCTGGACTGGGCGATCCCCTCCCCTGTTCCAGGCCCTGGTTGATAATGACTTACGATACAATCCTTGCCCCGCAGCTGCGTAGTATCCACCTGGCCTGCGCCTGCTTTGCTGCCGCTGCCCCGCTGGTGGCCGCATGGCTGCACAGCCGGGCCGCGCGTGGTGACGCCCAGGCTCGCCGCGTGGGAGTGCGGCTGGTAGGCTGGGCACTCGCCGCCCTGGCCCTGGCCCTCGCGAGCGGCCTGGTGCTGGGGATCTGGAACTCCCTTGTCCAGGACAATTACAGCGAGCTTTTGATCGCGCTCCGGCGGAAACTCGAATGGGGATTGGCCGAACTCGCCTTCTCGGCAGTCCTTGTCTACGTTTTCTGGAAGTGGTGGAAACGCACGCCCGATCTTTCCCGGGGAAAGAGCATCCTTCGCTGCAGCCTGGCCGTGCTGGCCGGAACGAACCTGCTTTACCACTTCCCCCTGCTGTTTGCCGTCCTGGACCAGCTTCGCAGTAACCCGGAGTTGATGGAGAGCGCCATCAGCTCAAGTGATTTTCGGCAGATGATTATCCTCCCGGTGGTCTACACCAAGGCGTTCCATGTGATCCTTGCCGGTGTCGTCCTCTGCTGCCTGGTGATCATCTGGTTTGAAAGGAAGGAGGACGCACAGCAGGGACGGCTTACTGTGACGGTTGCCCGCATTCTGCTCGCGGCACTCGTCCTGCAACTGGCGGTCGGAATCTGGATGCTGGTGGTGATGCCTGCCGCGCAGCGAGATCCGCTGATTGGCATGGGGGGGGTGGCCCCCTGGATGCTGGCGCTCGCTGTGATCCTCTTCGTCGCCGTCACACAGACCCTGATTCCCGTGGCGGGTGGTGAAAAAAGCGGCCGTCGTCCGGCCTGGCTGGTGGGTATGATCCTGGCGATCTTCCTGGTGATGTCGACAATCGCTGTGCTGCAGTAAACTGGAACCCTCCAGTTCAGGACGATCGAGGCAAAGTGGAGATTCCTCCGATGAACGTGATTACGATTAACGACCCCACGGGGACCGCCTCCGCCGACATCCACGCCGGCTTCGGATTTAACTGCTTCCGTTTTGGCGTCGAGCATGATGGCCGGCCGCTGGAGGTGATCTGGGCAAGCGGGGATTTCGCCGATGGGACGGCAAGTCCTTCTGGAAGTGGGATCCCCATCCTTTTTCCCTTTCCCGGACGGCTGCCAGGCACCACGCTCCACTGGGAGGGGCAGGATTACCCGCTCCCTGCCGGTGATAATATGGGGAATGCAATCCACGGGTTTGTTCACGAACGACCGTGGCGGGTGATCGACCAGCAGGCCGATTGCGTGACGGGCCAGTTCCAGGCGTCGGTGGATCAGCCGGAGTTACTGGAACAGTGGCCGGGGGATTTTTGTATCGAGCTGAGCTACCGGATCACGGCCGACAGCCTGGTGATGGACTTCGATGTCCAGAATCCAGGGGAGACACCGCTGCCCTGTGGCCTGGGGACGCACGCCTATTTTCGCCTGCCGCTCGGTGGCGGGCAGGCCGAGGAGTGTCGCGTCGCCTTTCCGGTCAGCGAGCGATGGGAGATGGAGGCGATGATCGCCACCGGCCAGAAACAACGACTGGGGGAATTCGAGGATTTTTCCGCAGGCAAGACATTCGGAGCCATGACACTCGACGACGTCTTTTCCGGGGTCCGTTTTGACGAGGGCATCGCCGAGGCGTCGATTCTGGACCCGCTCAGCGGCAGGCGTGTTCTGCTGCGGTGGGACGAGAACTTTCCACACTGCGTGGTCTACACCCCCCCGCACCGGGAGGCGATCTGTATCGAGCCGTACACGCTGGTCCCGGGTGGCCTTTCTTTCCAGCCTGGCGGCACGCAGAGCGGGCTTCGCATCCTTGCACCCGGCGAGAGTTTTCAGGCCTGGACGGAGATCTCCGTGGAGTAGGGGCAGGGCGCACAAAAACGGCCTCGCACCAGCGTTGGATGCGAGGCCGTCTGATGTTCCATGGGGGGTAACCCCGTGCGAGGGTTATTTCTTGACCGGCAGGTTGACGGTGCCAGGCAGGCTGCCAGACTTGAGCAGCTCGCCGTAGGTCTTTCCCTTGGCATTCTTGGTCGCCATCAGTTTTTCGAAGGCGGCGTCAAACTCGGCCTTCACCTTGTCAGGCTCGGCGGCAATCCGGGTCGACTTGTAGTTGTCTTTCTTGAGCAGCTTGCCCATGGCAACGCCGAAGTCGTTCTTTTGCTTCTTGGACTTCTTGTCTCCATCCACGTAGTGGCAGATGTTGCACTTGGCTGCCTTGATCGCCTCGACCAGCTTGGCATCTTTGCTGACGTTGGTCACGCGTTGGTCAAAGGCCTTCTTGAATGCCGGAATGGCGTCGGCGTTATTCGGCGCGATGGCCACGGCAAGAAAGGCGACAAGCAGTACGGCGAGTAATTTCTTCATCAGTCTCTCCCAGGATCAGATAAAACGAGTACGTGTCAGTTCAAGTCAGCCAGTCTGAATGCATTATTGCAGCCGGGTGACAACGGAAATTGTTTTTTTACACCTTCAGGAAATAGAACGTCGGTAGGAGGCAGTGGAGACCAGAAAACGCATGATTTCTCACTGATCGTGTGCTCTGGTTGCCAGAAAAAATTCTCTGGACACTCACTCACCGAATGGAATCCGGTGCGAACCAAAACGGGCAGGCTTCCTAATATGGTCACGAGTAAAAACCCTGTCAAGAGAGGGGGGAGGGGGAGTTTACCCCTGGTCGTTACTTTCTCCTGGGTGGGGAGGATTAAAAGCATCCCTGGAACGATCATCGCCCTGGATAAACGTGTTTCCGCGGTAAAAACGGGCATAGAAACTAAAGCAGACCGCTGCCAGTAGCATCAGCAGGGTAAAAAACAGGGGGTATCGAGCGCCTTCGAGCATGGTTGTGCCATCCTCGCTTCGGAACGCATCGAGCAGGAAATTTACCCCCGAGGCAAACAGGTTTCCCAGGGAGACGCCGAGAAAATAGATTCCCATCAGCAGGGATTTGAGCGCAGGCGGAGCCTGTGTGTAGGCGAATTCGAGGGTGGTGATCGAAACCATCACCTCGGCGGCCGTGAGCAGCAGGTAGGCCAGCAACTGCCAGGCAATGCTGGGAGTTGCCCCGGCCTCGATTCGATAGGCAATCCAGACCGGTATTGCATAGGCGATCACGGTGAGGAAAAGACCAGCCGCGATTTTTCGTAGTGGTGTGACCTCGAAAAAACGTCCGGCGAACGGATACAGGAGGTAGGAAAAGGTTGGTATCAGCAGGAGAATCAGGACCGGATTAGCACTCTGGATCTGGGCTTCCTGCCATTTGATACCCAGGAAATTCCGATCCATTCCGGTCGCTTGCTGGACCCAGTAGGAACCGGTCTGGTCAAAAAGGGCCCAGAAGACGGGAACGAAGATCAGGAATATTGGCACCAGGTTAAGTATCGCCCGTCGTCCCTCGGGGTTGAATGTCCGTTCGGCAAAACGTGCCCAGCCACTCGGGGGGATGTGGATGAAATGGTGGCGGCCCAGCCAGAATACCAGCGTGGCCAGGCCCATCAGGACACCCGGGAGTCCAAAGGCCAGCCAGGCGCCGACTTCTTTCAGCAACCATGGAGTCAGGAGCATGCTCGCTGCGGCACCGACATTAATCGAGAAGTAAAACCAGCTGAAGGTCTTGGAAAGCAGGTGCTTGTTTTTGGTGCCGAACTGGTCGCCGACATGGGCGCTGACACAGGGTTTGATTCCCCCGGATCCCACCGCGATAAACACCATTCCCAGGAACAGCCAGGTGCGGGGTGGGAACAGGGCGGTACCGAAGGTGAAATCACCCATCGCAATCAGGGCATGCCCAACACAGTAACCGATCGAGAGGATCAGGATAGTACGATATTTTCCCCAGAAGGCGTCGGCGAGAATCGCACCCACGAGCGGGAAAAAATAGGCCGCGGCGGTAAACAGGTGATAGACCCCCCTGGCCTCCTCGTCGCCCATCCGATCCGGGCTGCCGTCGGACGCCAGCATGTAGGTCGTCATGTAGATAACCAGGATGCCCTTCATCCCGTAGAAGCTAAACCGCTCCGCCGCCTCGTTCCCGATAATATAGGGAATGCCGGGAGGGAGCCGGGGGGAATCGTGAGGTCTGGTGCGGTAGGGAAGATTCATGGCTGCCAAATATTGTCAGCCTTCACGCCCGGTGGAGCAATCACGGTTCCGGCAAAACGCGCCCGGCGCGCAGGCCCCGCTCATTCATCCGGGGTGTCCTGCCCGGTCGAGGGGGGGGCGAGCGGAAGCGGTGGCACGAGCGTTGGGTGGAAACCGGGGACCTCGTCGGCCGGGTCGGGCTGGTACTGGTCCAGCAGCAGCTCGGCGGTCCTCTGCTGATGAGGACGTTCGCGGTTCACCGTGGATTCGCTTCGCCACGAGAGCATGCTCGCGGGTTGAAAATGAAGCTCGTTGTACCACTGCATGATATAGGGCTCGCTGCGGTTGGCGTTGATGAAATCAAAGGTATAGAGTTCCGGATCCTCAGGCTGATCCCGGTGCAGGATCGAGAGTACCAGGTCGGTATCGTGGTAGTAGTTAAAGGCCCCGTGGATCTTGGGGAGCGGGGGGGGGGCAACAAAAGTGGATACGACGTTGAGCGAAAAGAGTGGGCATCCCGGGTCGGTGGAGAAAATACAGCTCTGCATCCTGGCCGTGACCTCGATGGCGTAGGGGAGTCGTGTGCTTCCTTCCAGCAGACAGATACCCAGCCCGCCCGCGGCAGTCACAAGGTCCAGGGAGATTTACAAGCCGCCATCATTCCAGAGCGCGC
>CAYYZW010000339.1:0-8238 GCA_964476375.1 uncultured Pirellulaceae bacterium
ATACGTGACCGATCGCTACGACACGCGAGCGAACCAGTACAACGTTGTTCATCCCGCCGCGCCCGTCCGCTGTGATGCGATCCGTGTGAAAATGACCCCAAGGAAAGATGCCTGCGTCGGAATTCTCGAACTCATGGCAGAATTCGAAAAGGAATGAACGCCGTTACAGACCCGCCAGTTGTTCATCCGCGTCACCAAACTGGTCTCTCGCTACGCCCATGCGGTTCATCAGGGACAGGTACAGGCTGCAGAGCTTGCGGTTCTCATCCTCCTGCCCGGTATAGTCCAGCACACGTCCGGTCTTCAGCGTGCCCCCAAGGCCACCAGCCGTCAACAGTGGCACCTTGGTGGAATCGTGCCGGCTTCCGGACCACATGTTATTGACCCACAGCAGGCAGGAGTTGTCCAACACCGTCCCGTCCCCCTCGGGCATCGCGTCAAGCCGGCCTGCCAGGTAGGCCAGCTGACTGCAGTAGTAGCGGGAGATCTTTTCCCAGTCCTCCGAGCGATCATTGTGCGAGGCGGAATGGTGAGCACTGCGAACGCCCAGGAAGGGGTAGAACAGTCCTGAAATATCACGGCACAACAGCAGGGTCCCGACCCGGGTCTTGTCCGTCTGAAAGGCCAGTGCAATCACGTCACACATCAGCCGCATGTGCTCGCGAATGTCTTCCGGCAGACCGTTGTCCGGCCGCTTCATCGTGATCACCTGTTTTCCGCTATTTTTCGCACGATCCGCTGCCTTGTTCTGCAGGGCTCTCTGGTGTTCGATACGTTTTTCCAGTTCCCGCACACTCGTCAGGTACTCGTCAAGCCGGGATCGGTCACCCGCACTGGTTCGTCGCCCCAGGCTTGCCGCCTCCTCACGCACCCGGTCCAGTACGCTCTGATTGCGACGACTGCCACGGTTGTCAAACAGGCTGTCAAACGCCAGCGATGGATAGACTTCCATCGGCACCGGCGATGTCGCATTCTGCCAGGAAATATGCGAACTGTACGCCATCGAAAAATTTGTTTCGTGGTATCCCGTGATGGGCTGTTCACAACCAAGCACCATGCTGGGCTGAACCGTCTCTCGCCCGAGTTGCCCGGCCAGGACCTGGTCGACACTGACCCCGCCCTTCAGCTCGGACCCCTTCTGAAGAGAGGCGCCGGAGAGAATATTCCCCGTCTGCCCGGGATGAATACCGACGCCGGTCGCGTTCTTGTTGAACAGGCCCTGGATCACGTTCATCTTTGCCTTCAGCGTTTCCATCGGTGCCAGGCTGCGACTGAGTTCCATCTCCGCCCCGGCCCCCTTGGCCCACCAGTGATCGGGATGGACGCCACAGGCCATGAAGAGTGCCGCGAACCGTTGAGGAAATCGGCCTGCCGCCCCGTCGGCGGCGGATTCATCACTCCAGACAGGAATGGATTCCAGCCAGGGCAGGGCCAGCGTCACACCGGCACCACGGAGAACCGTCCGCCTGGATATCTTATCGGTCCATTGATCGTGCTGGGGGCCCATGGTCTATTTCCCTCCGGCGCGGCCGCCGCTCCGCCTGTTCAAAAACTGGGAACTGGTCACGATACTCTCGATCAGGCTTCCGACGCGGTTGTCGTTCGCCTGGAGCCTGTTTCGCATCTCGCCAACCAGCAGGTCGTCCGAAAGAACCAGGCTGCGTCCCAGTGCATAGGATAGCAGCTTTCGGCAGAAGTTATCGAGAAATTCATCCTCGCGATGGCCCCGGAGGTAATCTTGCAGCCCGCGAAGCCCGCTGCCCGTCTGCCCACCCGGAAAAACCACGTCCGTACTGACAGGACGGCCTCCCAGGTCATTGGTGCGCCGTTCCCCAACGGGCCCATACCCTTCAAAGGCCAGGCCGATCGTATCGAACCGCTCGTGACATCCGGCACAGCTCTGGTTGTCGCGATGCCGGGCCAGTGTTTCCCGCAGGGTCAGGACCCCCAGCTGCGATTCATCTTCCGGAAGATCCGGAACATTGGGCGGGGGGGGAGGGATTTGTTCTCCCAGTACATTCCGGGCAACCCAGTACCCCCGTTTCACCGGGCTGGTCCGTCGGCCTGGTGCATTCTTTGTCAGAAAGACCGACATCGGCAGCAGGCCGCCACGCCCGTAGACATCCGCATCGTCAATTTTCAGCCAGGGACCTGGCCCAGAAAATGCCCCACCCTGTCCCGCGGTTTCTACTGCCTCAAATCGATCATCCGGGATGCCATAATGACGGGCCAGTGTCGCATTCACAAACGTGTGTTTCGCATCGAGCAAGGTGACGACGGAACGGTCCTGCTGAAGCAGGTCCACGACAAAATGAATGGGTTCCTCAAACATCGCCTGCCGAAGCTCATCCGTGAAGACGGGAAACCTTCCCCGGTCGACGCTGTTATGTTCCTGGAAACGTCGAAAGCCGAGCCAGTTCCCGGTGAATTCGGTTGCCAGGCCACGGACACGGTCGTCCTGCAACATCCGTTTCACCTGGGCCTGAAGGATCTCCGGCTGGCGAAGGCGCCCCGTTGCCGCCAGCTTCCGCAGTTCGCCATCCGGCATGCTGGACCAGAGAAAATAACTCAGTCGACTGGCGAGATCATCGTTTGAGAGTGGCTGCCGGCCATTGCCGGATCCGGCCATGTCCATGCGAAAACAGAAATGGGGGGCCAACAGTACGTAGGCGACCAGGTCCTGGATCGCCTCCTCGTGCCGGAGGCCATCCTGTTCACGCAGTTCCCGGTAGTAGTTGACCAGGTCGGCCCGCTCGGATCTCGAGAGCGCACGCCGCCAGGCCCGGTCCGCAAACTGGAGTACTGCCTGGATGTGAATGGGTTCTGCCCTCCGACGCGATTTTTCCACCCAGCGGATCTGCTCGTTGATCTCCTGGAAATAATGTTCTATGGCGGCAATCTCGATGTCCCCGCCGCCCGTTTCCCGGGCTTTTTCGACATAGACAGTATTCAGCTGACGGATCATCCGGTCCGATGACGCATCCTGGTTTTCGGGACGGGCAAAATCGAACTGGGGATCACGCATGTAACGCGAATCGGTCCGCTCAAACCAGAGAAACCCGGTGTACTGCCGTACCGGTGCGCGTGTGACAAAATCCAGTTCCTGCCAGAGCCCATCCAGCTCCCTCTGTTCTGCCCCGCTGAGGATCATGTCATAGAGGGGGCCATCATCACGAAAGTAGCCCATCATGCTGTGAAACCCGGCGCTCAACAGGCGTCCCTTTTCGCCCATCTGTTTCTTGGATTCCTCCACATAATCGCGACCCCGTTCGGACACATAGAATGCATCCGGAAAGACCGAGCAGAAGCGTGCAAATGCTGCCTCATACCGTTCTCGTTCTCCCTCGCCGGCCGGGACGTGCAGTGCGCCTTCCACCATGCTGGCCTCCGCGGGCACTGCCACACCAACCTGCAGCATCTTCGCATCGTAGGTCCGCCGGTGTGCCACATACTGCCTGTTTTTCCAGAGCACGAACGGCTGGCTGCCGACATGACTGCCTTCAAATTTCAGGTCAGGAAAACCGGGCCGGAGCCTGCTGCGCAGTTCGACAACGAAATCCCTCATCCGCTCGCATTCCCGCCGCGCCTCGGCCGGCGGCCGCGCCCCCGGCCACAGATCCAGGAGTTGCCTGATCGGCCCTGCTGATAATTGCGGATCATCACTCGCCAGCAGGGACCAGACGGTGTGGAGATATTTTCCACTCACCCCGTTTCGGGCGGCAGCCGCCTCGAGGGTCTCCGAACCGCGACCAAGCTTTTCCCGGTAACGATACTGCCAGGCAGCGTGAAAGTAATCCGCCAGGTCGGTCGGCTGGCGATGGTAAAATTCAACGATTCGGTTGACACAGTACCGATCCCGGTCCGTATCCGTGGCAGCCGGATGCGATGCAAAGGCGATCCCGTCCGGTTTCAGGACCAGGTGTTCGACAACTTCGCGTGATGCTTCCAGGTATTTTCGCAGCAGCGCCGGCGACATGGCCAGCGACTCGCCCGAGTTGTCAAAACCGGCCGTGTTTGCCGGATCCACCGGGAAGGTGCGGGGCGGCCGGATATCGGCACCGGTCAGATCACGGATGGAATAATTGTATTCCGCATTGCTCAGCCGCCGGGCCAGAACAAGCCCCGGATCACCGGCATTGCTGCGGGCCTCATATTCACGGGCCGAATGAATCCAGTCGATGACCGCCTGGCGGTCCTCCGCCGCAGGCTGCCGCCTGGCCTCCTCCGGCGGCATTTCTTTCGAGGACACCCGCTGCAGCACGGTCTCCCAGACCTGGTGGGCCGAGGCGACCTTGCCTGCCGTCGTGTAACCCGCCAGGTCCAGTTTCGCCTCTTTCCGGTCCCTGCCATGGCAGCCCAGGCAGTAGCTGTTGAGAAATGGAATCACCGTGCTTTGGTATTCACGCTCGAGCACCTCCGCTTCGGATTCCGCCGCCAGGAGAACCGGTGATAAGAGCACCATGGTCGCCAGGAACGTTACCACGCGAAGCCCATACTCGTTGGCATTTGACCGAAAGTCATTTTTCAGCAGGCCGGGTTTCATTTTGGAAGAACGATCCCGTGAGGAGTGAGACGTGTCAGGCTGCAACTCCTGCATTGTACCATGCCATTTGCATGCGGCACGCCGGAAACAAACGATGCTGCCTGCTGGTGGCCGGCGTCAGGTGGCGATTCTCTTGACCTGCCGATCTCGAATGCGCGGGGCAATTTGTTCACCATCCGTAAGCATGGGGTCCTGGTCCGAGCCGAGTTCGGCAGGCGACGGACCGACCCACTCGCTCGTGCGCCCCTCGACACGAATCGTCAGGCTTTCCGGGTCCACCGTCAGCGTGGCGAAGAGAGGATCGCGATAAGGACACGTGTAGGCAATCCAGGGGTACCTGGCGTGGATGTCCTTCGAGTAACTGTCGTGAATATGGGACCCGCCAACCCATTGATAGGAGGCGGAATTCACATGCATGTACGTCACCTTCTGAAATCGCAACACATCATCGATATGGGAATGGCCATTGATTGCCAGCAGCACCTTGTCCGATGCCTCCCCCAGGATGCCCTGGATTTCCTCCGCATTGTCCACAGCCGATGCTCCGGCAAGCGGCTGATGGCAGACAACGATCACCGGCCCTTCCGCGCCGGCAAGCTGTTGTTTGAGCCACTCTGTTTGTTCTTTGCCGACGAACGAGGGGTAGCCACCCTTGGAAGTTGGTGATCCGCGATCGTTGCCATCCAGGACCAGCAGCCGCAGGCCGCCGATGTCCTGGGCATAGTAGCGGCCGGTCATCCCCCAGATCTCGAGACATTGTTTCTGCGTATGTCCGGAATCGGTATCGTGATTGCCGATCACGTGGAGCGAATGCTCATGGGCTCCATTGAACAGGTCGATCACCTCCCGGTTTTTCGCATTCGGATAGGCGAAGTCTCCTAGTTGCATGATCGCATCGGGGCGATAGGCCGCCATCGCTTTGACGA
This sequence comes from uncultured Pirellulaceae bacterium, assembly GCA_964476375.1. GTDB lineage: Bacteria > Planctomycetota > Planctomycetia > Pirellulales > Pirellulaceae > SAT2750. Next base: position 5,470 of record CAYYZW010000339.1, read on the forward strand.
ATTCGGTCGTCCGGGCAAGGCCATCATGCATCACGTCGTGATGCAGATCGGCAATCAGGCCAATCCGGACCTCCTTTTCCAGCCGACCGGCCGCTGCCGCCGTCATCCTGGGCAGCACCAGCGCCGCAGACGCAGTGGCCGCCGCACCGAGCAGGCCGCGCCGCGTCAAACGACCACCCGTCGACGGGAAGGATAGGCCAGCCTTGTTTGGATTGGGCATCTTGTTCTCCGGTTCTTTTTCCCATCACCGCGGAAACTCGACCGGAATGCTACCAGAGTTATCGGCGCTGTCCAAACGGTTTGTCGCGGGCAGCGCTGAGTGGTTAGAATTTGGCCACTCGTTTCAAACAAGGGATATGAATGAAAGCTGCTACTCGATCCCGCACCCTCCTGCTGCTGGCCCTCAGCTGGGGCCTTCTCGCTACAGGTATGCTCCAGGCTGCCGAGAGGCCGAATATCCTCTTTATCGCCATGGACGACCTGAATGACTGGGTCGGCTGCCTGGGCGGACACCCCCAGTCGATCACGCCCAACCTGGACCGTCTGGCCGAGAGCGGTGTGCTGTTTACCAACGCCCATTGCCCCGGCGCCGCGTGTAATCCCTCGCGGACGGCGATCATGACCGGACTCTCGCCGCATCGCTCGGGACTTTACGCCAACAACCAGAAGATGCGCGAGGTGCTGCCAGATGCAGTCATCCTGCCACAGTACTTCCGTAACCACGGGTACCGTGCATCCGGCTCCGGGAAAATGCTGCATTACTTTATCGATGCCCGCTCCTGGGACGAGTACTTCCCCAAAAAGGAGACCGAGAATCCTTTCCCGCGGACTCTCTATCCGGAAAAGCGTCCTGTCAGCCTGCCCCGGGAACCCTGGCAGTACGTGGAAACGGACTGGGCCGCACTGGACGCCAGCGACGAGGAGTTTGGTGGCGACTGGCTGGTCTCCAAGTGGGTCGGCGAGCAGCTTGCCGTGGAGCATGACAAGCCGTTTTTTCTGGCCTGCGGCATTTACCGTCCCCACGAACCATGGTTCGTCCCCGCCAGGTACTTTGAACCGTTCCCGCTTGACAGGATCCAGCTGCCCCCTGGATACAAGGAGGATGACCTCGAGGATCTTCCACCCGAGGGCCAGCGACGCGGCCCGAACCGTTACTTTGCCCACATCCGCGCCCACCAGCAATGGAAGAACGCTATCCAGGGTTACCTGGCGTCGATCCACTTTGCCGATGCCATGCTGGGACGGGTCCTGGACGCACTGGAGCAGGGCCCCAACCGGGACAACACCGTCGTCGTCCTCTGGAGCGATCATGGCTGGCACCTGGGAGAGAAACAGCACTGGCAGAAGTTCACCGCCTGGCGCGCCTGCACTCGTGTTCCGCTGATGATCAGGGTGCCACCGGGCATCGCACCTGGCCTTCCATCCGGAACGCGGACCGGTACGGTCTGCAACCGGCCGGTGAACCTGCTCAGCCTCTACCCCACCCTTCTGAAGCTCGCCGGACTCCCTGGCGAGAGAACCAACGACGGCCCCAGCCTGGTACCGCTGCTCAAAAAACCCCGCAGCAGGTGGGACCATGTTTCCATTACTCACCTCGCCTCGCCTGGCAACTTTGGGCTGAGTGCCCAGGACTGGCGTTACATTCACTACGCCAGTGGAGACGAGGAACTCTACCACATCTCGGCCGACCCCTACGAATGGAACAACCTGGCAGCGGATGAAAAATACGCGAGGCAGCTCGCCACGCTCCGCAGCCAGGGTCCCGACGAGTTCGCCCCGTTCGTCAAGCCCCAGCTCAGTTCACTCCCCGCGCTGACCTGGAAACCGGCCGCCGATCAATCGGCACCACCTTCCAACCCAAAGGGAAATACTTTCGAAGTGGTGTTTATTAACCGCCGCGCCGCGCCGGTGGCGTTGTTCTGGATGGATCCCCAGGGCCAGCCCCGACCCTATGGCATCATCGCCCCCGGCACAATAAAACGTCAGTCCACCCGGCCCGGTGCTGTCTGGCGACTGGCCCAGCCCGACGGAGGTAAGCCACTGGGCCACTTCACCGTCGGAGACCGACCGGCACGCGCCGTGATTCCCCCGAAATAACCCAGTGAAAAATACGGAGTTTTCAAGATGGCCGTTGCACCTCTCCTTCACCCCCGCCGGTTCCCTTGGGTGATCACCCTGTTCCTTGCTTTTTCCCCCCTGGCAGCCCGTGCCCAGGCCGAGGATTCCACAGCACCGAACATTCTTTTCATCTTTTCCGACGATCATGCCATCAAGTCCATTTCGGCCTATGGCGGGCCACTCGCCGAGGTCGCTCCCACGCCCCATATCGACCAGCTTGCCCGCCAGGGTGCCGTGATGCTTAATTCCTTCTGCGGGAACTCCATCTGTGGCCCCTCCCGCGCCACGATCCTGACCGGCAAGCACAGCCATCTCAATGGTTTCATGCGCAACACCGGCAGGGGGCTCGACCAGAGCCAGTGGACCGTTTCCAAGGCCCTGCAGAAGGGTGGTTACAACACGGCCGTGATCGGCAAGTGGCACCTCAAGACCGAGCCACTCGGATTCGACCACTGGGAGATTTTCCCGGGCCAGGGAAACTACTACAACCCCGTCTTTTTACAGATGGACGGGTCCCGAAAACGCTTTGAGGGATATGCCACGGACCTGACAACCGACAAGGCCCTCGCCTGGCTCGACAGCCGGGATACCAGCAAACCCTTCTTCCTGATGTGCCAACACAAGGCCCCCCACCGCACCTTCGCCCCGGCC
>CAYYZW010000340.1:0-1857 GCA_964476375.1 uncultured Pirellulaceae bacterium
GGAGTTCATTTTCTCCCCTCTTTCCCCTTTCCAAGGCCTTCCAGGCCTTCCAGAATGGGTGTTGGGGATAAAATAATGAAGAGCCCTAAAGGTATGCTGACTGGCTTTGTAGCCTGCTTGATCATTTCGCTCCGCGTCGCCTGGGGAACGGACTATCACGTGGATATCGTCAACGGCCGCGACGACGCCTCCGGCACTGTCGGCGACCCATTTCGCCATGTGGCGTCCCTGGCCGGTCAGCTCAAAAGTGGAGATGTCGTTTTCCTTGCCTCAGGCACGTATAATCAGTCCGTTCGGTTTCCTGACCGCGGCTCCCCTGATGCGCCGATCGTCATCCGCAACGCCGAAGGCCATAATCCGGTGATCAGCGGGACCACCTGGGAACTCGACGGAGCCAGTCACGGCATCATCGAGGGATTGACCTTCCGGGCCTGCCCATCCCCGGCGTTTGTGTTCGGCGAAGACGTATGTGACAGCGTACTGCGGCGATGTCGGCTAATCGACTGCCCGCCCCCAGCACGGACGAACCTGACTGAGCGGACGGCGTGGCTGCGGGCCATTTCCGCGCCCGGGCCGAACGCCCATCGCAATCGTATCGAAGACTGCGAGATTAAGCGCCCCTATGGCGGCTACTACGCCGTCAACGAGGGCCTGAACATTCACGAGGCGAATCACCACTGGATCATTCGCGGCAACCGTTTCAGCGGGTACATGTACGGCCTCCAACTCGGCGTCGGGGCCCAGGGCGATCCGCCCGCCTATATCCTGATCGAAAGCAACGAGTTTTCTGACTGCAATCATGCCGTCCACGTTAAGACGAGCGATAACATTGTGCGTGGTAATCACATCCACGACATGCGGCACGGGTATCGCGGGTACGGCACCGGTGTCTACATTCGTGGCGGGTCCCGCACCGTCGTCGAGAACAACCGCATCGAGCGGGCGGAGTGGGCCGGCGTACGCGTCAACGGAACCGATCACCTGATGCGCAACAACGTGATCATCCATACGGCCATTGGCGTTTGGCTGTCCTCCCACTCTTACGGTACGGCGGGGCCAGGCAACTGGGTCGTGCACAACACAATCGCCGATTCAATTCTTCCCATCTGGCTGGAGGGCGGCACCCAAGCCCACGTGTTCAACAACATTCTGGCCGCTGACAAGCGACGCGGCGTGGGCATCTTCGTTTACGGCCGTGGCATGACCAACCCCGTGGCAGACTGGAACGCCTCCATGTACAAGCGTATGGCCGGCGACACCGGGCAGCCTTCAGCCCAGTTACGGGGTGCTGATTGCAACCTCTTTTTCAACGTCAAACCGCCGGACTTCGAGTATTTGTTTAAAGAGGATGCCTCGTGGCACCGCCACTACCGCACCTACGGCAAACACAACCTCGAAGCCGATCCGCGTTTTATCGATCGGGAGGATGGAGACCTTCGCCTGCGGCCCGAGAGCCCCGCCCGCGCTGCCGGTCGGACCCTTCCGAACTGCCCCACCGACCTTGTCGGCATAGATCGTCCCGCATCCCGTCCGGATCTCGGAGCATTTCAGCTAACCACAGAATGAGACTTTAAAAGGACAGGTAGTGAGTCCACGGCTCACATTCCCCTCAGGACCTGGAGCAGCAGGTGGCCGATCTCTCCGAACGTCCGACCCTCCAGCAGGTTCGTGATGGACGTCCTGGTTCGGTTCTCCTGAGTGTCGATTCGGAAGCCGGCTCGGTGGCCTTGAACTTCACCGTTGAGGAGAGTGAGGACCTGATCACCTGGACTCCGGTCGAGGGCACAGGAGTGAGCCAGACCTTCACACTGCCCTAGGGCAAGCGATTCTGCCGGTTCGCCCATTGACTGAATTTCT
>CAYYZW010000341.1:0-41919 GCA_964476375.1 uncultured Pirellulaceae bacterium
AGGGTGGAACCACTCGTCCCATCCGGGCTCATTCGCAAGAAACCGGTGGCGATCAGTCGGTCCGCCTCGTCAGGTTCAAGATTCTCGTAGGGCGGCGTGAGCAGCTCATCCCCGGCGAGCTGCTCAACAAGAAACTCATCCCAGGGCTTGTTCGAATTGAAAGCACGAATCACGTAATCACGGTACTTGAAAGCCCATGCCCGTACCGTGTCCTGCTTTGTCACCCCGTCGCTGTCCGCGTAACCCACCACGTCGAGCCAATGCCGGGCCCAGCGTTCTCCATAAGCAGGAGAAGAGAGCAGGCGGTCCACCAGTCGCTCGTAAGCTCCAGGCAGCTGGTCTTCAACGAATCTTTCCACCTCCCCGGGGGTCGGTGGCAGGCCCACGAGATCGAAAGAGAGCCGGCGAACCAGTGTTTGCCTGTCGGCGTGTGGCGAAAACCCGAGCCCTTCTGAATCCAGTCGCGCCAGCAGGAAGGCATCAATCGGTGAACGTACCTGGTCTTTCCGCCGGACATCGGGCAGTCCCGGACGGCGGATCGGCTGAAATGACCAGTGCAGCCGTTCCTCCTCGGTAAAACTCCCCTCTCTGGATAGCGATTGCGGTTCGGGCCGGACAGTACCGGCACCGGAATCGATCCAGCGTGCCAGGATGGCAATATCCTTGGCCGAAAGGACCTTGGTCCCCGGAGGCATCTCCCCAGAAGAAACACGCTCATAGAGCAGGCTCCCGGCATGTTTTCCTGGCACGACAGCGGGTCCCGACTCGCCACCGGTGAGCAGGAATCTCGCCAGGCGGGTATCCAGGCCGCCCTTGAGTTCCTCGGTTTCACCATGACACTGCCAGCAATGAGCCTTGAGAATCGGCCGCACATCCGTTTCGAATTTCGGACTCTGCGGGGCGGCCGCCAGCGTACCGCTGGCGATGGCACAAAGCAGCCCTATCCAGAAAGAGAACGAATATTGCTTCATGAATCATGCACCGGCGGCTTGGAAAGACACAAGTCTTCCCGACATGCTAAACCCGCCCTCTGGTTGGGGCAATAAAAACTTGGCCAGGGTGATAAACAGGATAGGCCTCGGCGGACAATTTCAGTCTTTTTTCCCTTCTCCTGCCTTGCTGCCCGACCGGGGGCCTCGTTAACCAAGCGTGAAATCAGGCAACGGGACCACCTGGCCACCCTGCTCTGCCGATTCATGAGCGCAGATGCCGACACAGGTCCAGTTGGCACTGGTCACCGCGTTAGGCCATGGGTCACGGTCTTCAATCAGGGCCTGCAGGAACTCGTTGACAAGGTGGGGATGGGAGCCCCCGTGTCCGCCACCCTGGATAAAGGAGAGGTGGTCCGCATCATGGATTTCCTGCGGCATCGTGAACCGGCGAATCGGCTCGGGCAGCAGGTGGGCATAGTCGGGCACCTCGACCTTCTCGGGAATCTCCGGCTCGGGTTTCTTGGCCGTGTGGATCACGTGGGGTTCGTTCTCAACCAGCGTCCACTCGAAACTCTTCTTCGTCCCGTAGACGTCGAAACTCTCCCGGTACTGCCTGGCGACATCATACAGGCAGCGCCAGATGTGAGCCGTGACGTCACTCTCCTTGACCTTGATGTGACACGATTCCACGGCAAATCGATTCCCTGATTTCTCGGCGATGTCGTCCCGTACCGTTCCGGATCCGAAACAGCTGACGTACTCGGCCAGTCCATTTAAAAGGCCCAGGCAGGGACTGACCACATGGGTTGCATAGTGCATCGGGATCATCCGCTGCCAGTAGTCCGGCCAGCCGTCCATATCCTGCGGATGCGAGGCTGCCAGGTGCTGGATCTCCCCCAGTTCCCCCCTCTCGTACAGCTCCTTGATGAACAGGAACTCGCGGCTGTAGACAACCGTCTCGGCCATCATGTACTTGAGGCCGGTCTCCGCGACCTTTTCGACGATCTGCCGGCACTCGTCGACCGTGGTTGCCATCGGCACCGTGCAGATCACGTGCTTGCCGGCATCCAGTGCCTTGAGCGACATCCAGGCGTGATCATCAATGGGAGAATTGATGTGGACATAATCGACAGCCGGATCGGCAAGCACATCATCGTAGTTCGTGAACCGTTTCTCGATCTGGAACTGGTCACCCGTCTTGTGCAGTTCTGCCTCGTTACGACGGCAGATGGCATACACGCTGGCATCGGGATGCTCCTGGTAAATCGGGATAAACTCCGCACCAAACCCCAGGCCAATCATGGCGACATTGTATTGCTTGTCCGTCATCTTACTTCTCCAGGAACACGTGCTACGCCATCCGAATCATGAATGTCTATGGTAATAAATCTGAAGGGCCGGCGTGTTACCGTCACGAGGGTATTTTCGAAGTCCCTGCCGGGAAAATGAGAGCGTTCTGGAAAACCGAAATTCACCCCGGGCCCGGGATCGAGATGGACTGGAGAACGGCAGAAACCAGGGCCGCATTTCCCTGATCCGGCTTGACTCGCGCCCGGCAAAGCGGCGTAATAGATTCAGGCAGATCGAAACAAATGCGGGTGGGAGATGAAAATCGTGCGCAGGCTTCACTTGAGAATGGTCCTCTGGGGACTGCCCCTGCTGCTCGCTTCTGTTTTCTGTCTTGCCTCGGCCGATGAGAAGAATGTTGACGCCCGGGTAAGGCAGTGGATTTCCGACCTGGGACACCGCAGGTTCGTGGTCCGGCAAACCGCTTACGAGCACCTGGTCAAGCTTGGCAAGCCGGCCTTTCCGCAGCTGGAGCAGATTGCAAAAACCGGTACCTCCGAACAGCGCTACCGGGCCCGGGAGATCATCCGCTTTGTCCACTGGCGCACGCTTCACTCGGGCCTTGTGGCCCTCAGCCGACAGAAGGATGAAGAGCTCGACCTGGAGGAGGGGATGTGGCTGATCTCGCTGATTGTCGACCCACAGGTCCAGCGCGAACCACTTGAGCGCCAGCTTGACCAGATGGCAAAGGACGTCCGCGCCCGGCTGGGCACACAGGTCGATCCGGCCAGGGCTGAGCCAGGGGTCGCTGTTGATGCCCTGGTTGCTGTCCTCAAAGACAAGTACCAGCTGGCAGGTGCCCACTCGAATTACGATCACCCGGATAACAGCTCACTGGACCGGGTCCTGTCGAAGAAAAAAGGGCTGCCGATCGTGCTCTCGCATATTGCCGTCTCGGTTGCCAATCGCCTCAAACTGCCGATCGTCGGCTGCCCTCTTCCTGGCCGCTACATGATCAAGTATGACGGCGCAAGAGCAGCTGACGGTTTCTCGAAGGACGACATCATCATCGATCCATTTGGTGACTGGAAGATCCTGACACGGGAAGGGATCCTGGAGGTCATCCCCAGGTTCGATCCGGAGAGCGGTCTTGTGCCAAGCTCGCGCCATGAGGTGATCAGCCGCATGCTGCGAAACCTGGCTGCCGACTTTGAAGCGACCGGACAACAGGAAAAAGCTGCCGAGACGATGAAACTCGTGCTACTTTTCTAGGTGCCCTTGAGATTGACTTGTCGGTTCTCGCTTTTGCTTGCCAGCAACTCGCCGCCGGGGGAGAATAGTAACAAGTCATGACAGTTCTTTACCCTGCCCGATACCGATGATTCTCCCCCCCGTACTTCGACGAGCCTGCCTGCTTGCCGGGCTTCTTGCCGCCACCGCCTCCGCTGCGGAGCCGGCCAGTGAAAAGCCGCAGCAGCGTGAATTTTTCGAGCAGAAGATCCGGCCGCTCCTGGTCAGGCACTGCGACGAATGTCATGGTTCGAAAAAACAGGAGTCCGGCCTGCGGCTCGACACGCGTGATGCCTGGCGCGAGGGTGGCGATGGTGGCCCGGTGATTATCCCTGGTGACCCGGAGAACAGCCGATTAATCGCTGCCGTCAAACAGGATGACCCGAACCTGAAAATGCCACCCGGCGGAAAAAAACTGCGTCCCGATGAAATTGCCGACCTGGAACAATGGATTCGGCAGGGGGCCATCGACCCTCGGCTGGCTGCGGCAGGCGTTTCGGCAGCTCGCATGGGACTCAAGGAGGCCCAGCAATTCTGGTCCTTTCAGCCGGTGAAGAAACCCCCGCTACCGGTTCCCCGGGATAAAACCTGGAGCTGGACACCCATCGACCACTTTATCCTCCGGGAGCTGGAAAAACGCCAACTCACCCCGGTCCCGGTTGCTGACAGGCAGACCCTCATCCGCCGGGCCACCTTCGACCTGACAGGCCTACCACCAACACCAGCAGAGATTTCCCGGTTCCTGGAGGACGATTCGAAGGATCCCTTTGCCCGGCTTGTCGACCGCCTCCTCGAGACCCGGGCCTACGGAGAACGCTGGGGACGGCACTGGCTGGATGTCGCCCGCTACGCGGATACCGCCGGTGACGGGGCCGACTACCCCGTGCGGGAAGCCATCAAGTACCGGGACTGGGTGATCCGTGCTTTCAATTCGGACCAGCCCTTTGACGACTTCATTCGTGACCAGATCGCGGGCGACATTCGTGCCCCGGAGGGACCGGCCGAGGAATTTGCCAGTCGTGTGACCGCCACGGGATTCCTGGCCATCGGAAAGCGATACGGCTACAAGCCCTCCCCCGACTACCAGCACCTGGATTTCGCCGACGTGATTGATTCGATCGGCCGTTCCCTGCTGGGACTGACACTCGGATGTGCCCGCTGCCACGATCACAAGTACGATCCCGTCTCTGCCGCGGACTATTATGCCCTGTATGGCATCATGCAGAGTACGGTATGGGCTTTCCCCGGCGGCGAAGAACAGAAGCGACCATCCCACTTTGCCAGGCTTGTCTCCCCCCAGGAAGCCACGCGACGAGAGGCGGAAAAAGATACCGAGCTGGCCACGCTTGATCAGCAGGCACAGAGGCTGCTGGACGAACGCACGCGGATCGACCCCAACTGGCATGCCGGTGGCCTGGACCTCGGCATGGAAGACCAGCCGATTGGCAAGCCACTGACGGCACCATGGGTCGGTTCCGGCCCCATCGAGGTCAGGACCGAATCCCAGAGCCCATTTACACATGCCCATCCAGCTGGAACACGGGGTGTTCAGATTGGCAGTGGTCTCAAGACGGATGGCATTCGATATGTCTTCAAGCACCAGCTGAAGGCCACCCCGGAAAAGAAAATGTATTTCAATCTCGATTTTCGCACCGTGGCCGGATCCGATCAAAAGGGGGCTTACCGGTTTTACCTTGGCCAGGGAGTTGTCCAGTCCCTTGCCATTGAATGCAGTATCACCGCGGATGCATTCGCCATACGCGACGGTGGAGACTGGGATGTCATTCGCTCGCTTGAAACCGGCACGTGGTACACGCTGCAAATCACGATCGACCCGTCCAGCAGGACCTATTCCGGAATCGTGGGGCCGAAAGATGACCTGACCGAGTTCAGCAACCGAAAGCTGCCCTCCGGCTGGAATGGAATCGCGGACTGTTTCATCTGTGATGCCACCGGCCATGTTGCCGGCCCCGCCTGTGCGAGAGACATTGATAATCTCGGGCTCCAGGAATCCCCCTTCCCACTGCCGGGAAGTAAGCCACTTGCTCCCCCGTCAGAAACCGAGCAGGACAGGTCACGAATCGCAGAGATCACGCGGGAAACGGAACGGCTTGCGGCACACAGGAAAGTCATCGCCGACCGCCCCCCTTATGATGTGGCCTACGGGGTCAGCGAGGGAACACCATCCGATGCGAAGGTCCAGCTGCGTGGAGAACCGTCCAAACCGGGTGAGGAAATTCCCCGTCGCTTCCTCGAGGTTCTCGGCGGTGACCTGATCCCTGCCGACAGTCGTGGAAGCGGGCGAAGGCAACTTGCCGAGTGGCTGACCCGGGATTCCAACCCGTTGACAGCACGCGTGTTCGTCAACCGCGTCTGGCAATGGCACTTCGGGGAAGGAATTGTCGACACGCCAAGTGATTTTGGATCCCGGGGAAATCCCCCGACCCACCCCGAGCTGCTTGACTGGATCACAGCAGAATTTATTGATTCTGGCTGGTCCGTAAAACACCTTCACAGGCGGATCATGCAATCGCGAACCTACCAGCTCGATAGTATCGACCAGGAGGACAATCTCCGGCAGGACCCGGACAATCGCTGGCACTGGCGCTATTCTCGCCGCAGGCTGGATGCCGAGTCCATTCGTGATGCCATGCTGGCAGTCAGCGGGCACCTGGATCCCACCATTCCCGGAGCCCACCCATTCCCCCCGGTCGAGAGCTGGGGCTTCACGATTCACCACCCATTCTATGCCGTCTATGACTCCAGCCACCGCAGTGTCTACCTGATGATCCAGCGCAATCGTCGCCACCCCTACCTGGCCCTGTTCGATGCTGCCGATCCAAACCTGAGTGTCGGCCAGCGGCAACCCACGATCACGCCAACCCAGGCCCTCTACCTGATGAATTCCTCCTTCGTTCATCAGCAGGCCTCGGGATTCGCAAAACGATTACTCTCGATTTCGGTGGATGATGATTCCCGAATCCGCCTGGCCTTTGAAATGGGTCACGGACGGCACCCAGGCGATGATGAAATAACCCGTGCCATGTCCTTTCTCGAGGATTACCTGCAGAAGCTTGCCGGCCCGGGCCAGCCCCAGCCGGACCATCGCCTCGCTGCCTGGTCGGCACTGGCACGCGTGATCCTGACCAGTAACGCGTTTCTCTTCGTTGACTGAAAGCCCTGCGATCCAAAACAAAACAATGCCCGCTTCATTCCCACCAACTCGCCGCCAGTTTCTCCAGCACGCCTCCGGTGGTTTTGCCGCAACCGCCCTCTGTGGTATCTGGAATGATCTGCAGGCAGCTCCTGCCGATCCACTTGCTGCTCGTGCCGGCCATTGTGCTGCCAGGGCGGACCGCGTGATCTTTCTCTATTCCACCGGGGGCGTTTCCCATGTGGATACGTTCGACCACAAGCCACAACTGACCAGAGATCATGGCAAGTCCGTCACCGCATCCCGCTGGCTGAACAAGTCAGGAAACTTTGAACGGTTCCTGATCAAGCCCCGCTGGAAATTCAGACAGTATGGTGAAAACGGCACCTGGGTCAGTGACCTGTTCCCGCATCTCGGCTCGGTGATCGACGATGTCTGTGTGCTCAATGCCATGCACTGTGAGAGCGATGGACACGACAAGGCCACGCTGGCGGCCCATACCGGTTCAGCCCAGTTTGCCCGCCCCAGTGCCGGAGCCTGGGTCAGTTATGGCCTGGGAACCATCAACCAGAACCTGCCGTCCTTCATGGTTCTTGCCCCGGCCGCCCCTTATGCCGGTGCACAGACATGGGGAAGTGATTTCCTGCCTGCCTGCCACCAGGGAACCCACGTGATCCCCGGGGACAAGCCACTTCCCAACATCCAGCCCCAGGTCGCATCGCTGGAACTGCAACAGATGGAACTTGGTTTCCTTGCACGACTGAACCGGGCACACCAACAGCAGAGGGCCGCCGACAAGGCGCTCGACGCCCGCATCCGGTCATTCGAGACCGCCTTTGGCATGCAGCAGGAAGCCCCCGAGGCGTTCGACCTCTCCGGGGAAACCGACAGCTCGCTGAAGATGTACGGTCTCCAGCGTGGCCAGACAAGTGGTTTCGGCTGGCAATGCCTGATGGCACGACGACTGGCGGAACGTGGAGTCCGGTTCATCGAGCTGATTGACGTCGGTTCCAACGGAAACTGGGATTCCCATGGCAACATGGCCGACCATGAAACACTGGCCATGAAAATCGACAAGCCGATTGCCGGCCTCCTGGCAGACCTCAAGCAACGGGGCATGCTGGAACGCACGCTGGTGGTCTGGACCACCGAGTTCGGCCGTACCCCGTTTAACACCACGGCCGGTCATGCCGGGCGGGAACATCATAATTTCTGTTTCAGCTCATGGATGGCAGGGGGCGGCGTGAAGGGTGGAATCGTCCACGGACAATCCGACGCGCATGGCATCCTGGGAGTGGAAAATACTGCCCATACCCATGACCTGCATGCCACCATGCTGCACCTGCTGGGAATTCACCACGAGCATCTTACCTACCGTCACTCCGGTCGCGACTTTCGGCTCACGGACGTGCATGGCCGTGTCCTGCAGGACATTATCGCCTAGGTGGCCCGCCTCATTTCCCAAGAGGATCCAACTGACCCTCGGTCGGCTCGGCTCAGCAGAACCAGCTTTCGGTCAAGCGGGGCGGACGAATTCGATCCGCTGGCCGGGAGCAGACAGCCGCTGCCGGATCCCGGCCATGTGCCAGCTCCACCAGCCGCTCGAAGGTGACCGCAGGATCCTCCTCGGCAAGCGAGTCTCTTTCCACCAGCTCGATCACCTGCTTGTGCAGCTGGTCCATGTGCGGATCGGGGTGGGTCCAGCGGTAAGTCAGGGCGGCCTCGTCAAGTTCTCCCCTGTGCGGCAGTGTCTCGGCATGCTCGGCCAGCCAGGACCCCGGTGGAATCAACAGGCGAATCACGAACTGGACCGGATCAACGTGATCGACCAGGTCATTTGTCTCGACAAAGTCCAGCATCTCGCGGTAATCCTCCAGCGTCGTCCAGGGCGTGAAGGCCACCCAGGTGGGCCGCATCACGACACCTGCCTCGCGGCAGGCAGCCAGGGCAATTTCCACATCCGTGCGCGTGTGCTGCTTGTCAAGGATTTCAAGTACCCTGTCGCTGAGTGATTCGACCGCTGAAATAACAAACAGGCAGCCGGCCTCGGAAAACGCCGGCAGGTCCTCGGCTCGCTTCAGCAGGTGCTCAACCTTGGCGGTGAAATCGAAGGTCAGCGAGGGAAACTCCTCGTGCATCGCCCTGACCACGCCAAGCGAATGCCCTGGCCCGTTGAGGAAATCAGGATCACCAAAGGTGATATGTGTCGCCCCGGCACGAACCTGCTGGCGGATATCCTCCAGCACAACATCCTCGGGGACCACGAAAAAACGCCCTCCATAGACCGGCGGGATGGGACAATGCCTGCAGAGGTGCAGGCACCCGCGGCTCGCTTCGACGTAACCGGCCGTACGACATTCACCGTTCAGGTCCAGCCGGGCATACTTGTCCAGGACTGGCAACTCACCGCGCGAGGGAACCGCAAAGGGAAGCCGTTCGAGGTAGGGCGTGGGCGGGCTGCCTGGAAGTATCACCCCGGCGGCCGGATCCTCTGACCCGGCTGCCAGCGACTGCACCAGCGAGACCAGTGGCGATTCGAACTCGCCACCAATACACGAGTCGGCCCCCTGCTGGAGCAGGTAGTCCGAGTTGAGTGCGGCGTAGAGACCGTAGCAGCAGATGTGACAGCCTGGATTGATCTCTCGTATCCGCTCGATCACCCGCATGCCCAACCGCATGGCCGTATGCATCGGAACCGAGATGCCCACGAAGCGGGCCCGGGTCGCTTTTTCTTCATCGAAGGATTCAACGGCAATGTCCATGGCCGCTGGTGCAAAACCTGCCTGCCGAAGAAAACCGGATGGGCTGGCCACACCGACCGGCTGATGCCCAAGCTCGTAGCAGGAGATCAGCAGGATCGCACCCGGGGAGCTCAATTCCATGGTCGACTCCTGGACAGATCGCGGCCTGGTTGGGAATGCTTTTAAAGGATCGCCGACTGCCCGATATCGAGATTCTCCCATTGCCATGCTCTGCACGCAACTCACCTTCAAACCGGTCGCTCATCTCCCCTGGCTGCGGATCGACACGCTCACGGAGCAGCCCCACATGCCTCCGTCGGGACCTCTTCTTCACCGTGCATCTGCTAGCACACCCCCGAAAGTGGGGCAAAGCCTTCATTCCCCGGTATTTCTTTCCTAATCGGTAAAGTTACCCTAACCCGAATAACGATAAAGGAAGAGAAGGAAATCGGTTTGGATTGTCTCCGGTTTTGAGACGCGAGATCGCTTCTTGCAACAAATCATCAGGTTATCCCCTCCATGCGCGTTTCCTTCCCAAGTGGGTCAGCCTGGATAACGTTCCTGCTGACATCCGTCCTTATTGCCTGCGGCTGTTCGCGAACCCATTACCGGCTGCAGGCCGATCGCGATGCCTACGACGTGATCGCCGAGAGGAACACCGACCCCCGCTGGTCCACACCGGACTACGGCATCGAGATGGACCCTCGCAGTCGTTACCACGACGATCACGATCCGGATCGTTCCCCAATGCCTGCAGATGACCCGGTCTCCCACCAGTACATGCACTCGGTCAACGGTATCGAGGGCTGGGACAAGTGGCATGACAACGGGGACCGCGTCGGTTACGAGAACCTCTCCTGGCGAGACCAGCTTGGCGAGTATGTCGAGGTCAGCCCGGAGGGAGTGGTCCAGCTCGATATCGATTCGGCAGTCCAGTTGACCTACCTGCACTCGCCGGCCCACCAGCAACAGCTCGAGACGCTCTACCTCTCCTCGCTGGATGTCACGACCGAACGATTTCGCCTGGACACACAGTACTTCGGTGGTTACGACGCCGTCTACTCTCATAACGGCTCACTGATTCCCGCCGGGCTGGGCTATGATTCCGTCACAGGCGGGTTCGTCTCGACGTCCCCGGGCCAGGGACTTGAAACCAATCGCCTGACGCTGGGACAACCGGCCGCACTGCAGGCCCGACGACGACTTGCCACGGCAGGCGAGATGGTTGTCGGTTTCGCCAATTCCTTCGTCTTCGAGTTCACCGGCGGGGACGGGAACCTGGCCGCCTCGCTGGCAAACTTCTCACTGGTCCAGCCGCTCCTTCGCGGGGCCGGCAAGGATATCGCGCTGGAACAACTGACCAACCGGGAACGAACATTGCTGGCCAATGTGCGAGCTTACAAGAGGTACCGGCAGGGACTCTACACACAGGTTGCCATCGGGGAACTGGGAGTCTCCGGGCTCCAGCGGGGAGGCAGCAGCACGAGCTTCTCCGGATCCACCGGCAGCGGGACCGGCGGCTACATCGGCCTGCTGCAACAGCTCCAGCGAATCCGCAATATCGAGGATAACCTTAATCTTAAATACCGTATCGTGGCCCAGCTGGAAGCCCTGCTCGAGGTCGGCGTGATCAACCTCGGCCAGGTTGACGAGTTTCGCCTCAGCGTCCAGCGAGAACGTTCCACCCTGCTACAAAACCGTAACAGCCTGGCGCTCTCCCTCGACTTCTACAAGACCAACACACTGGGCCTCCCTCCGGATCTGTCGATCGAACTGGACGACAGCCTGATTCAGCAGTTTGAAATGTTCACTCGCGAAGCCAATGCAATACAGGACACGATTTTCCAGCTGCAGGATCGCGTCGGAGAGATGCCCGAGGACCCTTCCCTTGAATCGGTTGACGCGGTCCTGGCAGACGCAGCCATGCTGGTCGAACCGCTTCGCGAGCAACTCGATGACATTCAGAAAGACCTTGAACACATGGACCTCAAGGTCCCGGTTCGTGAAAAAACAATGACCGACATGGACAAGGAAGTGTTTCAGCAGGATCGCGATCAACTGGCCACGACACTGGTCGATATGGAAGCGAAACACATCGAGGTGACATCGACGATCCAGATGCTCCAAGACGGCCTTTCCGAACAAACGAAAGCGGACTCGGTCACAGGCGTCGTCGTCTGGCTTGGCGAGACCCTGCGACTGATCCAACGTTCGGTCCTGATCCAGGCACGTGCCCGCCTGGAAGCCGTCACGGTCGAAGACATCGACCTGGATGCCCCCGAGGCTTTTGATATTGCCCTGGCAAACCGCCTCGACATCATGAACGCGCGAGCAGCCCTGGTCGATCGCTGGCGACAGATCGAGATCAGCGCCGATGCCCTGCAGTCGACCGTGAACATCACCGCCAGTGGCGATATCCAAACGGCCAGGAACAACCCCGTCAGCTTCCGGGCTCCCACCGGCAGCCTGAGGATGGGCATGGAATTTGACGCGCCTTTTACTCGTCTGCTGGAACGAAACACCTATCGCGAGTCATTGATTAACTACCAGCAAAACCGGCGGACTTTCATCCAGTCTCGTGACTCGGTCCACCTCGGACTTCGCAACCTGTTACGGCAAATCGATCAGCTCCGCACGAACATGGAAATCCAGCGCCAGGCAGCAGCCATCTCGATCCGGCGTGTCGACCTGACCCGCGCCACCCTGTATGCCCCGGTTGCCCCGCCCCAGCCAGGTCAACCGGTCGCTCCGTTTGGGCCAAGTTCGTCGCGAAACCTGATTGACTCACTTGACTCCCTGCGGAACACGCAAAGTGCGTTCATGTCTGCCTGGCTCAGTTATTATGCAGCACGAATGCGCCTGGCCCGCGAACTGGGCATCATGACACTGGACCAGGACGGGATCTGGATGGATGAGCCGACTCCCGTGAGCAGTGAAAACACATCCCCCAGTGAAGATGGACCAGCCAATCAGGAGTCACCCGCCATTCCGATGCCCATGAGCAACTGAACCAAGCAGTTTTTCTCCACCAGGAAATCCGCCTGCCACGAGCCTGTGGAGAGAGGGATAGAAGAACCATGAATCCATCATTCGTTGGCCCACGTAACAGTGAGCTCCGCTGGTGACAAAACAAGAGTGTGAGAGGCAAGCAAACGGGGCAGAAAAGATTGTTTATTTCCTCGGCTGCTTTTGTTTCCAACACCCTTTAAACTACTATGAAAGAGACAATCGGATCCCGATAGCGTTCCCGATGGAGACCAGCCATGTCCACAGACATGCTGCTAGATGAAAATCACTACGATGTTCCAGGCGAATTGCAGGATTCCTCGCCGGGACGATGGTGGAAACGCGGTGTGCTCCTGATCGTGGTCGTCGGTGTACTGGGATCGGCAGCGGTACTGATCCCGGGTGCCATCTCCAACGAAGGCCCCGAGCAAAGGCTGACGCACACCATTGAGCGTGGGGACCTGCTGGTGAGTGTTACCGAGCAGGGGACGCTGGAAAGCTCGGACAACACGGAAATCAAGTGCAAGGTGCGCGGCTCCAATACTGTCACCTGGGTGATCGAAAGCGGTACGATCGTCCAGCCGGGAGATGAGCTGGTACGACTGGACACCAAAAGAATCGAGGAAGATGTCAGCCTGGGGAAGACGAATGTCTTCGAGGCAACCGCCACGATGGAAGAAACCAAGGCGGAACTGGCGGGAGCCGAGATCGCGATCGACGCTTACCTGCAAGGCCGGTACCGCTCGCGACTCAAGGGTCTGGAATCGGCACTTTCCATTGCCGAATCGAACCTCCAGTCTGCCGAAAAGATGCTTGCCCATTCCCAGTTGCTCTTCAAGCGTGGCTACGTCACCGACCTGGAACTCAAGGGAAACGCCTTCACTGTCACCCAGGCGAAACTGGAAAAGAGTGTTGCGGAGACCCGGATTGACGTCCTCAAACGCTTTACCAAGGCCATGGACATGGAGCGGATGAACGGGCATCTGACCTACATGAGTATCAAGCTCAAAGCCGACGAGGCCGGACTGAGGATGGATGAGGCACGCCGCGACCGGGCCCAGGCAGAGCTTGAGAACTGTATCATCAGGGCCGAAAAGGCAGGCCTGGTCATCTACCCCACCGCCGAGGCCTGGAAAAACCAGCCTGACATCACCGAGGGTGCCCGGGTTGTGAAAGACCAGGTGCTGCTGATCATGCCCGAGCTCACCAAGATGCAGGTCAAGGTTGGGATTCACGAGTCGGTTATCGATCGCGTCAGGTATGGAATGACCGCCAGGATTCGATTACCGGAATTGGAATTTGACGCCAAGGTCTCGTCCGTGGCAGCCATTACCAAACCGGCCGGCTGGTGGACAGGGAACGTGGTCAAGTATGACACGATCATTGAACTCCCCAACGTGGGAGGCCTGAAACCCGGCATGACCGCCGAGGTCGAGGTGATTATCGCGCGTCACACGGATGTCCTGAAAGTCCCGGTCGCCGCCGTGGTACAAACCGAGGATGGCGATTTTTGCTGGGTCCAAACGACAGAGGCGACAACGAAGATCCCGCTCCTGCTTGGTGACAGCAACGACGTCTTTGTCGAGGTCAAGCAGGGACTCAAGGAGGGGGACAAGGTTGTACTGAACCCGATCGCCATCATCAAGGAAGCGGAAAACGAGGCGGGTGCGACGGTCGATGCGACAGCAGCGGAGCCTCCGTCGAATTCCACCGATTCAGAACCGGGTGATAACAGCCAGTAACCGCTGGCCTGGAGAAAGAACATGGCGATCGATGCTCATCTGGAAATACAAAACAGTGACTATGCCCCGGTTTCATCCCGGGGTGGGTGGTTGAAATACGCCCTGCTGGCTCTTGCCGCCGGCGGTCTTGCCACACTCGCTGGCGTGATGGTCCTGGGAACAATGTCCGAGAAAGCCATTGTCCCCAGGCTGACACACACGATCCAGCGCGGTGAAATGCTCGTTACCATTACCGAGCAGGGAATGCTGGAAAGTTCTGAAAACACCGAACTGATCTGCAAGGTGAGAGGGGAAAACACCGTCAACTGGGTGATCGAGAGCGGTACAGAGGTCAAGGCCGGAGAGGAACTGATCCGACTCGATACACTCCGCATCGAAGAAGAGATCAATGAACGCTCGAAGTATGCTTACTGGTCCAGAGCCGGCGCCGAATCCTGGAAAGCCCAGGTGGCACGAAGGACCCTGGCGATCCCGGAATATCTCGAAGGCCGGTTCGTGGCAGAGTTGATGGGACTGGAGAAGGAACTCTACATGGCCGAATCGAGACTCGTGACCGCAAAGAACATGCGCGATCACGCACTCCGGATGGCCGAACGCGGCTACGTGAGCGAGCTGGATGTCGAGCGACGGGAAACCAGGGTGGTGCAGGCGGAACTGGATGTGGATGGCCGGAAAACCGATATCGAAGTACTCAAGGAATTCACCAAGGCGGAAGAACTGGAAAGACTCAAGGGGGAACTCAATGTTGCCAACGCACAGTTTGGAGCGAATGATGAACGGGCCTTCGCCGATGCATCTCGCCGGGACCGGGCTCTCGAGGAACTGCAGTACTGTGTGATCAAGGCCGAGAAGGACGGCATGGTCATCCATCCCTCGGCCGCTCGATGGAAAAATGCCCCTGAAATCACCGAGGGAGGCACGGTGCACAAGGACCAGGTGCTGCTATTGATGCCCGACCTGACCAAGATGCAGGTCAAGGTTGGAATTCATGAATCGGCGATCGAGGACATCAAGCCAGGCCTGTCTGCCAAGATCACGCTGCCGGGCAGGGTCCTGGATGGCGAGGTTGTCGAGGTGGCATCGATTGCCCAGCCAGCCGGCTGGTGGACAGGAAACGTGGTCAAGTATGACACGATTGTCAAGCTGCCCGCCCTGGACAATCTCAAGCCCGGCATGAGTGCCGAGGTCGAAGTGATCATGGCCCGGTATGAGAACGTGCTCAAGATACCGGTTGGGGCCGTGGTGGAAACCGAAACAGAGAGCCTCTGCTGGGTCCAGACCACCGAGGGAACCACGCGGCGCCCACTGCAGCTGGGGGATAGTAACGATGTCTTTATTGTCGTCAAGAAGGGCCTGCGAGAGGGAGAAAAGGTCGTGCTCAACCCGGTCGCCTTCATCAAGGAAGCCCAGCAGGAAGCAAGCAAGACGCCAAGTGATACAAGTGCCAGCGAGCCGGAGAAGCTCGATTCACCCCACTCCGAGCGCACCTATGAACAGGACCAGGCAGGCTCCAAGACGCCGGACGGTGATACAAAGCCCAAAAAGCCGGCCAAGCCCAAGGCGACCAAGGCTCAACCAAAACCAGAGTAACCTCTCGTCGTGAATCACACCTGGAGGCACCGGCCTCCTGCATGAATGGCATACACGCTGGCCACGCACCTGGATATCCATCCTCGGCGGCCAGAAGCCATGCTGGTCTGCGACGTGCCCCACCATGTGACGGGATGAATCCGTGCAAAACTCTTTATTCCGCACTTTTCAACTTGCCCTGAAAAGCCTGATGCTCCAGAAGATGCGGGCCGGCCTGGCAGCCCTGGGCATTTTCATCGGCACCGCGACGGTGATCTGGCTGGTCGCCATGGGAGAGGGTGTCAGCTACGAGACCCAGCAACAGATCCTGGACCTGGGCGCCAAGAATATCATTGTCCGGACTGTAGCCCCGAATGCGGCCGATGATGCGCAGGATTCCAACAGTCGCGTGAAAACCTATGGCCTGCTACGAGCCGACTACCGGCGAATTACCGAGAACATTCCCAATCTCGAACGTGCTGTTCCGATGCGAGAACTTCGTTTCGAGCTGCGAATGGGAAACCACACCGCCGATTCCAAGCTGGTCGGGTGCGTGGAGGATTACTTCGAACTGAACCAGCTGTCGATGGCACGTGGTCGCTGGCTGAATCCGCGTGACCGCGGCAAGAAAGTGGTTGTCCTGGCCGATAACACGGCCAAGCGGCTGTTTCCCTACGAGAACCCGATTGGCAAGGCGATCTGGGTGGGAAGTGAATTCTACGTGGTGATCGGGCAGACCAAGCCACGAACGGCCTCGGCCGCGATCGGTGGCAGCCTCGACTCCAGGGACTACAACCTGGACGCCTATATCCCGCTTCAGACGCTTCGCCAGCGAGTGGGAGACCTTGTGATGAAACGGGTCGGCGGTGAATTCCAGGGAGAAAAAGTCGAACTCAGCCAGGTCACGGTGGAGGTAAAGGACATCGCGGATGTGGATGAAACCGCCGCGATCATTGAAATGCTGCTGGGAAAATACCACGAGGAAGAGGATTACGCGGTCGTGGTGCCCAAGGAGTTGTTACGCCAGGCAGCACGACTCCGCTCCACCTTCAATATCCTGCTGGTGGTGATCGCCGGCATCTCCCTGCTGGTCGGTGGCATCGGGATCATGAACATCATGCTCGCCACGGTCACCGAGCGGACTCGCGAGATCGGGATCCGGCGGGCCCTTGGTGCAAAACGAGCCGACATTGTCCAGCAGTTTCTCATCGAGGCAATTGTCCTGACAGGGACCGGTGGTCTGCTGGGGGTCGGGTTCGGTCTTTTTGTTGGTCCCATGTTCCGGGGCATACGCAGGTTCCTGCTCTGGATGGACGTTGCCCTGCCGGAGGAAATCAACTCGCTTGAACCTCGTATTGCGATATGGTCGATATGGGTCGCGGTCATCATTTCTCTTGGTGTCGGGCTCGGCTTCGGCGTCTATCCCGCCCGTCGGGCCGCTCACATGGACCCCATCGAAGCCCTCCGCCACGAATGAACAACTGGCAAAGTGACTGGGGGCCCGCTACGATGGCTCCCGGACTATTTCCCCCTGCTTGCTGGGATTGCTGCTACCGCTTTACTCAAGAAAGAGACCCGCCATGTTCCGCTCCATTCTTGTCGTCCTGGTCTCCCTGCTTACCGTCTCCACGACCATGGCAGAAGATTTCTGGCCGGGATGGCTCGGCCCCGAGCGAAATGGCTGGGTCAATGGTTTTACTCCTCCCGCTCGCTGGCCGGCAGAGCTCACCAGGGGCTGGCAGCGGGACGTGGGTACAGGATATGGCTCGCCGCTCGTTTCCGGTGGACGCGTCTACGTGCATGCACGGCAGGGGGAAGAGGAAGTCGCCTGGTGCCTTGACCTGAAGACGGGCGACGTGATCTGGCGGCAGGCCTACCCTGCCCCGTTCAAGATCGGCGGGGGCGGGGAGTATCATGGCAAGGGACCCAAGTCCTGCCCGGTACTGGCCGATGGCCGGCTCTTTACGATGAGTATCTCCGGGACACTGGCAGCCTGGGATGCAGCATCCGGAAAGCTTCTCTGGCGCCGCAACTATGATGCCCAGTTCACCAAGAGCCACCCTTACTGGGGCGCCTCCACCTCGCCCATCGTCGACGGCAAACATGTCATTGTTCACTTTGGCACGGACGAGCAGGGCGCCCTGGTCGCACTCGATGTAGCACGTGGCAAGCAGGCCTGGATCCTGGGCAAGGCAGGGGCCTCCTACTCCTCCCCGCTGGTGGTCGAAATCGACAAGGTTCGCCAGGTCGTGGAGTGGAACCACCAGGCCCTGGTCGGGGTGGACATTACCTCCGGACGCCTGCTCTGGGAACATCCCTTTCCTCATGTCGGCTCCGACCAGAACATGCCGACGCCTGCTTTTCACAACGGCCGCATCCTGCTGGGTGGTGAAAACCGGGGCATTCACAGCCTCCAGCCCAGGCTGGCAGGTGGCAGGTGGACGGTGAAAGAAAACTGGCACCAGGAGAAGCTGGCCCTGGACATGAGCTCGGCAGTCATCAACGACGAGTTGCTTTACGGCTTCTCCCATTACGACTCGGGGCGGCTTTTTTGCCTCGATCCCCGCACTGGTGAGATTCGCTGGCAGGGCCCTCCCAGGACCGGGCGGAACGTGATGTTCCTGTCCATTCCCGGTTATGTCGTGGCACTGATCGACAGCGGGGAGCTCCAGATCGTGGCGGCAAGTGGAAAAGAGTACAAGAAAGTCTCCTCCTACCGGGTGGCCGAGGGAGGCACCTGGGCTCCCCCGGTGCTGCTTGAGAAAGGCCTCCTGGTAAAAGACGTCAAGACCCTGACTCTCTGGTCATGGACCAGGTAAATGAACATGTGCCTGAATCGGAAAACACACCTGGCTGTCAGCTCGGTCATCCTGCTCCTCGCGGCGCTGCTTTCTGGCTCTCCGCTGGAGGCCGCCAGGCCACTGGTAATTCGTGTACTCAGCTACAACATCCATCACGGCGAGGGGGTGGACGGGAAACTTGACCTGCAGCGGATTGCCGGGGTCATCACCTCGGTCAAACCGGACCTGGTGGCGCTGCAGGAAGTGGATCGCAACACCACTCGAACCGGAAAAGTAGACCAGCCGGCCGTGCTGTCACGGCTGACAGGAATGCAGGTCCTGTTCGAACAGAACATCCCCTTCGGAGGAGGGAGCTACGGGAATGCCATCCTCTCCCGCTACCCGGTCAAATCCCACCGCAACCACTCGATGCCCCGGCACGAGAACGGTGAGCAGCGAGGGGCCCTGGAAGCCGAGATCGTTTTACCCGGTAAACATGGAACGCTGCTCTTCTGGTCCACCCACCTGGATCATCGTCCGGATCCGACCGAGCGGCTGGCATCGGCCCGGGCGCTGGAGAAGATCGTCCAGGAAAAACCGGGAATACCGGGCATCCTGGCAGGAGACCTGAACTCGCAGCTGGACGGCATGGTGCTGCCTATCTTTCTGCGAGGCTGGACCAACAGCAATGGCCTCAAGGCCCGGCCAACCGTGCCGGTCGCCATACCCCGCCGGCAAATTGACTTCGTACTTTACCGGCCAAAAGATCGCTGGCGTGTCAAATCAGTCCAGGTGCTGGACGAGCAGGTTGCCTCGGACCACCGGGCGATCCTCAGCGTGCTGGAGTTCCTCCCCGCCTCGCGGTAGGGTTCTCCCCCCGATGGACCGGATACAGCCGCGATTACTTGAGCAATTCCGCCATCCCTGTCGCCAGCGAGTCACCGAAGCGGACAAAGAATTTTCCGCTCCCCAGGTAGTGATAGGGACGATCACTGCCAACAACGCACCACTCGGCAAAATGCTCTGCCCAGCCCATGTTGTAGACCTCCAGGGCATCGAGCGCGTAAACCTCGTAGCTCTCCACCGAGGTCACGGTCCCCTTGAACTCGGGAGCCTTGGCCGCTTCCCGCTGGGCAACCGAAACGGCGTTCGCTCCGACCTTCTCTGCCGTGATCCCCGTCCCCATGACTCCGATCACAAAGGGCATCCTGGGAACCTGGTATTCCTTGCGGACATCCTTGATGAAGTGGATCATGTTCTGCCGGTAGTTGTCACGGAAGGGATCCGAGAACTGGTCGTTAAAACCCTGGAACCAGACAAAGCCTGCAATCTCGTAACCGACCGAGGCCTCGTATTCCGGATGGTGCGTGCCAATATCCTCAAGCACCGCCTGAACTTCCTCGTTCATCATGCGGTAATTCAGACCGACGTTCTTCGTGATCTCCTCGACCTTGTCTCCCGCTTTTTCCTTCTCGCTCAATTCGTAGGGGCCGGCCGAGGGAGGCCGAAAATTGTAGTGCAAGGACTTGCCACCCCAGCAGGTCTTGATCAGCAGGATCGGGGCATCGAGCTTCTCTTCCAGCGAGAGCCCAAAACCGAGTTCCGGGCCGATCTTGTCAAAATTGCCACCGTAGCCGACCGTCAGCGGACCGGTCCGTCGATGCCGGTCAGCAATCGCACTGATATAGACCCGCTTGGAAATGGCGAAGGTCTCCTTGATCTTCTCGGTCATCGCATCGTACTCGGCTGTCAGCTTCTTGACCTTCTCCTGGGCCGCCTTGATCTCATCAGCGCCGGTGATCTTCTTGTCACGAATCTGCTTGTTCAGATCATCCCGCTCGATCTTCTTGGCAATCTGGGCATCGACCGTCGCCCGGGTAACTTCCCTGCCATCCTTGAAGACCAGGCTGGCCAGTTCACGGATCTCCGGATTCTTGTCCGTGAAGAGGGTCGGGATGGTGATATAGTTGGCATGCCCCACCATGTTGGACTGGCCGGCGAGGATGAAGACCTGCAGCTTCTTTTTCTTGACAAGTTCTTCGGCTCCTCCCTGGGAAGGGAAAAGGAAAAGCACCAGCAAGAGGATGCCAAACGATGTGATTCTTCTGGTCATTGATTTTCCCCATGAATTAAGATCGAGTGGTGATATCCTAGCACGGAAACAACTCTCCTTTCCAGCATCTGCCCCGGTTCCAAAAAAGCCGGCATGACTCCCGACGGAGGTTTTTCATGAAACAATTTCTCCTCCTGGTCCTTGCTGCGATCACCCCATCGGGAATGCTCTTTGCCGATGACGAGAAACTGGTGATCGCCCACTACATGACCGACATGGTGCCAGAAACCCGTCGCAGACCCATCCGCTGGGTCGATCCCGAGCTGGCAGATCCCAACGGGAGCACCGCCGCGGTCGGCGGGCTCCATCAAACAGAGGCGATGGCCTTCCTGCACCTGGCGAACATGGACCTGGTCCAGGCGGTCGATTTCGAGATCCGGGCTGCCCGGCAGATGGGGGTGGATGGTTTCCAGTTCTACTACCCGCTGGTGGACAACACCGACGCACTCGCGCCGCGCTACAACCAGATCGTTCGCACCTTCCTGCGGCTGAGCGAAACCCGTTACCCCGGTTTCCGCGTCAGCCTCTGTCTTTCCCATCCCGGCAGCCAGAAGGCAAACAGCGAGGCAGAGCGGATCTCCCTCTGGAGTCCATCCATCCGGAGCCTTGTCCAGGAAACCCGTGATTCTCCCGCCTGGCTGCGGACCGATTCCGGCTCGCTGCTGTTTTATCTCTGGGTCGGTGATGCCCTGGCCGACGGCGTGGGGAACCTGGCCCAGACACCGGAGCAGATCGTCAAGGTTGGCCAGGCCTACCAGCGCCTCTCCCGGGAAATCGGAACCCCCATCGAGTACGTCTACCAGGTCCGCCGCCCAAAAATCGACCCGGCTTATATCGACAGCATCGTCAAGACCTTCCCGGCAGTCTGGGGCTGGACCGCCAGCGAAGAAAATATCCCCTTCTGGGACAAGCTGGCAATGCGCTGCCGGGAAGAAGGGTGCCTTTATACCCAGTCGGTTTACCCGGACTACTACACCTCCAAGGTCTACCGCAAGGGAAGCACCAGCCACGCGATCCTGCCCAACGCGGTGGCTCTCAAACTCGGCCTGGAGGGCATCGAGCGGCACTACCGCGTCACCAACCTGGCCCGAACCCAGGTCCAGTTGCTCCAGCGGGCCATCAGGCATGATGTACAGATCATCAATTACATTACCTGGAATGACTTTCCCGAGGGGCATCACCTGGCACCGGAGGTCAACCACAATTTTGGCCCGTCGCTGCTGCTTCGGTACTTCAAGCAGCAGTGGAAGTCTCCCGAGTCCAAGCTGAACCAGGACCAGGCGGTTGTCTTTTTCAAGAAGTACCGGCACGATGCCCAGCCACAGTTCTCCGTGGCCCTCCAGGTCCAGAGTGACAACAAGGACCTCGCCAGCGAGGACCGGGTGGAACTGGTGACAATGCTGCGGGAACCTGCCCGCTGTTATCTCAACGACAGGCTGCTGGGACTCGCCAGGGCGGGCCTGCAGGTCCATTCCATCCCCAGCCAACCCGGGCCGGTCCGTGTCCGGGTGCTCCGGGGGAACGAGGAGGTCATCCGTTTCCAGGCTCCCGAGCTGATCAGCGCGGCCCCCTACCGTACCGACCGGCTGACCTACTCCTACTCCAGTCTCTTCCAGAGTGAATTTGGAAAACTCTTCAAATGACACACAGCAGGAATCTTCAGTCAACCAGCAGCCTCCAGCTGGACGATTGAACCAATGAGCTCATTCGGCCTGACTCTTGGCTTCAAGAGTTGGTAAAATTGACTGTCACCAGTCCTGGCCCAGAAACTCGACCGGACAATCGAGGTCACCCATGCTTCCACTCCATTTCTCACGACGTGACGTCCTGCGATCGAGCGTGGGCCTTGCCGGGCTGACAGTTCCCACGCTGCTGCAGATGCGTAGCGAGGCCGCCATCGCGCCGCGGGCAACCTCCTGCATCGTGATCTACTGCTGGGGTGGGATCAGCCATTATGAATCATGGGATCCAAAACCGGATGCTCCCTCGGAACTCCGTGGTGAGTTCGCGGCCATTGCCACCGCCACCCCGGGGATCCAGTACTGCGAGCATCTTCCACGGATGGCACAACACTCGGACAAGCTGGCCATCATCCGTTCCGTTCACCACACCCAGGGCGGTCATCAACAGGGAATGTATGTCAGCATGACCGGCCATAACCCGACCGGGGGAGTCAAGGCAAAGAACCGTGACAACTGGCCCTCTCTGACGGCCATGCTCTCTCGCTTCCAGGACCCGGCGGCGGGAACGCCCGGGGCCATCCGCCTGCCCTACTCGATGTATGACAACGGTACGCTGATGGCGGGTGAGTACGGCGGCTGGCTGGGATCCGATTACGATCCGGTCCTGATGCGGACACCGGCGGGCAAGCCGTTTGGTGGTGTCTCCCGTTACACGAGCCGGGAACTGGATCTGAAGCTGAACCTGCAAAAGAAACGGATCCTCCAGCGGCAGTCCTTGCGCGAACAGCTGGAACGAGAGATCGGCTCTGAATCCGATTACCACCGACTTAACCGTTTTCGCACGATGGCATCGGACATGCTGCTTGGATCGGCCGTCAGCAAGGCGTATGACCTGGAAAGCGAGGATCCACGCATCCGCACCATGTATGGTGACCACATCGGTGGTCAGAGCATGTTGCTGGGACGGCGACTGGTCGAGGCGGGCGTGCCGGTCGTTCAGATCTGTGCGGGTGCTGGGGATCTTGCCGGTGGAGGGGGAGATAACTGGGACACCCACCGGGGCCATTTCCCCAAGATGAAGGACCGCCTGCTTCCGGTTTTCGATCGCTCGGTTTCGGCCCTGCTGACCGACCTGGAACAGCGGGGCATGCTCGAGGAAACACTGGTGGTCTTCCTTACCGACTTTGGACGCACCCCCAAGATCAACAACAACGGGGGCCGGGACCACTACCCGGCCGTCTACTCGCTGGCGCTCGCCGGCGGGGGCATCCAGGGTGGCCAGGTGTACGGTAGCAGTGACAGGAAGGGTGCCCAGCCCGCGACCGGTCCCTGCACGCCAGCGGATGTCCACGCAACCGTCTACAAGGCGATGGGCATTGACCACCGCGCGGAACTTCACGACCGGCTGGATCGGCCCTTCCAGGTTTGCGATGGAGAGCCGCTGCCGCTATTTTGAATCTCCTCGACCCAGTGACAAGGACAAGTGGCATGTGGCGATTAACCCGAACAAGTGCAACACGATGCGGGATCCTGCTCGCACTGCTTCTCCTTCCTTCAGCTGCAACCGCTGCAGAGAAGGAGGCACGTGCCGCCATCAAGAAGATCGGTGGCACAGTCCGCCTGGTGGCGGGGAACCGCCAGGAATGGAAGGTTGAATTCCACCTCGGTGGCCAGCAACTGACCGACAAGGATCTCGCCCAGGTTACGATGCTGGAGAATATCGCCTCGCTGAACCTGCGCGATACCAGGATCACCAGCGATGGCCTGGTACACCTCAAAGGCCTGACCAAACTCGAGTGGCTTCATCTCGAGCGCACCGATATCGGTGACGAGGGGATTGGAAACCTGGCAGGCCTGGTCAACCTCGAGTATCTCAATCTTTATGGCACCCGGATTACCGACAGGTCACTGGACCAGCTCTCCGGACTGAAGAATCTCAAGCGACTCTATGTCTGGAAAACCGGTGTGACGGACGAGGGAGTGGCCCGAATTGAAAAGGCGCTGCCCAACCTGAAGGTGATCCGGGGAGTGGACCTCAGCAGCCTGCCGGCGAGCGAGCCAAGCGAGCCAGAAAAACCGGGCACGCCGATCAAGTGGATCCCGGCCAGTACAGCCGGGGATGCTCCCAAGTCAGAAAACGGTGACAACACGGAAGTTGTGTTCGAGAACAAGTCGAATCGCAAGGTAAAGATCTACTGGGTCAGCTATGGGAACGAACTGAAACTCTACGGGGAACTCGAGCCGGGCAAAACCCGCCGCCAGAATACTTTTGCCAATAATTCCTGGCTGATCACGGACAAGGATGACAAGCCGCTGGGTTACTTCATCGTTGGCCCAGAAAAAGCACTTGCTGTTATTCCAAAATAATCCCTGTCCTGTCAGGCATGGCATGCTCTCCAAGAACCATTCTCGAAACCTGCTGTCGGTTCTCCTGGCGGCACCGGTGATTTTCCTGGCTCTCGTCTCCGATCCGGCAGCTGGCCAGGAAAAGCCCGAGCTCAATATTCCGGAGGCTGCCCGCAAGACGCCGGAAGAACGATCCTTCAAGAAGAAAATCGAGCCGCTGCTGGAAAAGTACTGCTTCCGTTGCCATCACGCCAAGAAGATGGAGTCGGGCATTCGTGTTGATCACCTTGATGGCACGATGGAGAACAACCGGCTCTTTCTCTGGAAGGAAATCCGGGGGCAAATTGACGAGCAGAAAATGCCCCCGGAAGACGAGTTGCAGCCGGCCGACCAGGAACGGGCACTGCTGGACAGCTGGATCGAACAGGCGACGAATGCGGCCCTGGCACGTGACCGGGAAAAAAACGGCTCGATCAGGCGGCTCACCGTGTCCCAGTATCGGAACACGCTTCGGGACCTGCTGGGACTCGAGGAGGATCTTTCTGATATTCTTCCCCCGGACGCGGTCTCCCGGGATGGTTTCGTGAATAACGAGCAGACGCTGCTGCTGTCTCCGCTGCTGCTGGAATCCTACTTTTCAATCGCGGAAAAAGCCCTCGACCTTTGTATCGTGGATGAGTCGTCACGGCCCGTGATCCAGAAATTTCGCGTGGACCTGGGGGAAGCACTCAACCCGCACCCCTTCCCTGACAAGCTGATCCTGGGTGCCAACAATCACCTGCTGGAAAATGATGACTTTGTGATCACCCAGCCCCGGCCGGACAAGCCATTCGATTTTGAACCCTTTGCCATGCAGACGAAGTTTCGTTTCATCGAGGGGTACCAGGGTAATGACACGGTACGGGGATGGAGGGAGTACGACAGCATCTACCATGCGATTTTTGCCTGCATGCGAGGCAATCCGGGGTATCCCAAGGGGCTGCCGTACCAGACTGTTCCCCAGGGATTGGTCCTCAGGCCTGCAATCCCCAGTGCCGAGATGTTCCAGGTGGAAAGTACCTACGGGCCGAAGGCAAATTTCAAGATCTCCCTGCGCCAGCTCCCCGAGCAGGGAAACTTTCGTGTCACGGTCGGGGCAGCACGTTATGACGATGGGCTGCTGCTTGACCCTGCGACAGGTGTCCAGACACAACCTGGCGAGGGAGCCATCACGGTCACCGATCCGGCACAAGCACAAACCGTCACCATTGAGAAAGCGGGCATCTACCAGGCAGACGTGCACTTTGATCTCTCTCCAGGTACTACCATCTCACCGGATGCTTCCAGGCTGACCGAAAACCTGGTCGGCCACTGGCCACTTGACGGCCACGCGATCGGAAATCCCAAACGCCAGGAACTCACCGGCCGCCTGGAAGGCGACGCCAGCTATATCGACTCCCCCTTTGGCAAGGCCCTTTCGCTCGATGGGGACGGTGATTCGGTGATTGTCGATCGGGATGATTCGATGAACGTGGGAACCGGAGAATACACGGTGGCGGCATGGATCCATCCTCGCGAGCTCCGGCAGGGAGGCATTGTCTGCCTTGGCAAGTACAACTGGACCCACGGCTGGTATTTCGATATGCCAAACAACCAGGGTGTGCTGCGAATAGAAACCGTCAACCCGGCCAATGTCTCCAACGGCACTGTCGCCTCGCGGCCGGGCGTGATTCGCGTCAACCGCTGGCAACATGTGGCAGCGGTCGTCCGCCGCGCCCCGAAGGAGACTCGCCTCTACGTCAACGGTTACCAGGTCGCAAGCGGCAGTGTGGCAGCGACGAACCTGGACAACCCCAACATCCACATGTACATCGGCCGGATCCAGGATTCGGCACTCTTCAAGGGTGAGATCGATGAAGTCCGTTTTTACCGCCGTGCCCTGGAGGCAGCAGAAATCCAGGCCCTGCTTGAGCCAGGTCAGCAGTTCATCCAACCTCCTCCACCCGAGAAGCCACAGAACCTGACTCTCAAGCTGGCAGACCGACAATTCTCCGCGACTCTTCACCAACCTGCCTTCCTGGCGGTCAGGCTCCCAGCCGGACCAGTCGAGGTAAGGACTCTCTACGGCGGCGGCACAAAAATCCAGCGACTGGTCCTCAGTCCTCTTGTCGAGAGTAACGACATTGCCAGGCAATTTGCACGCTTCGAACGCCGATCGCCTCGTGTTGGAGTGCATATCGGACTGCGCCGTGATTGTGGCAGCACCCTGGCTCCGGTCGGCCAGCCCCAGGTGGTCAAGGAAACAGGCCTTCATGAGTTTGTCTTCGAGGGCGCAATCAATGACTTCCCCAGCCCCGATGTCGAGAAGGACAACGTCAACTACCTGGCCGGGGTTCGTGAGATCGGGGTTCGCAGTGAGTATACGGACGGCCGTGACATGCCCCGCCTGCTGGTCCGTTCGGTCGAGTTCGAGGGCCCCTTTTACGAGAGCTGGCCCCCGGCCACCCATCGGAATATTTTTATTGACTCTGGCAACAGGGATGATCCGGCACACTATGCAGGAGAGGTGATTCGCTCCTTTGCCACCCGTGCTTTCCGGCGACCGATCAGCCAGGAGGAAGAATCCTCGCTGATGACAGTCTGGGAAAGTGCTTTTGCCCGGCAGGGCGACTTCCAGCAAAGCATCAAGGATACCCTGCTCGTGGTTCTTACCTCGCCCCAGTTCCTGTTCATGATCGAGAACAGCAAGAGCCCCAGGCCGGAGAACCTGGATTCCTACGAACTGTCCTCCAAGCTCTCCTACTTTCTCTGGAACACGGCCCCCGACGAGAGACTCCTGGAACTGGCCTCGACCAAAACCCTTCACAGATCCCTGGATGCCGAGATTAAGCGAATGGTCCAGGACCCGCGCTTCGGCCAGTTTGCCAGTGAGTTCGCCTCCCAGTGGCTGAGCCTGGACAAGTTCGATGTCGTCGAGATCGATCGAAAGCGATACCCGACCCTGACACGTGACACCCGTCTCCAGCTTCGGCAGGAACCGGTCCGCTTTCTCGAGTACCTGGTCAAGGAAGATCTGCCTCTTCGAAACCTGGTGCAATCCGAGTTCATCATGGCCAACGAGGTGGTTGCCAGCTATTACGGACTGGCCGAGCGGACCGAGAGTGGTTTTGACTTTGTCCCCATTGCCCACCAGGATCCAGACATGGGAGGCGTGCTTTCCCATGCCGCCATCCTGGCCGGGCTGTCCAATGGTCGGGAATCCAACCCCGTCAAGCGAGGTGCCTGGCTGGCCCGCAAGATCATCGCCGAGCCTCCCGACGATCCGCCGCCAAATGTGCCGGAACTCTCGGAAGATACCGCCAGCCTGTCGTTGCTTGAACGGCTGGAAGTTCATCGCAACCAGAAAGGATGCGTCACGTGTCATGCGGGCATCGACCCCTGGGGAATCCCCTTCGAGACACTCAGTGCGGGCGGGCTGCCCAAGAAAGAGGGGGAAATCGAGTCGAATTCCACCCTGCCAGACGGGACGGAAATCAAAGATCTCAATGCGCTGAAGGAATACCTGGTCAATGACCGAATAGATAAAGTGGCCTTCAGTTATATGAAACACCTGGCAAGTTATGCCATTGGCCGCAGTCTGCGTTACAATGAGCTTGTCTACCTGGAAGAAAAAGGAATAGAACTACGTCAGGATGATTACCGCATGCAGGCGATGCTGCGGTTTATCATCAAGAGCGACCTGTTCCTGAAGAAATAGAGTTCTCGTTATCGACCCTGGAGATGAAATCTGCCCATGGCCATGACAGCCAAGCTCGATCGACGTTCTGTCCTCAAGGGAATTGCTGGCGCCACGCTGGTTCTGCCGATCCTCGAAGCGATGGGAGAAGAGGTCGCCTCGCACACGCCTCGCCGCTTCTGTGCGCTTTACACGGCAAACGGCATGTCGCTGCCCAAACCGGAACACGGAATCAACGAGTGGAGCTGGTTCCCGACGATCGAGGGACGGGAATTCAAGTTTGGTAAATCGACCGAGCCCCTCAGCCCCTTCCGCAAGCAGCTCAGTTTCATGGGAGGCCTTTACCATCCGAGTGGCCCCAAGGCGGATCCGCATATCTGCTCGGACATGTGGCTGACCGGTGCCCCGCTCCACAATCCCACCCGAAAAACTTTTAACTCTGTGGCACTTGACCAGGTCGTGGCCCAGCACACCAAGCAGTATTGCCGCCAGCCATCGTTGGTGATGTCGATCGACGCGGGCGTTGGCTTCCTCTCGCGAACCGGGACAATCTCCTATAACACCGAGGGAAAACCGATCCCGGCGGAAAACAATCCCCGCCAGATCTTCGATCGCCTCTTCCGGGGCAGCCAATCCACGCTGGAAGAAGAACGGGAGAAGCTGAAAAAGCGTATCACGCTGGTTGACGCCGTTCTCGAGAATGCCCGTTCGCTGAACCGGCGGCTGGGCCGCAGCGACCGGGAAAAGATGGACCAGTACCTGACCTCGCTCAACGAGGTCGAGGCGCGGCTGATTGCCTCGGAGAAGTGGATTGATATCCCGATCAAGGATCAGGATTACTCGCATCTGAACCTGGATGCCACGAGCGAGGGGGAACCGGCCGAGTATTACCGCAACATGTTCGACCTGATCGCGCTGGCATTCGACGCGGATATCACGCGCTCGGTGGCCTTCATGCTCAATCGGGAGGACGGCATGGGGATCAGTGATACCTTCCCACTGAAGCTGGGCATGACACAGACGCACCACAGCCTCTCCCATGCCTATGACAAGAACGGCCAGACGGCATTTGCCAAGTACGACAAGTTCCTGAGCGAGCAGCTCGCCTACTTCTTCGGCCGCCTGCAGGAGTTCAAGGACACCAACGGTACCGTGCTGGATAACAGCATCGTGCTCTACGGGAGCGGCTGCAGTACCACCCATAACCCCCGCAACCTGCCGACGATGGTTGCGGGTGGAACAAACATGGGACTCAAGCATGGCACCTACTGGCGCAGCGGCGAGACGCCGATGTCGAACATGTACCTCAGCATCCTGCATTCTCTGGGGATCGAGGTCGACTCCTTTGCCGATAGCAGCGGTACGCTGAGTGATTCGATTTTCGCTTGAGAGAAACCGGTTCCGATTCACACGCCATGTACCGTACGACCCTAGCTCTTGGTGCCTCCCTGTTTTTCGCCCTGTCCAGTGCGAGTGCCCAGGAGACGGGAACGGTGGTCAAGAATATTGAGTTTGCCAACGTCGATGGACAGAGCCTCAAGCTGGACCTTTACCTGCCTGCGAATCCGAAAGGATCTGGCCTGGTTGTCTGGATTCATGGCGGTGGCTGGCGGGCAGGTTCCAAGAATGCCTGCTACATCTCCTGGCTGTCCCAGTACGGTTACACGGTAGCAAGTATTTCCTATCGATTCACCGACGTCGCCCGGTTTCCCGCCCAGCTTCATGACTGCAAGGGAGCGGTCCGCTGGTTGCGAGCCCATGCCGGGAACTATGGTTACCAGGCCGATCGGATTGCCGTCTCCGGGGCCAGTGCGGGAGGACACCTGGCCGCGCTGATGGGAACCACCGGTGGCGTCAAGAAGCTCGAGGGAACGGTTGGTGGATATCTTGACCAGTCCTCACGGGTCCAGGCCGTTGCTGATTACTATGGCGCCACCGACTTTGTGCTTCGCAGCACAACGCAACCATCGCGGGCCAACAAGGAAGGCTCGGTCGTCTATAACCTGCTGGGCGGCGGGGCAGATAAAAAGGTGAAATTGGCAAAACAGGCATCCGCGGCCTACCACGTCAGTAAGGATGACCCGCCCTTTTTGATTTTCCATGGGGACATGGACAAGACAGTCCTGCTGGACCAGTCCCAGGCCATCGAGAAGGTCTACAAGCAGGCAGGCCTGCCGGTAAAACTGCATATCCTGAAAGGATCAGGGCATGGCGGAACAGAGTTTTTCACGGATGTCAACGGAAGGCATCTTTACGACTTCCTGCAGGCGAACCTGAAGGACACAGAAGTCACAACATCACCCTGATGCCCTCGTGGATAGAGAAATAACACAATGACAAAGACACCCCTTTTCTTGAGCTTTCTTTTCTTGACCATTCTTGGCACGGTCACCTGGACCCTGGCACCGACAGGCTCGCCAGTCCAAGCGGACGACGCCAAGACAGCGGACAATGACATCCAGCCGGTGGATGATGACATGCACCATTTCATGGAATATGTCTTCGAGCCAAGCTACAAGCGGCTCCAAGCCGCCATGGCCGCGGAACCGTCGGACAAGCAGGCCTGGAAGAGAATCAAAGGCGATGCCCTCACGCTGGCGGAATGTGCCAACCTGCTGGCAATGCGCATGCCCAAGGAGGGCGGGTACGGCTGGAAGCCGTTTAGCCTCCAGGTGCGTGGTCATGGCAGCCAGCTCTACCAGGCCGCCAGGAAATCCGACTATCCGGCGGCCCGCAAAGCCTACACGAGCATGCTGCAGCAATGTAACGCCTGCCACAAGAAATTTGCCGACGGCGAGCACCAGCTCACACCCTGAGTGGATCCACCGGGTAAAAACCCTGCCGGCTAGGCCAGGATTTCCTTGACCAGCTCACCAAACACATCGGTCAGCCGATAGTCCCGGCCGTGATGGGGGTAGGTCAAGCGTTCATGATCAATCCCCAGCAGGTGCAGCATCGTGGCATGCAGGTCGTGCAGGTGAACCCGCCCCTGGACAGGCCGGTATCCATGATCATCTGTCTCACCATGGACAAAACCGGGTTTCACCCCTCCCCCGGCCAGCAGCGTACAGAAACTTTCCTGCTGGTGTTCCCGGCCATGCTTGATAATCGGACTCTTGCCCGACAGGTCCTGGCTCCAGTAGGTCCTGCCAAACTCGCCGGAAACCATAACCAGCGTGTCCTCCAGCAGTCCACGGCGCTGGAGATCCGAAATCAACCCGCCAATCGGCCTGTCGGCGCCGGCACAGGAACCTCGCAGGGCATTATGAATATCGCCGTGATGGTCCCAGCCACCCATCGTGACCTGGACGAAACGGACTCCCGCCTCGCTCAACCGCCGGGCCATCAGGCAGGCGCGGCCGTTTCGATCGGTGGGCCCATCACCGATCCCATAAAGCTTGTGTGTTTCAGCGGTTTCCCCGGAAAGATCGACCAGCCCGGGTGCTTTCTCCTGCATACGGAAAGCCAGTTCAAAAGACTCGATGATCCCTTCCATCTGCGAGTCCGTTTTCACACGCTTCAAGAGTCGCTGGTTCATCCCCTGCAGGAAATCAAGCCGGCGGCGCTGGGACTCCGGTTTCCCGTGTGGATCACGCAAGTCAGCGATGGCTGGTTCGTTCTCGCTTCCGGGCACGCGCAGCGGCGTTCCCTGGTGAACGGCCGGCAGGAACGAGGAGCCATAGACGCGTGGGTCTCCCGGGGGGTGGACAGTGATAAAGCTTGGCAGATCCTCGTTCTCGGTGCCAAGGCCATAACTGATCCAGCTTCCCATCGACGGCCGCGCCTCGGCAATGTGGCCAGTGTGAAACTGTAATGCTGCCGGGGCATGGGCCTTGTTATCAGACACCACGGCCCGCAGCATACACAGCTCGTCGGCCACCCCTGCCAGGTTTGGCATCAGGTCCGAGATCATCAGGCCGGATTCCCCCCGTGGCTTGACCGGAGCGACCGGCGCCATGGGCAGGAACTTTGCTACTCCCACACGAATCTGGCCATCATCTCCTACCGGGGATGTGATCGCCTTGCCATGGTTCCTGGTGATCTCGTCCTTCGGTGCAAACAGGTCACCCTGCGAGGGACCACCCGCCAGGAAAACAAAAATCATCCGCTTGGCACGAGCCGGAAAGTGAGGCGCACGAATCGCCAGTGGACCTGCACCAGCCGCTGCCTGAGACAGTATGCCACCCAGTGCCAGGCCACCAAATCCACAGGCAGCGGACTGCAGCAACTCTCGCCTCGACAATCGTGATCGGTTCATACTTACAGTCTCATCAGGAATTCATTCGACGCCAGCATAGCATGGCAGAGCTCGATCCACGCCTCCTCGCCGGCTTCTTTCAGGAAGGCCGTTGTCTCTTGTTGTTCCAGCCCGGTGATAGGGCGATTCAGAAGCGTGAGCCAGAGAAGTTCCAGTCGCTCCACATCGTCCGTGGCAGCCTCTTTCATTCGCGTGGCCAGGGCGGCTGCCTGCTGCCGCACGACGAGACTGTTCATCAGGAACAGGGCCTGGGTCGGAACCGCGGTGATCGAACGCTGGCCTGTGAACTGGGAGGGCTGCGGGAAGTCGAATACGTTTCGCAGGGCGGCAGGGCCTGGCTGCCCCGTGTGGCGGATAATCGGCAGGTAAACGGTGCGTTGGAATTCCTGCCCCGGTCGCCAGCGGGCAAATCCGAATGACGGCGGATTCACATTAGATGGATCCACATTGTTAACGTTTTCCGGGAATTCCAGCGGCATGGCCGGACCGCCGCTGGAAGACGTGAGCCTGCCACTGACAAAGATCATCGCATCCCGTAATGCCTCGGCGTCCAGCCGAAAACGGTTCATCCGCCAGAGCAGGCGGTTCTCCGGATCCACCTGGGAAGCACGATCATCATGAACGCTGTCGAGCCGGTAGGTGCGGCTGAGGACCAGGGAGCGGATGAGTTGTTTCTGTGACCAGCCACTACGCACGAATTGCCTGGCCAGGTAATCCAAAAGCTCCGGGTGCGAGGGCGTCTCCCCGGGAAGACCAAAGTAATCGACCGAACGGACCAGCCCCTCGCCAAACAGCTTCTGCCAGATACGGTTGACCGTGACCCGTGCGGTCAGAGGGTTGTCAGCCCCGGCAACCCAGTCGGCCAGTTGCCGGCGGCCACTCTCGCCCGCCGGAATCACCGGCTGATCATCGCTGAGAACTTGCGGGAACCCGCGCGGCACCTCCTCTCCCAGGGCCCGGGGGTTTCCCCGAATAGTAATCTTCATATCCGTCGGCTGCTCGACATCCCAGACACCATGGGCCCGGGGGACCGTGGGTGCAAAGAACACGGCGTGAGGGATTTCCCGGTTGAGCGGGCCGATACGGCCATTGGCCTTGGCCCGTTCAGCCGACAGTTTGTCCCGCTGTTGCTTGGGAAGCTCACTGTTTGTGAGCTGCTCATCCAGGGCCTTCACTCGCTGCTGGGCCTGCTCACGTTCTGTTTTCATTCGAGCCAGTTTCTCTGTGTGCAGACGCTGGCGTTCGACGCGTTCTTTTTGCTGGGACTCGGTTTCCGGCAAGTCATGGACATTCACATCACTCCAGACACCACGATTCGTTTTCCAGACCGTGGAGGTACCATGAAAGAATCCGGCGATGGCGTAATAGTCCGTCTGCGAGATAGGGTCAAACTTGTGGTCATGACAGCGGGCACAGTCGATCGTCATTCCAAGAAAGGCCCTGCTCACCTTGGCCAGTTGCTGGTCAATAATATCGACCAGCATCTTGGCCTTGTCCGCCTCCACGATCTCGATATCCCCCAGCACGAGAAATCCCGTCGCCACCAGGTTGGCCGCTCTCTCCTCGACAGAGTCATGGGGCAGCAGGTCCCCGGCGATCTGCTCACGGACAAAGCGATCAAACGGCTTATCGTTGTTGAAGGAGTCGATCACGTAATCACGGTACCGCCAGGCATGCTGGGCAAAAACGTTATTGGAGGTGCCGATCTGGTCGGCATATCCGACCAGGTCCAGCCAGTGGCGGGCCCAGCGTTCGCCGAAAGCACGAGAAGAGAGCAGCCGGTCAACCACCCGCTCACGGGCCTCGGCCGACCGATCCGCCTCAAACTCGCGAATCACCTCTACCGTGGGGGGGAGCCCCGTAAGGTCGAAAGTCACCCGCCGCAGCCAGGTATAGGGATCAGCATCCACGGTCGGCTGCAGACCCTGTTTTTCAAGTTCCGACAGGATGAATCGATCCACAGCAGCCCGTGACCAGCGAGAATATCTGACCCTTGGCGGCGATTTCCTGGCCAAGGGCTGAAATGCCCAGTGGTTGCGGCCGGCCTTGATATCTATTTCATCGGTGCCCCGAGCAACCTCGGTCACCCGTGGATCATGGGCACCACCTGCAACCCAGTCTTCGAGCCGGTCGATCAACGCCTCCGGCAGCTTGCCACTGGGTGGCATCTCCAGATCCTGGTAACGAACGGCGTTGATCAGCAGGCTTTCAGCCGGCTTGCCCGGCACGACCGCCGGTCCGGAGTCGCCGCCCGTGGCCCAGCCGCTTTTGGAATCCAGTACCAGGCCACCTTTTGCCTTGCGCGAAGCATGGCTATGGCACTTGTAACAATGCTGCTCGAGGATCGGCAGAACCTGCTCGTTGAAGGCCGCCTCAACCGACTGGTCGCCATCGGCGGGAGCCTCCTCGGCGACAAGCTGTACCGCCATCAGCCAGGCCAGTACCAGCGGCAGTAAGCACGTCGGTTTCATCCTATGGAACACCCTTTCCGTACTTTTCACGGTGCAATGTCTATCCGTCATACTATCAACCGCAACAAAGTTCTGCGAGTGAAACAGGGGTCGACGCTGGAAACATCAGGAGGCACTCTTTTACCAATCCCATCCTCCATCAGGGAAACTTTCAACCTGTGAATTCGACCGCGTTGCGTGTTTTACAGAAAGTAACAGCGCGTACAATGAACAAGGCGCGGCACGACGTATCCAGGGGCGCAGGATGAGCAAGGCCAGGCAATTTTTCGTTTTCCACCGTTGGGGTGTTGTGCCTGTCCTGCTGCTGGTACTTGTTTGCAGCACTCCTGCCATGACGGCAGACGAAACGCAAGACAGGAAAGAACAGGCGAAAGTGGAGTTACTCTTCGCCTTCAAGATTCAGCCACTTTTCAGCGCCCGCTGCCTCGCCTGCCACGGTAACGATGTCACGGATCTCCAGGGAGATCTCGACCTCCGTACTGCCGAGGGGCTCCAGAAGGGCGGGGAAAGTGGTCTGTCCTCGGTCACTGCCGGCAAGCCACTGGAAAGTCCTCTTTACCTGGCTGTGAGTCGCCGTCACGACGACTGGTCGGCCATGCCGCCCAAGGAAAGCGATCGCCTCTCGGACGAGGACATCGCCTACATCCGGGACTGGATCGCCGGGGGCGCATCATGGCCCGATGAAAACCGGCTCTCCACCCTCCGCAGCCAGCTCGACCCCTGGTCGAAAGCGGGCGGCGTGACGGTCAAGACCAGCGGCGGACTCTCCCAGCAATGGACCGATCGCCAGTACGACCCGGCCAATCTCTGGGCCTACCAGGCGATCACTCACCCCAAACCACCATCCGGGACAGAAAATCCCATCGATGCCTTTATTGATGCACGGATCCCCGAGGGACTGAAACCAGCACCTCCGGCGGACAGGGCCACGCTGGTCCGGCGACTCACGCTGGATCTGACCGGGCTCCCTCCCACTCCCGGCGAGACAGACACTTTTCTCTCGGACAGGGGGGCGGGCGCCTACGACCGGCTGGTCCAGCGACTGCTCGCATCGTCACACTACGGGGAACAGTGGGGCCGACACTGGCTCGACGTGGTGCGGTACGCGGACAGCGCGGGATTCGCCAACGATTTTGAACGTCCCAACGCATGGCGTTACCGGGATTACGTGATCCGCTCCTTCAACAATGACAAGCCATACGACCAGTTTGTGCGTGAACAGATTGCCGGTGACGAGCTGGACGGGGAGAGTGTCGAAAACAGGATTGCCGCCGGGTTCCTGAGGATGGGGCCCTGGGAGCAGACCGGCATGGCCGTCGCCCGCCTCACGCGCCAGCAGTTCCTGGACGACGTCACCGCCTCGGTTGGCCAGGTCTTCCTGGGACACTCTCTCCAGTGCGCCCGTTGCCATGACCACAAGTTCGACCCCGTCCCCACACGCGATTACTACTCCATCCAGGCGGTTTTCGCGAGCACCCAGTTTGCCGAGGTCAACGCGGCATTCCTGCCGGATGAAAACACCAGCGGGTTCGACCAGCACAGGAAGTACCACCAGATGCGAGCCGAAGCAAACAAGAAGATGCTCGCCGGCCTCAACGCGGAGCGGGAGACGCCCGACGATTTTGGCCGCGAACGGCTCGGCCGCAAATGGACACTCCTTTTCAACTGGGGACTCGATCGTTACCGGCCTATCGCCTTGACCGTCTACAACGGCCCAACGCGTTTGTCGAAAAATGTCACCTCCCGGCAACAAAAGCCCGCCACCAATCCAAAGACTCAGAAAGCACCAGGGACAGCCATCCTCACCGGCGGGGATCTCTTCTCCCCGGCCGATCCCGTCGAGCCAGGCGTTCTGAGTGCCGCGGGAGTCACAGCCGATATTCCCAGCAGTACCGAGGGCCGCCGCCTGGCCCTGGCCAACTGGATCGTCGACAGGCAGAACCCGCTTGCCGCGCGGGTGATCGTCAACCGCGTCTGGCAGTACCATTTTGGCCGCGGCCTGGTGGGGAACCCCAACACCTTCGGCGCCACGGGCCAGAAACCGACGCACCCGGAGCTGCTCGACTGGCTGGCCTCGGAGTTCATGGACAATGGCTGGTCCATCAAGAAGCTGCACACCTGGGTTGTCGGTTCCGAGACCTATCGCCGGGCAAGCACCCATCCGGATGGTGAAACACTGGAGGAGCTTGATCCAGCCGGCACCAGTTACGCCGCATTTCGACCACGGCGGCTCTCGGCCGAGGAGCTTCGAGATGCCATGCTCGCTGTCTCGGGTGAGCTGAATCCACTGGCGGGTGGTATTCCAGCCCGGCCCGACATCAACCTGGAAGCGGCCCTGCAGCCACGGATGATCATGGGTACCTTTGCCCCCAGCTACGTTCCTGACCCCCAGCCCGCACAGCGAAACCGGCGATCCATTTACTCGCTCAAGCTGCGTGGACACCGGGACCCGTTCATGACAACCTTCAACCAGCCCGTGCCCGACGAATCCTGTGAGCTGCGGGACTCGTCCAACGTCACACCCCAGGTCTTCACACTCTTTAACAGTTCCGAATCGGCAGACCGGGCGCTTGCCATGGCCGCCAGCGTCCTGCAGGAATCCGACAGCGACAGGGATGCCCTCGCCCTGGCTTTTCGGCGTGCCTTTGGCCGCGACGCGAACCGGAAAGAAATAGCCGCCGCACTGTCGCACTGGAAAGCGGCAACTGCCGAGCAACAGGGATCAGACCCCCTGCCTCGTGTTTACCCCACGAAGGTCACACGCCGGGCCAACGAGGAGAACACGGGAGAAGAGTTCAGCTTTACCGAGACGCTTTTCGAGTACGAGGATTATGTGCCGGACCTTGAGCCCCACCAGGTCGATGCGCGGACCCGCGGCCTGGCGGATGTCTGCCTTGTACTGCTCAACGCCAACGAGTTCATCTACGTCTATTAAGGAATGCATGCCACGTGGACCGACGCGATTTTCTTTATGGCCTGAATGCCAGCCTGGGAAGCATTGCCCTGACGGCCATGCATGCCGGTGCGGCGCGCGCCGAGCCAGGCAAGCAGCCTCATTTCCCCGGGGCCAGGGCGAAACACTGCATCTTCCTTTATATGGAAGGGGGGCCGTCTCATATCGACAACTTTGATCCCAAGCCGAAACTGGACGAACTCCACCTCGACGAGTTCAACCGGTCTGGCGAGGAACAGAGTGCGATGAGCTCCGGCAAGCGATACTACGTGAAGAGTCCTTTCCAGTTCCGCAAAACGGGCCAGAGCGGCGCCGACATGAACACGCTCTGGGAAAACCTTGCCGATGTCGCAGACGACCTCTGCTTTTACCGTGGCCTGCAGGTCGACTCGGTGAACCATCCCACCGCGAATTACCACGTCAATACCGGCAACCGCTTCGGAGGTGATCCGGCGATCGGATCATGGGTCACCCAGGGCCTGGGGACGGAAAACGAGAACCTGCCGGGCTTCATCGTGCTGCCCGAGTTATCCTATCCGCAGGGTGGCCCGGCCAACTGGTCTAATGGCTTTCTGCCGACCAGTCTCCAGGGCACCGCCCTGCGGCCCGAGGGTTCTCCACTGCTGGATATCCAGCCTCCGGCGGGTGTCACTCGCGCCCGGCAACGGCGCAACCTGGACCTGCTCGGCTCACTCAACAAGCAGCATGCGACGAGGCATCCCCAGCACAAGGAACTGGTCGCCCGCATGCGAAACTACGAACTGGCATTTCGTATGCAAACGCAGGTGCCGGAGATTATCGATATCAATAACGAAACCGCCGCCACAAGAGAACTTTACGGGATCGGCACAAAACCAACCGACAACCTGGGACGCCGCTGCCTGCTGGCACGGAAGCTGGTAGAGAAGGGCGTGCGCTTCGTCCAGCTTTATGCCAGCACCTGGGACAGCCATGATTACATCGCCCGCGCCCATGGTTCACTGATCCGCAGCGTGGACCGTCCGATTGCCGGTTTGCTGAAGGATCTCAAGCAGCGAGGGCTGCTCGAGGAGACGCTCGTTGTCTGGATGGGCGAGTTTGGC
This sequence comes from uncultured Pirellulaceae bacterium, assembly GCA_964476375.1. GTDB lineage: Bacteria > Planctomycetota > Planctomycetia > Pirellulales > Pirellulaceae > SAT2750. The sequence goes on from CAYYZW010000341.1 coordinate 39,122, forward strand.
CGCACGCCGGACAACGGGATCCGGGGCGGCATCAAGTACGGCCGTGACCACAACCCCAACGCCATGAACATCTGGCTGGCGGGCGGGGGAGTCAAGGCGGGACACACGATCGGGGCGACCGATGAGATCGGGTCCACGGCGGTCGACGTTGTTCACCCCCTGCGGGATCTCCACGTCACGCTGCTGCGTCTGCTGGGCCTGGACGACAACAAGCTGACGTATTACCACGCCGGCCGCTTCAAGCAGCTTAGCCAGTTTGGAGGCAAGGTGATCAACGAGCTGATTGCCTGAGCCATCACGTTCTTTCCCCGAGAGGCACTCATGACTGCCCGGCGACTGCTTTGGAGTATCCTGCTCGTCCAGTTCCTGGTTGCCGTGGGCACACTCAGGGCAGAAGACGATGTTCCGCGTGACGTGAGGTCACTCTGGGCCGATTTTGACCCCCGCCAGGTACCACTCGATGCCAGGACAGTACGCCAGTGGGAAAAGGACAAAATCACCTGCCGCTACGTCACCTACCGGATCGGTACTTTCAAGGGCCAGCAGGCACGAATGGCAGCCTTTTATGCCTTCCCGACGGGGGCAAAAGGCGTGCCCGGGCTTCTTCATCTCCATGGTGGTGGCCAGAGAGCCTTTCAGCACGAGGTAGAGTTTTATGCCCGCCGTGGCTATGCCTGCCTGTCGATCAACTGGGGTGGCCGGGAGATGGAAGATGCCATGCCTGGTGATCCCAACACCGACTGGGGAGCCGTCGATCCCACGCAGGACAATGTGCCCGGTTACTCGAATCTCAAGCCGGGAGAAATCTACCTGGATCCCGGTGAGTCCCCGCGGAACAACAACTGGTACCTGCTGACACTCGGTTCCCGCCGCGGGCTGACATTCCTCGAACAGCAGCCGGAAGTGGATCCTGGGCGGCTCGGCGTTTACGGCCACTCGATGGGAGGGAACCTGACCATGTACGTGGCGGGGACCGACGGGCGAGTAAAAGCTGCTGCCCCCTCGGTCGGCGGACAGGGTTTTCAAACCATGCCCCTGCCACTGCTCCCCGAACAACGGCCCCGCCGCGTCAACGGGAACGTGGAACTGTTTCGAGCCACGATTGGCTTCCAGTCCTACGCGCCCCTGGTCAAGGCTCCGCTGCTCTGGCTGAGCGCGACAAATGACTTCCACCAGTACATGGATGACACCTATCGCACCGCCGACCTGATGTCGGGTGTGCTGCGGTTTTCCCTCGCCCCCCACCTGAATCACCGCTTTACCCCCCCGTTTGCCGTCACCCGGCCACTCTGGATGGACCAGTACCTCAAGGGGACATTCCAGTTCCCGGAGACACCGGCCACGAAGCTGGTCCTGGGCGGGAAGGACGGGGTTCCACGCCTGGAAGTCCGGCCCGACATGTCCAGGCCGATCGCGCACGTTCATATTCTCTACTCGGTCGACCCCGATCCCCAGGCCCGTTTCTGGCGGACAGCCGTGAAAATATCCCGGCAGGGTGATCAATGGTCAGCCCCCTTGCCAATTCTCTCGAGCGACGAGCCGCTGTTCGCCTCGGCCAACGTGCACTACAAGCTCGACAAGCCTGAGGAGGTCCCCTTCGCCCGGCCCACCTCCACCTTTGCCCTCACCTCGCAGATGCACACGGCAACCCCGGCACACCTGCAGCAGGCAGGGGTCAAGGCGACCGACAAGCCGGCACGCTTGATCGAGGACTTTTCCAGGAACTGGCAGGACTGGTATCGCCTCTCTGCGGACAACCCCCATCACTGGCAGTACTGGACGAGAAAGATCTGTGATCCGAAGTGGCGTGGCACAACCGGGAACAAGCTTGCCCTGGAAGTGAGATCGGATCAGCCCAACGAGCTGGTGATCATGCTGACCGAGAATTTCTTTCGCTCCTATCGCGGCAGGCAACAGGAATACCTTGCCCTGGTGTCTCTGGCCGGGGGCGATGACTGGCAGCGCGTGACCCTCTCCCCCTCCGACTTCACGACCCCCGACAAGCAGCAGCCACTGGAATCCTGGCAGCAGGTCGACCTGCTTGGACTGCGAGCTTTCTACCAGCAGCGGGGGAGCGAAAAGATCTTTGGCTCCAACCGCTGGAAGGGCCCCCAGCCGCACTTTCGTAATATGCGCTGGGAAGAGGAGAACGACTGAGCCTCATCTGCCGGCTAGAACCAGGCCAGCGAGAGAACTTTCGGTGACAGGCCGACATCCCCGGTCGGCCCTTTCCTCCATTCCACCAGCGGGCCAATCGGGACAAAAAACTCCGGTACCGTGAACTGGTTCTCCAGCAGGTGATGATGCAGCGGCGAATCCGTCCGCGCAAAACACTCGATGCGGTGCGAGGCCATGTCGGCCAGGATCATATCCACAAGCGGGATCACGTCCTCGGAGGAATGACCATTGACCGCATCCAGGCAGACCGCGTTCTGCTTGCGGCCCCGAACGCAGGCCGAGGCCACCAGCCTGCCCTCTCGTTTTTTCCCGAAAAAATGTGTGGAAGGCTGGGCAAGAAGCGCGCCGATCCAGTCGACCCGTGGCATCCCAAAAACCTGCTCATCCAGCTCCACCAGCAGGTCGTGGTCTGCCGGGCCCAGTCGAAGCGTTTCCAGTATTCCACTTTGGCCTCCCCCTCCGGGAGGATCCCTTGCCAGCAGCGTAAAGGACTGCCCCGCCTTGAAACGCATGAACTTGAACATCCGGTACGAGTCATTGGTGGAATGGGCAACCCAGCTTTTCATCCCCTTTTTTTTCATCTCCCGGGTAACCCCAAAATACAGTTTGCGGGCCACGTG
>CAYYZW010000342.1:0-13444 GCA_964476375.1 uncultured Pirellulaceae bacterium
AGGTACGTCCCATCACTGACCGGGGTTTCCGAGGCCAGCGTGTTTTTCAGGTGCACCGCATTGGAAGGCCGTCCCTCCTGAACCTGCTTCTCCCAGAGCACCTTGCCATTTTCCAGATCCCGGCAGACGACAAGCCAGTGGTGCTGTGAATCGGGGATCGCCGAGCGGTTACCGCCGAAGTAGAGTCCCTTGCGTGGGGAGTCGGTCTTGCCATCATTGATCACGGTCGTGTAGAAAATCCGATTCCCCACGATCACCGGACTGGACCATCCGAGTCCCCGTGTTTTGACCGACCAGGCCACGTTCTCTTCCGTGGTCCAGGAATCGGGAATCGATGAGGCATCCGCTACGCCACGCGCTCCAGGTCCACGAAACTGCAACCAGTCTTCTGCTCTTAAACTGCCAAGCGGTGTCGTCAGCAGGAAACCAAAAAACAACGCCAGGAAAACACGCATCGAATCTTCTCCCCCTGTTGTACTCAGCGACATGAAACTTGCTTAGAATAACTGCCAGAAGTGTGCAGCGCTCTTCATTTGTAGTGTTAGTTTTCGGAGAAATACAGCCATGAAACGATCGATTCGATTTTGTACTGCCGTGGCACTTGTTCTCGCGATGGTGACCACGGCCGCCGGAGAACTGAAAGTTGGCGATGCGGCTCCGGATTTCGCTCTCAAGGGAAGCGATGGCAAAACGCACAAGCTGGCAGATTACGAGGGGAAAGTGGTCGTGCTGGCCTGGTTCCCCAAGGCCTTTACCGGGGGCTGAACGGCCCAGTGTGACTCGCTGCGTGACAGCGGGATTGAAAAGGGCTTTGAAGTTTCCCTGCTTGGGAATCGCAAGTTTGAAGTTGCCAAGCGCGAAACAGGATCCGGGGTCAAGCAGTTCGACGCCGCTGTTTTCACGGCAAGTGTCGATCCGCCGGAGACGATGAAGAAGTATGCCGAGGCACTCAAGCTGGATTACCCGATCCTGAGTGATGCCGGAAAAAAGGTGGCCACGGCGTATGGCGTCGTCACCAAGGACCGGGCGGTCCCTTTCCGCTGGACGTTTTATATCGGGACGGACGGCAAGATCCTCCACATCGACAAGGCGGTCTCCGCTCGTACACATGGTACGGATGTCGCCAAGAAACTTGCCGAGCTGGGTGTGAAGAAGAAGTAGCCCGGCACAGCCGTCAGGAGAAACCGTGACCTCATGCAGCTCTCGCTTTCTGTCCGGATTGTCGAAGCTCCCTCGAAGACCCGGCTCCTGCTGCCATTTGAAAACTTTCTGGAAGTGGCTGCCGGGAACGGGTACGGGGCTATCTGCATGCGGGCCAGTGCGGGGGGAGTGCAGACGTCCCCGCAGCAGCTTGAGCAGATGAAACAGCAGATCGACGCGGCAGGCCTTGTCGTCTCGATGGTCACCGCCGACTTCGATGTGCCCCTCAACAACGCTTCTGGCCCTGACAGCCTGCGGGATATTGGCCCCAGCCTCGACGTCGCCTCCATCCTGGGCTCTGACCTGGTCCGGATCTGTATGAAACAGGACTCCGATATCCCGTTTGCCCGTGACGCTGCCGAGCGGGCAGCGGAACGGGGCATCCGGCTGGTCCACCAGTGCCATACCAGCTCGATCTTTGAACAGGTAGACCAGGTCCTGGGCGTGATTCAGGAGATCAACCAGCCCAATTTCGGAATTGTCTACGAGCCGGCCAACCTGATGCTCTGCGGCCAAGCCTACGGGCAGGAAACGCTCGAGCGACTCGCCCCCTGCCTGATGAATGTCTATGTCCAGAACCATCGGCTTGACGAACAGGGCCCCGAATCCCTGCCGACCTTTTGCCGTGGTGATGTACATTTTCACCATCTGCCACTCTGGGAGGCTGGGGGAGTGGATTTCGCGGATGTCTTCGCCGGCCTCTCCGCGATCGGATATGATGGCTATTTCACCATCCACCAGGCGGAGGGAATCGAGACAGCGGAGGATGCTCACCGGTTTGCCGCACGGATGGCAGCGTTCTTCCAGGATTCCCTGGCACCCTGATGGAGAGACCAGAAAATGCTAGACTGGAAGACCATGAAAACCTGCAACCCACTCCAGGTAGGAAGACGGCATCATGGCCCATCTGAGACACCTTGCTATCCGCTGTAATGACATGGAAAGGTCCCGTGATTTTTATACCACGGTGATCGGCTGGGATTTTTTTGACTACCGGCCCAGTCGCCAGGGCCTGGACCTGACCGACGGCGTGAACAACATCACGCTGCTTCAGAACCCCCCCGACCTGGTCCGGCCATCCTTTGAGGAGGGGGAAGAGTATATCCATTTTGGCGTGGTGGTTGACGACCTGGGAGCCTGCTGGCAGCGCTGCGTGGACTGGGGCGCAGAAATATCCAAGGGGAATGTCAAGGACCGGAGCGAAGTGGAGTCCCTCCAACAGGCCCCGGAACACAGTTTCAAGGTACTCGATCCAGACGGTAACGTGATCGACGTGACATCCAACCGTGGCGAGTGGAACGGTGTGCTGTTCCTGGACGGCTAATCTTCTCTTCTGGCGGATCAGTCCTCGATGCTGCCGCCGACCCCCGAGGGCATCAGGCAGATGCCGATCGCGCCGAGCAGGTAGATCAGGCTCATGATCCGGCCAAGCAGGGCATAATCCTCGTTGAACTCTTGAATCAGGAATGCGCCGGCAAAGACCGTCACCGCGGTGATAATGCGACCAAAGTTAAAACAGACCCCTGCTCCCGTGGAACGGATCCGGGTAACAAATAACTCCGGCAGGAAAAGCGGCAGCCAGCCGAAAAAGATGCCGCTGAAAAAACCGAGTGCCGCAAAGCTGGCCAGGAACTGCCACTGCTCCGGCGTGTGAAAGAAATAGACATACTCGGCACAGGCCAGGCAGAGCAAGCTGGTGAGGAAATAGGTCCTCTTGCGTCCGGCATAACTGGCAATCATGCCACCAAGAAAACTGCCGATAATCCCGGTGAGTGACCGGGCCATGCCAATATCTGCCTTCAGGCTTGGATTCCCGATCTCCGCGCCCACCTTGTCGGCCCATCCCTGGGACCAGTTTGACGCCCCCCATCCCCCCAGCAGGGGAACCGTTGCCAGCAGGATTCCCACCAGCGTGACTCCCACCAGGCCCGGCTTGAAAACCTCCCAGGTGGATGTTCTGGCAACTTGTTGATCCCCCTCGAGAACGCCAGGGGAATCCGCCTGGGCCGCTAGTTGGAGACGTTTTCGATCCGCAATCCACTTGGGAGATTCCGGAACAAGTGCTATCACAAAAGCGGCCAGGACGATCGGAGATCCACCCATCAACAGGACCCACCGCCAGCTGTCGTAATCCACTCCCACCTGCCTTCCCACCCAGAAGGTCAGGAAGATACCGACATTCGCGGCAGTCCCGATCACCCCGGCTAGCATCGGACGGGATACTCCCTCCCAGGCCTCGCTCATCAGCGCCACCCCGTTGGGCCACATCCCGCCGACTCCCATGCAGGTAATGAAGCGGGCCACCCAGAGCTGGGTCGGGGACTGCACGAAGTAACTCAGCAGCGACATCCCCGAGTAGCAGGCAATGGCCGCCGCCATCCCCTTGACTCGCCCGAATCGATCCCCAATCCGACCGAACACCAGCCCACCCAGTGCCGCTCCAAACAGGAACGCACAGACATAGAAACCAAACCACTTGCCGGCACGTTTGCCAAGACGACCATCAATCACATACCGCTCGAGTTCCGCATCCGAAATCAGTCCATCATCATCACCAGCTACTCCCAGGATCGGGACCTGGTCCGGATTTTTCGTCAGGCCCACGGCTGCCATGTCCAGCTTGCCGATTTTTTCCCCGGGCGCCGGATCCAGCCTCGGTAGGGAGGAAATCTCGATCGTACCACTGTCGTCAGGATCAAGGATCTCTTTGAGACTGGCTATCGTGTTTCGATCGCCGGCGGTTAAATCACTCCCCTCGGAAATAACAAGCAGGTTCAGCCCGGCTGTCCGCATGGCGAGCCCGTTGATCGCCATGTGCGTGCCGCCGAAAAACCATCCCAGGAACGCGGTGATAATGACCAGGTAGCGACCGACGGCGCTCAAGCCCGCAGGATTATCTGGTCCGGGAGAAAGTGTATTGGGATCCGCATTTTTGCTCATCATGGTCCATCTGCCGTGGAGAAGAATTCCATCTGGTCAGCACTGTCGTCTGGACAACATGGTAGAGGGTGGAACACGGAAAGTCACGTCACATGACAACCCAGCTCACTTGTCCTTGAGCTTCTCGATCGCAGTGGGCAGCTGGGGGTCGACGAAACCACGTGCCCCACGGCCCTCCTCGTCAATCCGGTAGTCGACATCCTCGCGTATCTGCTCCAGGGTCGCTTCCCAGTAACGATCACGATCCTGCCCCTCCACAACACCGAGCGGGCGGATAATACGCATCCCCACACCCAGCGAGGGCCCGCTGGTAAACCACCAGGGACTGAGCGGGATGTTGGGATCCTCCGCACGCCAGTCGTCATCGTTCGAACCGAGCCGGGCAGCCGAGCGGCAGTCCTCGGCATCCAGGTCCCAGTTCCCCCCCCGAGACACACGCGGGTAGAGCTTCTTTGGCCAGGCAATGGCATCTTCCATCTTCAGCTTCTTGCCGGCGAATTGCTTGTAGCCGTCCTTCAGCAGGGCGTCAAAGACCCACTCGGCGACATTTCCATGCATATCATACAGGCCCCAGGGATTCGGCAGCTTCTGGCCGATCGGGTGGGTCGTCTCGTTGGCATTCTCATAGAACCAGCCGTACTTGGGCAGCATGGAAGCATCATCCCCGAAGTGATAGGCGGTTGTCGTCCCGCCGCGGCAGGCATATTCCCATTCCGCTTCACTTGGCAAACGGTAGAAACGGCCCGTCAGCAGCGAGAGCCACTTGGTGTACTGCTTGGCCGCATACTGGCTCATGGTGACCGCCGGAAGGTCCGGGGCCTCCCCATTGACGAAGGTGAAGCTGGGGTCATAGAGGTTCGAAGGAGCAGTGATCACGTCGGCCTTCTGCTTCTCGGTGATCAGCCGCATCTTGTGCGTTTCAAAATCCTTAAAAATGTCGTGCATCGACATGTACTTCATGTACTCGGCCCAGGTCACCTCGTACTTCCCCATCCAGAACGGCTCCAGAGTCACCTCGAACTGGGGACCTTCATGGGCCTCGCGTTTTTCTTCCTTCCTGGGGGATCCCATCTGCAGCACCCCGCCGGGAATCGGCAACATCGTGTACTTTGCCTTGCTTCCCGGGATAGTGACCGTGTAGGGAACCATGTACCCCTGCTCGGTCTTCACAAAACGTCCGCTGGCCGGTTGCTCCTTGACCAGCCCGATGGGAAGTTCCTCGGCATGGCCGGACGTGACAAACAGCAGCAGGGCCACTGTCCAGGCAGCGAGCGGTGAACCCAGATGTGAAAAAAAACCTCTTGCCATGATAGAACCCTGGATGAAAGCGACTGTGTGACATCGCCCATGGTAATCCAAACAGCCCGCCGGGCCGAGTCCGGTACAACTGAATTATTCGGCTTGATGGCCACATAGAACAGTCCTTTGGCGACGGATACCTGGACCAGGAGTGGATTCATCGAGCAGGCCACTTTGGCGACAGGCAGACTAGCGTCCTTGAACGATCCCCGGCAACAAATCAAGATGACGGTAAGGAGACCGACTCCATGAAATTGATCAAGGTGGCCGCGGGAGTGGTCAACCAGACGCCGTTGGCGTGGGATGAGAACAAGCGAAATATCCTGGCGGCTATCGATGAAGCCCGCCGGCAGGATGTCTCCATCCTCTGTCTGCCCGAGCTCTGCATCACCGGCTACGGCTGCGAGGATGCATTCCAGTCACGGGGAGTTCAGCACCTGGCACTCGACCTGCTGGAAGAGATCATTCCGCATACCAGCGGAATCGTTGTCTCCCTTGGCCTCCCTGCCTGGCACGCCGGGGGACTTTTCAACACTGCCTGTCTGGTCGCCAATGGCCAGACCCTGGGTTTTACTGCCAAGCAGAACCTGGCGGGGGATGGCCTGCACTACGAGCCCCGCTGGTTCAAGGCCTGGCAGGCTGGGGATGTCAGCTCCATCGAGGTGGGAGAGGAAACATACCCGATCGGGGACCTCGTCTTCGACCTGGACGGGGTCCGGCTGGGTTTTGAGATTTGCGAGGATGCCTGGGTTGCGGATCGTACAGGGACGCGTCTTGCCCAGCGAGGGGTCGATATCATCCTCAATCCGAGTGCCAGCCATTTTGCTTTTGGCAAGCAGGAGGTCCGGCGGCGTTTCGTGCTGGAAGGATCCCGGGCGCTCCAGGTCAGTTACATCTATGCCAACCTGCTGGGAAACGAGGCAGGGCGTGCCATCTATGATGGTGATGCCATGATCGCCAGTGACGGGGAGATGCTGGCGGTCGGCCCGCGTCTCACGTTTCACGACTTCCAGCTCACCCCTGCAGTGATCGATGTCCAGCGGACGCGTACCAGTCGTGAGCGGGATGGTAGTTACCAGCCAAACATGGATGAAGAAGGTCTGGTCACGGGTCATTTTGACTTTCCAGACTGTGCTTCGCAGCCGGACTCCAGCCAGTCCACCGATTGGGAAACCGGGGACTCCTGCAAACAGGAAGAATTCGCCCGGGCTGTCTCACTGGGCCTGTTCGACTACCTTCGCAAGAGCCATTCCCATGGTTTTATCGTCTCGCTGAGCGGTGGTGCTGACTCGGCCGCTGTCGCCACGCTCTGCAAACTGATGGTCGACTTTGCCTGGCAGCAGCTGGGAGCCAAGGGATTGCAGGAGAAACTTTCCTACCTGGATTCGGATCCGGCGCCCTCCTCACCCGGGGAATGGACTCACCGCCTACTGGCCTGTGTCTACCAGTCAACTCGCAACAGCTCCGAGACAACCCGCTCTGCCGCATCCGGCCTGGCGGAGGCACTGGGAGCTGAGTATTACGAGTTTGACGTGGACGCCCTGGTGCAGGGTTACATGGAAACCGTGGAGGGAGCGATCGGCCGGAAACTCTCCTGGCAGGACGATGACATTGCCCTGCAGAACATCCAGGCCCGGACCCGGGCACCGGGGATCTGGTTACTGGCCAACCTCCGCCAGGCACTGCTGCTGGCGACAAGCAATCGCTCGGAAGCGGCGGTCGGATATACCACCATGGACGGAGATACCTGCGGGGGCATCTCCCCGATCGCCGGCATCGACAAGGCCTTCCTGAGAACCTGGCTCGAGTGGATGGAAAGTGATGGGCCTGAGGAAAACGAGTCGATACCTGCACTCCGTGCGATCAACGTGCAGCAGCCAACCGCAGAGCTGCGCCCTCAGGAACAGGGGCAAACCGATGAATCCGACCTGATGCCCTACACCGTCCTGGACGCGATTGAACGGCTGGCAATCCGTGACAAGTTAACCCCGGTGGAGATCTACCAGAGCATGGTCGGCGACCATGACCGCATTCAACTGGCACACTGGATTCGACGGTTCTTCCAGCTCTGGGCCCGTAACCAGTGGAAAAGAGAACGGTATGCTCCCTCATTCCACCTGGATGATGAGAATCTTGATCCCAAGACCTGGTGCCGATTCCCCATTCTCTCGGGAGGATTCGAGCGAGAGCTCAAGCAACTGGAGCACCTGGTCCAGTCAGAAGGCCAGGAAGGTGGAGGTGAGAGGATGGCCAGACGGACCTAATCCTGGATCGAGCAGGATTTCTCAATCCGCAATCGATTGCCCTTGTCGTTGTACTCAATCGTATCCATGAAGGCTCGCATCAACAGGAGCCCGCGGCCACTCGGCTTGTCGAGGTTCTCTTCAAGGGTAGGATCAGGGACGTCCTCCGGGTTAAAACCCTCCCCCTCGTCCTCGATTTCGATCTTCACCATGTTGCCGTCGACCATGCCCTCGATCTTCACCTGCTTACTGGCATCCAGCTGGTTGCCATGCTTGATCGCATTCGCCAGGCCTTCCTCAATAGCAATATGCAGGTCTGCCAGGTCTTCATCGTCAAAACCCAGCTTGCGAAGCAAGATCATGATCTCTTCCTGGATCCGCGAGGATTCGGACAGCTCACTCTGAATCGTGTAACCAAATTGGTTGGTATTGGACATGAAAGCGTAAGGGGTAGAGAAGAGACAACCGCTGTGAGAAAAAAGGGATTCTCGATCTGCAGCAATTTCAGGCTGGGGAAAAGACCTGTCAGATTTTCTTGAGTGACTTGTCCAGGCTCTTGTCGATCTTGAAAACCTTGTGAAGCGCAAGCACCTTGAAAATCTTCTGTAATTCAGGCTTGAGGTTACAAAGCCGCAAACTACCTGCCGCGGAATGAACTTTCTTGTGAAACTTGATCAACTTGCCAAGGGCAGAACTGGACATGTATTCCACTTCCGCAAAATCGAGTATCACTTGTTCGCAACCCATCTCGTCCACAATTGCGTAAAGCTCGTTTCCTACCAGGTCAATCGTCGCTTCATCCAGTAGTCGTCGATCCTTGAATCTCGCTACTGTAACGCCGTCAGACTGCTGGATGTCTATTCGTGTGGGAATTGAAGCCATGATGTTTTCTTTCCAGTACCCCTGAAGAGATAATCCAAAGGAAGGAACCTTCCTTCTTGCATTTTTATGATGGCACGCGAATGGCATTTATGCAAGTTGCCTGATTCTCTCCCCCAACCGGTTTCACCCGACCCCGGAAAGCTTCTGGATCTCCTTTCGTCAGCGGTTATGCTGTTCTTGACGATACCCCCTCCTGGACAAAGAACATGTCCCTCCCTGTCAGAAACGATTCGCTCCCCGGGCCACTTTCGCCAAAGCAGGTGAGATAATGACATCACTTTATCCCCATCAAATACTCGAGGATCTCGGCACACAGCTTTTTATCGCCGTGGGCACGCCTGAGAACGAGGCACAGGTTGTGTCGCAGCACCTGGTCGAGAGCAGCCTGATGGGACACGATTCCCACGGGGTGATGCGGATCCCCGAATACCTGGACTTGATCGAGCAGCAGCGGGTCACGCCGGGAGGGGCGATCACGGTCAGGCAGACATCCTCGACAACCTCGATCATCGATTGTGGCGGAAACTTCGGGCAGGTGGGCGGCCGGGCCGCTGTGGAGGATGCCGTCGCCCGGGCGGTGGAGCACCAGGTCGCAACCGTGATCACGAGCAACTGTAACCACGTGGGGAGACTGGGAGCCTATGTCCAGCACGCGGCGGAACAGGGGATGATCGCCATTGCAACATGTAATTCCCCGGTCCACGGACACTTCGTCCTTCCCCATGGAGGCCGTCAGGGACGGCTGGCGACCAACCCGCTCGCCTATGGTATCCCCACCGACGGGGATCCAATCGTGGCAGACTTTGCCACCTCGGTCGCCCCGGAAGGAAAGATTCGATATTACCGGAACATGGAAACCCCCCTGCCGGACGGCTGGATCCTGGATGCGAAGGGCCATCCCAGTAACGATCCCGAGGATTTTTATGGTCCCCCTCGAGGGGGTATTCTCCCGCTGGGGGCCGCAGCCGGACACAAGGGTTACGCCCTGGGCCTGCTAGTAGAGATCCTGGGAAGTGCCCTGGCGGGCAGTCCCTGCGATGCCCCGGATAATGCCGGCAACGGGCTCTGCCTGGTCGTCATTAACCCGGATGCTTTTAGCGGCCGGCAGCTGTTTGGTGAACTGGCTTCAGAGACCCGTCGGTACATGAAATCCTCCCCCCCGGCACCGGGCTTCGAGGAAGTCCTTGTCCCCGGCGAACTGGAGTTCCGCACCCTGCAAACACGCCAGCAGGAGGGAATCCCACTGGATGCTCAGAGCCGAGATGCTATCCTGCAGCAAGCCAAGAAACTCTCTGTCGACACGAGAACATTTTCCCAGGAAGAATAAGCCACCATGATCGTCAATGCACACAAGTTCCGTGAGAAATTCGCTGCCGGACAGAAGCAGATATTTACCGGGATCACGATCACCGACCCGGCTGTCACGGAAATGCTCAGTGGCAGTACCGATGGATTCTGGATCGACCTGGAACACAACCCCACCAACCTCGAAACCATGCTGGCAATGTTGATTGGTGCCCGGGCGGGTGGAACACCTGCTTTTGTAAGGGTCCCGGTCAACGATGACGGCTGGATCAAGCGTGTCCTCGATAGCGGTGCAGAAGGGATCATCTGCCCCCAGGCCGAGGATGCCGAGGCGGCCCGCCGGTTTGTCACTGCCTGCCGTTATCCTCCCATGGGACGCCGGGGATTCGGCCCTCGCCGTCCCACCAATTACGGTCGCAGTGGTGGCCAGCAGTACCTGGACGATGCCAACAAAAACCTGGTGGTGATTCTCCAGATCGAAACGGTCGGTTCGCTGGCACAACTGGATGAGATTGTCCAGCTGGAGGGACTCGATGGACTGGTCGTCGGACCCTACGATCTTTCCGGCTCGATGGGACACATGGGCCAGATTGATCACCCGGATGTACTGGCAGCCATCGAACAGGTCTCAACCACGGCCCATGCGGCCGGCCTCTCTGTCGGGGTCGGCATGGCTGCCGAGGCCTCCCATGCCGAAAGGGCATTCAAGCTCGGGGCCGACTGGGTCCAGTGTGGGAATGACTTTGAGTACATGATCCGTTTTGCCGACCAGCTCAAGCAGCAGGTCATTGGGTAAACAGCCCGTGGCAGGATCCCATGGAACAAGTCAAATCCAGTGAACCCGGCGGCAGCAATGTCCGGCAACCACCACGGCGTCTGCTGGGTATGCTCGCTTGTATCGGGCCGGGAATCGTGGTGATCGGCTCGGTGATGGGCTCCGGCGAGTTAATTAACACGCCGGCCCAGGCCGCCAAGTTCGGCATCGTGTTGCTGTGGGCTGTCATCCTGGCCTGCCTGATCAAGTTCTTCCTGCAGGTGGAGTTTGGACGACACGCCCTGGTCCATGGGCGGACTCCCTTCCAGGCATTCAATAGCCTGCCAGGACTGAAGATCAAGAAGACCTCCTGGATCGGGCTGCTCTACATGGGGATCTTCGTCTTCACGGTGCTCACGCTCCCCGGCATGATGACGGCGATCGCGGGGATGCTGAGCGAGATCATTCCCGTCCATGAATGGACAGGATTCGAACGACAAACACTGGTTCGACCCTGGGCCATCCTGGTTGCCCTGCTGACCTGGCTGGTGCTGTTTCGAGGTTATTACGACAGCATGGAAAAGCTGATCACCCTGCTGGTACTCGTCTTCAGCGTCTCGGCCGTGGTTGGCCTGGTCCTGGTCCAGTTCACGAGCTTTCGGATTACCGGTGCCGAGTTTGTCTCAGGACTGACCTTTTCGCTCGGCGATGACCGCCAGGGAGCCGCCGTGGCGGTGATTGCCCTGATGGGAGGGCTGGGAGCCACCTCCAATGAACTTTTCATGTATCCCTACTGGGTCCTGGAAAAAGGCTATGGCCGACATGTCGGCGACCCGGATTCGGAAGGCTTTGTGGAGCGGGCCCGTGGCTGGATCCGGATCCTGCAGTGGGATACCGGGGTCTGTACGATCCTGGCAACCGTGATCACCGCGGCTCTTTTCGTGATGGCGGCCGCCGTCCTGTATGACAATGGGACAGACGTTAACAAGGACACGATCCTGATCCAGTTCTCCGCCATGTTCTCCAGGACCTTCGGGGACTGGTCGGAGATCATGTTTTACGTGGGCGCCTTCTGCATGCTCTTCTCCACGTTAATTGTGGGAATTGCCGCCGCCGGCCGGATGTGGGCCGACATGTTTGCCAGCATGGGAAAACTCGACCTGCAGAACCCCGTCTCACGCCGGCGCTGTCACAGGAGGGTGGAACTTGCCTACGTGCTAGTCTGCTGTGGCTTTGTCCTCTTCTCCGACTTCTCCCCGGCCCAGCTGGTCGTCTTTGGCCAGTACGTGGCCGGACTGTTTGGCACCCCGGTGCTGATGCTGGCTATCTGCTGGCTAGCATTCCGCACCGACAAACGCGTGCGAATGAACCGGCTGAGCGCCGTTTTTCTGATCCTCTCGGTGGTCGTGATCGCCGCCTGCCTGTTCATCTCCACCGCCATGCAGCTGTTTGGTTCATCCAGCTAGATAAGGAACGCCTTCCCATGTTTCGATTTATCCTGCCACTCGCCCTTGCCTCCTGCCTGGTACTCACTCCCCTGGCCGCCCAGAAGCCAAAGCCCGCTGCCAAGCCGGCCGGCCCGCTGGCCCCGGTCGAGGACCAGGAGGGGCTGCCCCGCGTCCTGCTGATCGGCGATTCGATCTCCATCGGTTACACCGTGCCGGTGCGGGAACTGCTCAAGGGAAAAGCAAATGTCCATCGTCCATCGACTAACTGTGGGCCCACCAGCCGTGGAGTCAGCGGCATGGACCAGTGGCTGGGAAAGGGAAAGTGGGACGTGATCCATTTCAACTGGGGACTGCATGACCTGAAGTACCTCGGCCCCAACGGGGAGAACCTGGCCGATCCCAAGGCCGCTGACAGCCACCAGCAGATTCCCCCGACAGAATACGAGAAGAATCTACAGCTCTTGGTCAAGCGAATGAAAAAGACCGGGGCCCGGTTAATCTGGTGCAGTACCACGCCGGTTCCCAGCGGGGCCAAGGGGCGGGTCGTGGGAGACTCGGTGAAGTACAACCAGATTGCACTGCGTGTGATGAAAGAACATGGCATTGCCATCGACGACCTGTATGGTTTTTCGATCGGAAAACTGGAGAAGATTCAGCGGCCCGCCAACGTCCACTTCACCCCCGAGGGTTCCCGCATGCTGGCCGAGCAGGTGGTCAAGTCCATTTCCAGGCAGCTGAAAAAGAAATAGGGATCCTGGCAGACCAGGGAATGTTGTCGTCCGTTTGCCCCTTGTATCCGCCGGGGGCTTCTCTTGCTGGTTGCCATGGATGTTGTGGTGGGAATTCCGTTGCAGGAGTGTTTTGTCCCCTGCCCGTTTTGCGAATATGATAAAGGACATCAAGTTGCCCGGCAGTAGATTTCATTGCCCTCCCCGAAACAAGGAAAAACTGATGAACAAGCGGCCCCTGGTACCCTGCCTCGCTATCCTGGTTCTCTGTCTCTCTGCCTCCCTCTCCGCCGAGCCCATCAAACCGACCGAGCAGTGGAGCGGGTTCTACCCCGTCAAGCAACTCGTCAAGCTGCCGGCCAAGCAGCAAAAGAGCGCCGTCGGTGCGATCCAGGACAAGAAAACCTGGGAAGCTGTTTTCAAGGCACTGCAGCCGGACATGAAGCTCCCGGAAGTTGACTTCAAGAAGAACATGGTCGTCTTTGCCCGCAACATCCGTTTCGTCAACCGGATCATCGGCCTCACGGCCATGGTCGAGAAGGAGACGCTGGTCGTTCGCTATGCCTCCACCCGCACGGCCCGTCCGATCGTTGACCAGGTCTTTTTCGTGGCGGCCGTTTTTCCTCGCAAGGGAATCAGCAAGAT
>CAYYZW010000343.1:0-29506 GCA_964476375.1 uncultured Pirellulaceae bacterium
ACCCAAAATCCTGTTTGACTGGCCTGCCTGCCTGGTGCGCGGACCGATTGTTATGAGATTCCCAGTGGGGATCCTTGTCGAAGGCTTCATGCCGTGGCTCGGCCTTCATCGCCCTGCCTGCAGCCAGGACCAGCACCAGCATCAGGATTCGTGGACCGAAGGATTTCAACTTGTTTTCCTTGCACCGGACAGTGGACTGAACGGATGATACCACGGGGGATAAGGGCTCGATGCGACCAGCCGGAAAAAATCCTTCTTCCCGCGGATCTTGAAAAAAAGATCAGCAAGCAGGGTGGATAGTCTAGCACTTTCCGCACGGCCTGATGCCAAAACGGGTTAAGAGAAATAGGCCATCCTGTGGTATCATTGTCCCAGAGGTTTCCTACCGGGAATTCCCTGCCCCAAACCCCAGCAGTGCCTGATGTCTCCTCCCCCACCAATGAAATATCTTGCCCTGGCCATGGCCCTCCTGCTGGTTGCCTCGATGGGGTCGGCCGGCGGGGCGGACGTACCATTGCTCGAAAGGGATGTGCTGCCAATCCTCGCCAAGAACTGTATGGGCTGTCACGGGGGCCTGCGGAAGAAGGGGGGACTGGACGTGCGCACCGTGCCCAGCATCCTGGCCGGGGGGGATTCAGGCCCCGCGATTGTTGCGGGCAAAGCGCACGAGAGTGAGCTCTGGAAACAGATCGAGTCGGACGCCATGCCCGAGGGGGATGGCCGGCAAAAGTTGACAGGAAAACAGAAGGAGACGATCAAGGCCTGGATTGACGCCGGGCTTCCAACCCTCTCCGCTCTCCAGGAGAAAATCGATCCGCTTCTGCCCGCTGGCCGGCAACACGATCCCCGGCAGGTCGCCGTTGCGATCGACCAGCACCTGGACCGCTTCCTGGCAGCAGCCGAGCTGGAGCCGGTCGGACAATCGGATGACGCGGAGTTCCTCCGCCGCATTTATCTTGACCTCACCGGCCGGATTCCGACGGCAGCACAGGCAGTGGAGTTTCTTGACAGCGAGGCTCCAGAGAAGCGTCTGGAACTGGTCAATGCCCTGCTTGAGACAGCGGAGTTCGGTCAGCATTTTGGTCGTACGTGGCGCGAGTGGATCTGCCCGCCGGAACTCCCCTCGAACGGGAATGCAGGAAACCAGCCCTACCAGCAGGCACGAACATTCGGGGACTGGATCGGGAAAAAAGTTGTTGCCGGCGAACGCTGGGACAAGATCACACGGGATATTCTCACGGTCCAGGGTTCGATCAACGACAATCCCCAGGTTATTTTCTATGGCCTGGTGGGGACGGGTGGGAACATGACAGCGGACGGGACCGGACGCGCTGTGGCGTCGCTCTTCATGGGAGTTCAGCTGCAATGTGCCCAGTGTCATGATGACCCCTACCGTGACTGGTCCCAGCAGGAACACTGGGCACTGGCAGCCTTCTTCGGTCGAACCGATGGAGACTTTACGAAGATAGAAATCGGCAAGGGGCAAAGTGGGAAAGCAGGGGAGATCAACATCTCGCCGGCGGCTTTTACAAACTCCGGAACCACCGTGATGGCCGCCTACCTGCGGAGCCAGGCAGCGTACCAGGCCCAGGATATCGATGACCTGCGAGTGCCGTTCGTCGACTGGCTGACGGCCCCGGATAACCCCTACTTCTCCAGGAGCTTTGCCAACCGCCTCTGGTTCCAGTTTTTCTCACGCGGAATCGTCAACCCGATCGATGATCTCCGGGCACTTAACCCCCCGTCGCATCCAGGATTAATGAAGCTGCTCTCGGGTGAATTTGTCGCCTCCGGTTTTGATATCAAGCACCTGGTCCGCTGTATCTGTAACAGCCGGGCCTACCAGCGAACCAGCGGGGTTGGTGAAGACCTGGACGAGGTGTCGCGGAAGGCCCTGACAACCGCCTTTGGACGGATGCCGATGAAAGTGATGACTGCCGACACGCTGCTCGATTCACTCAAGCTGGCCTATGGGGAGGAAAAGATGGACCTGCGTGGTGGGGACACGGTCAACACGACAGGTATGGCCGCCACGATTGCCGATGAACTGCTGGAATTCCAGCGGCGGTTTGGCACCAACGAGGAGGACGCGACAGATTTCACCCACGGGGTTGCTCAGATGTTGACGATGATCAATCACCCGCGGCTCCTGGCCGGGAGCAGGGCCCTGGATGAGTATCTCAAGAAGTCGCCCGGGGCGACTCCCGCCGAGACAGTCGAGTGGCTTTACCTGCGGTCTCTTTCCCGCCGGCCGACAGAAGAGGAAATGACGGAGGCGACCGATTACGTGGCCCTCTGGGAGGACAAGCCGGGAGGGTATATCGGGGTTTTGTGGATGTTGGTCAATCGAAGCGAGTTCATATTTATCCGCTGACCGGTGGAGAAAAAATGGGAGAATGGCATCATGCGCATTTTTGACTCACGACTTCAACGCCGCGACTGGTTGCGGTTGTCGGCTGCGGGCATGCTCTCGGGTGTGAATGTGCCCTGGTTTGAGTCGATGGCCAGCGCGGCAATCAAGCGTCCCCGTGGCAAGTCCTGCATCCTGCTCTGGATGGATGGTGGTCCCAGCCAGCAGCATACCTTTGACCCCAAGGAGGCAGGAGAATTCAAGAGCAGGCAGACCTCGGTGCCGGGTATCCGGATCGTCGAGCAACTACCGCAGCTTGCCCAGCTCATGGATGAGATGGTGCTGGTGAGGTCCATGACCACCGAGATCAACGGTCATTACGATGCCAAGTATTTTCTGCATACCGGCTACAAGCGGACCACGGCCTTTGAACATCCGGCTGTCGGCTGCCTGGCCTCCTCCCGGCTTGGTCTGCCGAATGACGATATGCCGGCCTTTGTAACCATCGATGCGGGGTATGATCGGCCCGATGGGGGGCGGCTCTACAGGAGTGTTCCAGGGTACCTTGGCCCCCGGCATGCACCGCTGGCCGTGCATGACCCGGACAAGGGTCTGGAGAACCTGGCTCCCCATGGCGAGCGGATCGATGCTCGCCTGGATTTGCTGGCCGGGAGTGAACGCCGTTTTGCCCGGCGGTATGCCCTTCCCGGGGTCGGTGCCAGGCAGGCTGCTTTCGACAGCGCGGTTCGCTTGATGCGATCCAAGCGATCCCGGGCATTCTTCCTGGAAGAGGAGTCGGCCCGGACCAGGGAGATGTATGGTGAACACAAGTTCGGCAAGTCGTGTTTGCTGGCCCGCCGGCTGGTGGAAGCAGGAGTCTCCTTTGTCGAGGTCGTGCACCGTGGCTGGGACGACCACAACGGTGCCGCTCGACCCGTCGCTGCACGGATGCCTTGGATGGATGCCGGCATGTCGGCCCTGATCCGTGACCTGAAAGTGCGGGGCATGCTGGAGGATACTCTTGTTGTCTGGATGGGTGAATTCGGTCGCACGCCGGGTGATGGGAACGGTCATTTTTGTACCGCCTGGAGTAGTCTCTTTGCCGGTGGGGGGCTGAAGACAGGCCAGGTCATCGGCAAGACCAGCAAGACCGGTGCCGAGGTGGCGGAGCGTCCCGTCACATCTCCCGACTTCATGGCCACGTTGTGCCGGGCGCTGGGAATGGATATTCACCATGAATTCCTGGCCCCGGGCCAGCGACCGATGCCGCTGGTAGAAAAAACGGCCAAGCCAATAGAAGAGATGCTGGGATGAGAATCATGCGGTGCCCGTTCTTCCGGTTGGCCATGGTTCCTCTCTGCCTGGCAGTCATGGCGTCTGCTGGCGGTGAGGAGATTCCCTACCGCCGCGCGTCCGGCGTGGAGGAAGCGGTCGAGCGGATCGAAAAGCTGGGAGGGTCTGTTCGCTACCTGACAGCAAAAAGGGAGAGCCTGGAAGTTGATTTTCAGTTTGCCGGCGAGCGGATCCAGGATGAGCATCTCAAGTACCTGCGGCACCTGGATAACGTGGTCACGTTGCGGCTCAAGCAGACGGGGATCAGCGACCGGGGACTTTCCCGGATCCGGAAGATCACCACGCTCCGCCGCCTGTTCCTTGACCAGACAGCGATTACTGACGGCGGCCTGAAGAACCTCGCCCAGCTTCCGGAACTGGATTTTCTCAGCCTCTATGGTACGGCCGTCAGTGACGAGGGCCTGCAGGCGCTGTCCGAAGCGGCCTCGCTGAAACAGTTGCATGTTGCCGGGACGGCGGTCAGTGAAGAGGGAATTGCCTCTCTCCAGGCCGTCCATCCCCAGCTCCATGTTATTCCAGATCCTGTTGTCCACAGGGAACAGGCGAGGGCCTTCCTGGTGGCAGCCACGAAGCTGCTGGCCGACGCCGAGCAGCAGATGGCAGAGGCAGAGCGTGAGTTCAAGGAACTCGGGGCACGAAAGGATGAACTGAAGAAGGCGGCGGACGAGGCAGGCAAGCGGGCCGAGGAAATGAAAAGCCGGGCCGACGAGCTCCAGAAGCAGCGGGATGCTGCCGTCACGCTTGTCCGGGAGAGAAAGGGCCAGTCGGAGGAGGCGGAGAAAGCAGCCCGGGACAAGCCGGATGATGAGCCGCTCAGACGCCTGGCAGGAGAAAAGAAGAAAGCGCTGGCCGAGGCAGAGGGGCACGCGGGTGAAGCGACAGCCGCTTATGACGAGTCCCGCACGCAGGCGGATGCGGCACGTGCGGAGGCGGAGAAAGCCAAGAGCCTCTCGGCGCGTGCAGCCAAGGCCGTGGAAATCCATGGCCTCTCCAAGAAGGTCCTGGAGGCCTCTCGCCTGCGGCTTGAATATGCCAGGCGGGATGCCGAATCCGAGTAGGCGCTGTCCCCAGTTTCCAGCCGGGCTTACTTTCTTTCTCAGTAGGCCAGTGCGTAACCGTCGCGACGCGGGTCAGCACCCGCCAGCCGTGCACCCGATTCAGGATCGATCATCACCGACTGGCCTCCACCGACCAGCAGCGAGTAATCCCCCACCAGTTCCAGTTCATGCCCGCGTGCCGTGAGTGCCTCGCGGACGTCGACCGGCACACGATCCTCTATCTGCATCCGGGTTCCCTCGTAAAGACGGAAACGGGCCGCCTCGATCGCCAGCTGGGGGTCGGCATGAAATTCAACAATGTTCAAAAGCATCTGGACAGTCGTTTGCAGAATGCCATAGCTGCCTGGCGTGGCAATCGAAAACCAGAACGTCCCGTCACGCAGAACCTGCACCGGCGCCATCGGGCAGGACCACTGCTTGCCAGGCTGGATCAGGTTGGGGGTAGGGCATTCCGGATCAATTTCTGTCCAGTAGACAAAGTTGTTGAGCACGACTCCCGTGCCCGGCACCACGATGCCCGAGCCGAAGGCATTTCCGTTGGACTGCGTGATGCTGGCCACGTTCCCCTCCGCATCAACTGCAGTCAGGTGCGTGGTCAGGCCGTCCACCTTGCCCGGGGAAAGAACGTCGTCACGACGCGAACCCTGCCAGCGTTCCCCCTCGCTTCGGGATGCTCTTTCAGAATCGACCAGCCCGCGGCGCTGGGCCAGGTACTCCTCGCCAAGCAGTCGGTCGAGCGGGATATCATGGAATTTTGGATCTCCACACCACTCGATACGATCTGCCGTGGCCAGCTTGATTGCCTCGCTCACCAGGTGGATATAGTCTGCCGAGTTGTGCCCCAGGGACGACAGGTCGGTTGATTCGAGCAGCTTGAGCGTCTGCAGGATCTGCATCCCCTCGCAGTTGGGGGGGCAGGTGGTAACTTCCAGGCCACGGTAGCTGACGACCAGTGGATCGACCCACTCCGGCTGGTAACCGGCCAGATCCTCCCGCGTCAGCAGACCACCCTGGGACTGCAGGTGACGGACAATCGTGTCGGCCAGAGGGCCCTGGTAAAAGTAGCTTGCGCCGTTCTCTGCAATCTTCTGGAGTGTCTCGGCCAGTTCGGGCTGCTGGAGGATTCCTCCAATGCGAGGGGGAACACTTCCGTAAATCTCCTTGCCGGCCGGGTTGAGGCGTGGCAGGCACTTCTCGATCATGCGGGCGTTGACAGGGTGCAGTGGAAAACCTTCCCTGGCCAGGCGGATGGCCGGCTGGAACAGCTCGCTTGCTGATTTGCTGCCATACCGCTGGAGCGCTGCGAGCCAGCCTGCCACGTTCCCCGGGATCAGGCAGGCCCGGGCCCCGAGATCCTGGGTTTCCGGTGTGAACTGGTCGGGGGTGGCAGCGGCCGGCGTATTCCCGCTGAAATTCAAGGTCGTGGTCTGACCGTCTGAGAGCTGCAGCAGTAACAGTCCGACACCCGCCACACCACTCATGTACGGTTCCACCACGTTCAGGGCCGCGGCGGTTGCGACAATGGCGTCCACCGCATTCCCGCCGGCCCGAAGCACGTCGAGCCCGGCCTGGCTGGCCAGTGGATGGGCCGAGGCGACTGCACCGTGCATGCCTGCCACGGCAGGCCGGGTTCGGTTCGAGATCATCCGTTCCTCGTGTCCCATTTGTTATCCTGCCGGCTTGGTAGCCATGCGGGCGATCCGCAGGTGCCCGTCGTAGTGAGCGATCGCCAGGTCAATCCCGTTGGGGCTGAGTGCCAGGTCACGGGCCGTGTCGGGCAGTTTCAGCTTGTGGAATTCAAGCTCCCCGTCCGGTTTCCAGAACAGCAGGTGGCCACCGCCACTGCCGCCGGAAACACCGATGACAAAATTCTCCGGGTGCAGGGCCACCCCCCAGGCCACTCCCTTGAGCTTCTCCTTGGAACGGTGGCGGCGCTGGTGCTTGAGCTCGTCCCAGCGAAAGATCTCGATCGCGGGATTCCCCACGCCAGCAAAAGCGTTGGTCACGTCGGTGATCCCGCCACAGGCCAGCAGGCTGCCGTCGGCACTGAAACACATGGACCGGACTCCACCAATGACCGCCATAAAACCGGTGTCGTACTTGGAGAGGGCCTCTCCCTTGACCTGCCGAACCTGTTTGGCAGACTCGATGTCCCAGTCGATCAGGATTCCCTTCAGGTCACCGGATACCAGTCGGGGCTCGGTGGGATGGAAGACAAGGTTGTAGACGTCCGATTCATGTCCAGCCAGCTCGGCCAGTTGCTTGCCACTGTCGAAGTCCCAGAGCTTGACCAGCTGGTCGTTTCCAGCGGAGGCGACGAGCTGGTTGTCCGGGCTGATCGCCACGGCCCGTACCCAGCCGTCATGGGCCTCGGTTGTCCGGAATGGCGTGGGATTCTCCTCCAGGGAATGGTACCAGGCCAGCCGGTGGTCAAACCCGGCGCTGATCACCACTTCTCCTTCGCGATCAAAAGTGATGCCGCGAACCCAGCTCTCGTGGCCTGGGAACTTGACCGCTTTTTCCTCACTGATCTTCCAGCGGCAGATCCCGTGATCCTGGGCACCGTAGAAAACATGCTCTCCACCCGGGTGAAAACGGCAGGAGATCAGCGGACTGCCATGCTTGAATTGCCTGGCGATGTAGGTGCTCTCGGGAGTTGCGTTCATGAGGAGTGCCAGAGGTTAGGGGTTCGTGTTGAGAGCTAGGTTACCAGATCCTGGGGATCAGTCGCCAGCAAATCCTCTGGGCGTAGTCGCTATAACCGCGCAGGTGCTCATGCAGGAATCGTTCCTCCCGCACAATACGGTAGATCAGCAGGATGCCGATCCCCGCAGCAAAGGTGATGCCCGAGAGGCAGCCCAGGCCCAGGTTGAAGCCTGTAAAGAACAGGATGACTCCCAGGTAACCGGGATGTCGTACCAGGCGATAGGGCCCTTCCTGGATGAGATGATGACCGCGTTCCTCCTGTAGCCGAACCACCGAGGAAAAAAATGTGTTTGTCCTCATCGTCCAGCCGATCAGGACCAGGCCAATCGCGATCCCGACCAGTCCGGCAATTCGCCAGGCGCCAGCGATCTCCATGCTCCAGTGAAAGCGGCCGATGTCCAGCGGCACGACTACCACGCTGACAAGAATGCATCCCTTCGTGAATCGCATGAAAAGGAGATCCCAGCGGGGGGCTCCCGGTCCCGGCCTGAGCCGTTCGCGAATCAAGCCGATGTCATGGGCACAAAGCAGCACGCAGACCAAGTGAAACACACATGTGACCGCCAGCGTGGCCCAGGCGAGCGGATCCAGCGTGCCAGCCAGGCCCCAGACTTCCCCCACCAGCAGCGGATAAAAAGCCAGACAGATCAAAAGGAATCGCGAGCTTGTCATTGTCCAGGAACCGTTCAGGACCGGATCTTGTCGATTGCATTCACGGGGTGGTTTGCCGGACCCAATCGTCCGGGAACTCCCATGGCGTCGAGCATGGTGTTGTACAGATCCAGCCCCTCGGCGCCGACATCCATGATCTGGCCGGTTTGGAAACGCCCGTTGGCACCGCTGATCGCGTGAAAAACCCCCGAGAGCTCTCGCTTGACGTCATTGTGACGGCCGTCGCCCGATTCCGTGGAGATCGTGATCAGCGAGTTTTCCAGGATGGTCCTGCCGTTGGCTTCCCGGGCATCGGGACCTTCGAGCTACTTCAATAAGTATGCCACCTCGCGCATCTTCATGTGCGAGTGGGCTCGAAGTTCCCTGTTCGGCCGGTCCTCACGGAACTGGTGCCACCACTCGTGGCTGCAGCCCTTGTCTCCCGAGGCGTTGTGCTGGGCGGCGTCATCGAACTGCCATATCTGTCGACCCTCGTACTCGTAGTTGCCGGTCAGGCGGATCCGTTCCCCGGCTGCCAGGAAGGTGATGGCGCCGAAGCGGACGCGGTCCATCTGGATCGCCAGGGCGTAGAGGTCCGCCAGCAGTCGCCACTCGCTGGTCAGTTCCTCGAGCGTGATATCGATCCCCTGGCCCCCGGGGTCCGCCGGGCCACCGTGCAAAATCTGGCTGCGTGGGGGAAGCGGTGGGGCATTGGCCGTACCCCGTTTCATCTCGTAGGCCCGCTGCTCGAATTCCCGGATCCGGTCCAGGTGGTCGGCAATTCGTGCCCGCGAGTTGGAACCGAGTGGCGAACTCGTGCCGGTCAAGCCACGATACTGGTCCACGACCGAATCGAGGACGCTGCGGCGCAGTCGCCGCCGACGGAGGTTCTTATCATCGCCGAGCGAGATGGTTCCAAAAACACGGTCAAAAAGCTCCCGGGGCTTCTCCTGCATGGTGGCGGCCACGGTGCCGTTCTGGTTGTAACTGTGAACATAACGGCTGACCCGACTGCGGCGGAAAAACGTTCCGGCAACCAGCGTGGAGACCATTCCCGGTGGCAGGCCATCGGGGTAATGGGCCTGGCGGATCACCTGGTCGATCGACGGACCGCCAGCCTTTGCCTCACCGTTGGGGGGTTCGGCGGTGAAAGCTCCCGAGGCCCCGTCAAAGTGGGCGTTGATGCCCGATTCGTCACAGCGGAGCTGGTTGACCTGTCGCATGATCAACAGCCTGTCAGCGAGCGGCTTGAGCGGTTCCAGCACCCCCTCGAATCCCTCCGTCTGCAGCGGGGCAGGGATTCCCAGGCCGAAAAAGACGTTGAAAGCCCGTGTCGGGACTTTCTCCCCTTCCACGGCGCCGGCCGGCAGGGACATCTCTTCCAGGAGCGGGAGCCCGATGGTGACCGAGCCGATCCCCTTGAGCGCCGTGCGGCGGCTGATCGATGGGTATTTCATTCACTTCTCTCGGTTCGTGTCATCTGGACCAGGTCGCTCATCACGATGGCGGTGATCAGGCTCATGTAGGTCCCACCGTCCTCCTGGGCGGCGGCATGAATTTGTTCCATCACGGCTGCGTCCCGCTGGCCGAGGGGACGACCGAGTGCAAACTGCGCCAGTTTCCAGTTGATGGTCTGTTGCATGCGCGGGCTTGCTGCCAGCAGGTCCATCAGTCCTGCCGACGTCCTGTACTTGACCGGCGTGGCACCGCCGGGCACCCGTATTGTACCATCTTCCCGCAACGTGTTGCCGTGCTTGTCCTGGTCGTGGAAAGCACCCAGTCCATTGTATTTTTCCAGTCCAAAGGCCAGGGGTTCAAACTTGCTATGGCAGCCGCCACAGGATGTGTCGGCAATTCTCGCCTCGGCAATCGAACGCTGGGTAAGTCCCTTTCGAGTCGGTACGGGCCTCGTGTCCACACAGGGAGGCGGATCCTTGACCACGCCGCGGAGCATATCCTGCAGGACGAACAGGCCACGGGTGACCATCGAGGCCTCGTCCCCTCCCACTGTCAGGATGCTTCCCTGGGTCAGGATCCCGCCCCGGCTGGGCGTGTCGCCCAGGTCGTAGCGGGCAAGCCCCTCTCCGGTGGGCGTGAGTCCATAGTGCCGGGCCAGGGCGGGTGTGGCGAAAGTAACCTGGGCATTGAAGAGGTCCACCAGCGGCCGGTTTTCTGTCCAGGCAATGTGCCTGAAGAAGGCCAGGGTCTCGTCCCGCATGTCGATTGCCAGCTGTGGATCCCAGTCGGGAAAATGCCGCCGGTTCGGCTTGAGGTGCTCAAGCCGCTGGAGGTTCAGCCACTCGCTGACAAACTGGAGCGATCGGTCGATGGCGCGGGGATCCTTGAGCATCCGCTCGACATGGGCGCGGGCCACGGCAGGATTGGAAAGCCGTCCGACATCGGCATCCTTGAACAGCGCCTCGTCCGGCGGCGCGCCCCAGAGAATATAGCTTAGCCGTGATGCCAGCTCGTATTCCCCGGCGGGCCAGTCGGTGCCATCTCCCTGCTGGCTCTCGATCCGGTAGATGAAGCGGGGGGACAGAAGCATGGCGGTGATGATGAACGCGGCCGCATCCACGAAATCTCCGCCGGCGCAGGCCACCGTGATGGAGAAGCGACGGTAGGAGACAATCTCCTGTTCCTCAAGTGGCCCCCGCAAAATCCACTTGCCCATCCTTCTGATCAGGTCACGCATGCTGTCATCGGTCAAGAGTCGGCTGCGGGAGAAGCGTGCCGCAAAGGCCTTCACGTTCATGCGGCTGACGACGGTCTCGGCCAGCTTGCCGTATGCTTCCACGTGTTTCAGATCGACCTGCAGGTTGTATGCCGTGTTCCTGAAACCATCCGCACGCAGGTCTGCCGGGAGAAGCTGGCGTGCCTCGTCGCCGATATCGATCCCCATGGAGCTGCGCACGGTTTCGATATACTCGGACAGGGTGAGCCGCCGGATCCAGCTGGTTTCGGCGGGCCCGTCATGGGCGAACAGCACCGGGTCAATAGTCTTGCTGGTAAAGGTTGCCCCGCTGTCGATCCAGGCCCGCAGGGCTTTCTTTTGCTCGGTTGACAGGGGAGGCCGGTCCTTGGGCATCTCGTCCGACTCGACCTGCTCCCAGAGTGGGCTTTCCGCAGCCTTGCCAGGCAGGATGGCCTTGCCCGATTCTCCGCCTGCCAGCGCCGCACTTGCCCTCGAGAGGTCAAGTCCTCCCTTCTGCGAGGCCCGGTCATGGCATTCCAGGCAGTGGTTGGAGAGCAGCCCGGCAACCTGCTGATCAAACAGGCGGGCACCCGCAGCGAGATTCCCACTGAGAGGCATGGTTCCTGCCCCGGCGCCGGCCTGGAAGTTCTGCATCACCTCCTGCGGTGCAAGCTCGCGGCTGTAGATCGCCACCAGCCGGTAGCTGCCCAGCCAGGGCCGGCTGCCGCCCAGTTCGTTGGCCAGTAGCAACTGGTGCGATTGATCCCAGTTGGACATGGTCCCGACATTCGTTTTCTCGACGACCTGTGTGCCATTGATGTAGATCCTGGCCCGGCCGGCTCGCTGCCGGGTCGAGACCACGTGGGTGAGCTTGGCTGCCAGGGATCCGTCGCCCGTACTGATCGAGGGGATGCCGTTTGTGCTGGTGCTGCTGGTGCGAAGACGAAAGTCGAACGTCTCGAATTCCTGCCCGAGAGTGAAATTGCGCTGGTTGGGGCTCTTCGAGAAGCTCACGATGCGGGCCGGGCCCTCCTGGTCGGTGCGGGCCGGGCGAATCCAGGCCTCGACAGTGATTGCCCCGCTCTGGCGAATGGCATGGAACAGCCGAACCGGTGGCTTCTCGCTTCCGATGGTGGTTGAACCGCGCACCTCCAGGGTCCCGCTTGTGCGGCGAACCACCTGGGGATTGGCGATCCGCAAGTCCAGGGCCGGGGTCAATCCCGAGCGGTCCTTTACCAGGGGGCCGCTCTCAAGCTGGAAATCGTAAAGGGCCACGAGTCCACGACCTGTCCGACTTTTTTCCGATTGGGCGGCAAGCGGCCCTGGCCCTGCCGCTGCAAGAAGCGTCAGCCCAAGAAGAACAGTGAGTTGTTGGATGGATCGCATTGCCGGTACTTTTTCTCCCTTTTACCATCATCCCCAGCCACCAGGATTCGGCAAGCCGATCGGCCGGAGCCGATGAGCTTATCGCCCGTCACCAGCATTCCTGCTGCTCGCGGGCAGCGGGACCTGCTGGCTGGACATTAAGTAAGCAACAAGGTCCGCCGTCTGCTGCTTGTCGAGGACATCCAGAAGCCCCTCGGGCATCAGCGAGAGGCGGGTGGGCCGGGACTCCTCGATATCCGTGGTGCGGATCACCACGAGTTCCTTGGAGGTCTGGATATCCCAGGTCTGCAATGCCTTGCGAAGCACAACACCGTTGACGACACGGCCGTCGGTCAATCGCAGGCTAGTCATGCGGAAACTCTCGGCCAGCGTGGCACTCGGGTCGACAATGTTCTCAAGCAGGTACTGCAGGCTGCTGCGCTGGGCCCCGGTCAGGTCGGGGGCCACCTGCTTCCCATTACCAAACAGCATGTGGCAATTGCCACAGCTCTTGTCCCAGAGCAGGCGGCCATTGGAAGGGTTTGCACCGGCAAGCGCGGCCGGATCCAGTTGTGCTCGCAATTTCTCGATCCGCTGTTGCTTGTCCGCGGTGATCGGCCGCAGTTCCGGCCATGTTTTTTCCAGCAGTTCCAGCAGTTCAGGATTCTCGTATCCCTGCATCTGGCGAATCTGGGAAACAGTGACCTGTCGGCGATCTACCTTTTCCTGCCCGATCGCCTCGACCATTGCCAGCGCCGACTGGGGCCGTGTCGCCAGGACCTCGATGATTGCCTCCCGGCCGCGGCCGCGAAGGCGGCCAGAGGCTTCAAGCAGGATGCCGGTCATCTTCTCCGGGGCCACCATCGCGATACCCCGTACCGCCTCCACCACGACATCCCGGTCGCCCAGTTGCTGCTCAAGCAGCGGCAGCAGATCATCGGCCCTGGCTGTGACCAGCGAGCGGATGGCTGCCTGCCGCGAGGCACTGTCGTTCTGACCGGAGGCGACAATCGCTTTGAGCTGCTCGACCCCACGCCCGTCGCCAAACACGACCCCCAGTTGCTGGACCCGTTGTTTGACCTTGTCGGACTTGGACGTGGCCAGAACACTTTGCACCGTGGGCCAGTTCTCCGGCTGGGGCGCCCTGGGCCAGGCCTGCAGGGCCTCAAGCAACCCGCCGAGGATATCCTCCTGCCGGGCCACTGCCAGGGTCGGGATCGCCTTGACCAGCCGGTTGATGGCCTGCTGGTTCTGCTCGAGGTCCTCTCCCAGTCGCCGGCTGATAAACCGGCGCACCTGGGACTGGCGAGCGGTGATCGCCAGCGTCACCCCCTCCTCGGCGCTCTTTCCGACCGCCTTCTCGACGCCGTACCAGATCATCAGCGGGAGCACGCGGTCGCTGGAGAACTCCTCACGGGCGACCAGCTGCCGGGCTATCGGCCAGACCTGGCTGGCCGGCAATCGCTGGAGTGCCGAGGCGAGGTAGCAGAGCACCAGCCCGGAATCATCCTTGCCGGCACGCTCGGCCAGGGCGGAGATGACCGGGTCCGGGACCTGGGGGTCTTCCACCAGGAGCCGGACGCTCCAGCAGCGGACATGTTCTTCTTGATCATCAAGCTGCGCCAGCAGCCAGCCGGTGCTGGTGCCGCCGGTTACATGCAAGGCCCACATCGCCCGCAGTCGGCGGGTCACGTCCGGGTTCTCCCGGTAAATCTGGAGCAGGTGCCGGTGTACCGCCTGCATTGGTCGCTTTTGGGCAGCACGCTGCTGCAGGATCTGCCTGGCCTGCCGGACATACCAGTCATTGGCATGCAGCTGCAGCTTTACAAGCTGCGCGTTGGTCTGGCCGGCCAGCCCGTCCGGTCCGGCCGTTCGCCGAAGGGCCTTTGGCAGATTCTCCGGTGAGCCATAACGAACCTTGTAGATCCTTCCCGACGTCCGGTGGACGCCGTCGTTCTCGTGGCATTCACCCACGTCGGACCAGTCAGCGATATAGACACCCCCGTCGGGCCCATAGCTCAGCTCGATCGCACGAAACCAGGGATCCGTGGTGGAGAGGAAGTCATCCTCGTGAAGGCCCGTATAGGTAGCCCCCCGGCGCTCGAGCCGATCCTGGTTGATCCGAAGCCCGTGCAGGTTGACCGTGAACAGGCGACCGCGATAGGTGTCAGGCCAGTTATCCCCCAGGTAGATCATCATGCCACTATGGGCATGGCCTCCTCCTGCCTCGTCGGTTGACGTGCTCATCCCTTTCTTGGTTTCATTCCACGCCTCGGCCGTATCCCAGTGGACGTGGTCGGCATTCTGATCGAGGAGCTCGTAGACGTATGGGTTATGGTCCGGCCCGAACATCCGCTTGAAGTGCGCCCCTGGCAGGGCGTGCCAGAGATGGCCGATCACGGTGTTGATGAAAAACAGTTCGCCGTGGTCATCCCAGTCGTGTCCCCATGAGTTGGTGGTGCCGCTGCAGACCATTTCCAGCCGCCGCGTCCGGGGA
Source organism: uncultured Pirellulaceae bacterium (assembly GCA_964476375.1). Lineage (GTDB taxonomy): Bacteria > Planctomycetota > Planctomycetia > Pirellulales > Pirellulaceae > SAT2750. The sequence continues at coordinate 14,676 of CAYYZW010000343.1, forward strand.
TGGAATCGCCAGATCCCGGGGCCAATCACCAGCCGTTCACTGTCCGGCGTGCCGGGAATCCCCACGTGGCCGTCATTGGAAATGCCGTTGCGTCCGTAGAGCCAGCCGTCCGGACCCCACTTGAGCCCGTTGGCAAAGTTGTGGTGACTTGATGCCCCCAGCTCAAAGCCATCGAGTACCACCTGTGGATCGCCATCGGGCCTGTCGTCCCCATCGGCATCGGGCAGGAACAGGAGCTGCGGCGGGCACATCGCCCAGACACCCCCCATCCCCACCTCGACACTGGTCAGTTGGATCGCCTCGTCCCAGAAGACCTTTCGCCCGTCTGCTTCGCCGTCGTGGTCGCGATCCTCGAGGATCACGATCCGATCCCGGTGTCGCTCGTCCTTGACCACAGGGTTTTCGGCGTAAGTGTAATTTTCCGCCACCCAGAGACGGCCCCGCGGGTCCGTGGTAAATCCGATCGGCTGTCGGACCTCCGGTTCAGCGGCAAACAGTGTGACCCGGAAGCCTTGCGGCGCCTTGATGGCGGCCAGGGACTCGGCCGGCGTGGTCAGCGGCGGCGCGTCGCGCTGGGTATCGATGGCCGGTGGGAACGAGTCCTTTTCATCCTCCGAGAGCAGGGCAGTGCCCAGTACCAGGGCCGCTGCCAGGACACCCAGCTGGAGCGAGCGATAGTGCGGTTCGATTCGCATTGCCAGGTTCCTTGTCGTCTCAGGATGATCAGCTCGCACCGTGTTGTACTCCACCTGTGGATGCACAATCAACACCTGCGATCAGCAAACCCACGCTGATCCGAGAGAAACTTGTTGCCCCGGTCTCGCCAGGTCGCAGTTTTTTCCTTGCAGCAGATAACAAGCAGGCATGCTGGAGACAAGTTTCAATAGCACGCGGTCACTTGGGAACATGGTGCTCCACAGTACCCGTTGTGCAGGAGGAGAGAGAGGCATTTCCTTCGGGCCGCCTCACGCTGCAGAGTGCAGCGTGAGGCGGTTATTGATTTTTCCGACATGATGTGGCAGAGCAGGAAGAAAGAGGATAAGCCGTATTAGCGCGAAATGAAGAAACTGGGATAATGAAGTGGCCGGGGAGCTGGCCACGGCGGCGGTGAATCACCGTTTTTTATTTTCGGGAGTAAGTCATCATGTGGGAACAGCTCAAGGGCTCGATGGGAGAGCTCAAGGACTCCTTTGCCGTATCGGAAAACGGCTCGCTGTTAGCCATGTCAGTCTACCTGGTGATGGGTGGCCTGCTGGCCCTTTATGTCCGCTTTCTTTATCGCCGCTGCAACGCATCGGTTTCGCATGCCGACTCGGTGGCGAGAATTTTCCCCTTGCTTACGATGGTCACCATCGGGGTGATCATGGTTGTTAAATCGTCGCTGGCGCTCTCGCTGGGCCTGGTGGGCGCCCTCTCGATCGTTCGGTTCCGCGCCGCGATCAAGGAACCCGAGGAGCTGGTCTACCTGTTTCTCTGTATTGGTATTGGCCTGTCCCTCGGCGCGGAGCAGCCGCTGCTGGCGATGGCTCTTGTAGCGGTGACGACCATTTTCGTGGTGGGCATTCACTTCACGACCGGGCAGAGTCGCCGGCAGAGCCTGCTGCTGACCATTACTGGCGGGACAGAACATTTTGGAGAGCATGATTCGAGCGTGATGGCAGTGGTCGAGCAGCTGGTCGGCCGTTATACCCTGCAGCGGTTTGATCTTGAAGAGAACCGCGGACAGGTTCGGATTGTGCTGAACCGGAGCGGTGGAAAGGAAACCTCGGCGTTGATCGCCCAGTTAAGAGAGCGGTTGCCGGAATGCGAGTTCTCTTACATCAACCTGGAATCCACGTTGTAAAGGTGAGTGCTCGGATGGCCGTGGACCAGGAAATTCGTGGCGATTCATTCCACCTGGTTGGGGAGGATGCCTCGCGCCAGGATCTCGCCTCGCGGAGAGAAGTCAAGTTCCTTCTTCCCGGTGCCGATGTCGGCAAGCTGCGTGGCCTGCTGGAGTGTAACGGGCGACGCCTGGTTCATAATGAGCCTGTCTCCACGGTCCGCAGTATTTACTTCGATGATGTCCGCTTGTCCGACTGCCAGGACAACCTGGCGGGGATTAGCTGCCGTAAGAAAGTCCGGCTGAGATGGTATGACTCTCTTGCCCCGGGCAATCCTCTGTTTTTTGAAATCAAATGGCGTGATAACCGGGTGGTCGGGAAACACCGCCTGGAGTTTCAGCCGGGCCAGCCCCTCGCAGGCCTGACCTATCGCCGGATCGTTAATCAACTGGTGGATATCCTGCCGCCACGTCATGCCGCCGACCTGCTGAATCGGGATGAACCGATCGTGATCGTGGAATACAAGCGAGAACATTTTTCTTCTCCTGACGGACGACTGCGGGTCACACTCGACTATGATCTCGCCTTTTATGACCAGACCGGCAAGCAGTCTATCTCGACTTCCTTCCCGCACCGAATGCCGGACATGTTCGTGCTGGAAGCGAAGGGGCCGCAAGGCTTTGAAGGAGAAGTGAAGGAACTGCTTTACCCCTACAGGCCCCGGGTCGGAGCCTGTTCGAAATACGTCCACGGCTGCCAGCAGCTGGGACTTGTGCCACCGCGACATTACCGTTGATCCTGGAGATGAATCGAGTCCCCGGTTAAGAATGTATGGCTTCCGGGGATCCCCTGTCCCTGGCTCGTCCCCAATCACAGGCCTGGATTTCCCATGTCCCCCCAGCAGCATTCGCATCCTCGAAAAATCACGCACCGCAGAATTTCCATTCTGTTGGCTGACGGGATTCGTTTTCTCGTGCCGCTGGCCCTGGTCCTTCTGCTCTGCCTGCTGGGGATCGCGGCGCTGGACAGGGAGGAGGAGGTTCAGCAGCAGAACGAGATGGAGCTTTTCCCCACCGCACATGTGCTGGATGTCCAGCTGACTCTTGCCCAGGAGGACTGGGACACGATTCGTTTTCAGTCTCGCAACCTTTTTACTGCCCTGCAGGAACAGCGCAAGTACGGTCCGGTCAAGGGTCCCTATACCTACGTGACTGCCCGGGTGACGATTGACGGCGTGGCGTTTCCCCAGGTCGGACTACGGAAGAAAGGTTTTGTCGGATCACAAAATACGGACCGGCCCTCCCTCAAGATCAAGCTGAATCACATGGACCAGGGGGCCGCGATCAACGGCCTGACGATGCTCACCTTCAATAATAACCAGCAGGATATCAGCCTGATGAGCCAGCCGATGGGATATGCCATGTACAACAGGGCAGGGTCGGCTGCACCGCGCTGTGGCTATGCCAGGATCACGGTCAACGGGACGAACCTGGGTGTCTACTCTCACGTGGAGACCATCCGTGAGCCATTACTTGAACGAGAATTTGGCGATGACCGCGGTGTCCTGTACGAGGGAACCGTGGTGGACTTTTTCGAGGGCTGGGAAGCAAGCTTCGAGAGGAAGCTGGGCCGGGACAAGCTGGGGCGTGACAAGATCCAGCAGCTCATCGATCTTCTCGAGCAGAAGGACCTGCCCGATGTGGAGCGTTCGATTGGTGAACTGGTGGACCTGGATTCTTTCTACACGTTCTGGGCGGTGGAGGGGCTGCTTGGTTTCTGGGACGGGTACACGGCCAACGGGAATAACTACTTCGTCTATCTCAACCCGGAGACCGGGAAATTTCATTTCCTGCCCTGGGGAGCCGATTGTGCTTTTGAGAAATACAGCAAGATTGCCTTTGACCGCCGGGCACCTCTCTCGGTGAAAACAAAGGGCCGGGTGGCACACCGACTTTACCAGGTCGAGGCCGTCCGGCAGCGTTATGCCAGGACCCTGGAGCAGATCCTGAATGAACACTGGGATGAGGATGCGATGATTGCCGAGATCGAACGGCGGGAGGAGATGCTCAAGCCCCACCTGGCCCCCTCCCAGGTTCGTTCATTCCGGGTCCAGGGGATCAGTAACTTTATCCGTACCCGGCGGGCAGAACTGGTGGCAGAAATCTCCGGCGGAATGCCGGTCTGGACCGCCAGGTCCGAGCCGCCACCTGTTATCCCCGGAGGGCCCAGGCGCGAGGAGGAGAAGGACTCGATCTGGGCGACTGCCAGGCGAGGTGAGCTGGAGGCTGTCAAGAAGCACCTTGCCGCCGGGACGGATGTGGATGCCAGGAACAATGACGGGACAACCCCCCTTGCGATGGCGGCGCTCACCGGCGAGGTCGAAACAGCCAGGTACCTGGTCAGCAAGGGAGCGGACGTGAACGCACAGCAGAACGACAGGAACAGCGTACTGCATGCCGCCGCTTTCCTGGGGAGGGTTGAGATCGCAAAGCTGCTTCTGGAGAATGGTGCCGATCCGAATGTCCGCAACCGGGAAGGGGAGACGCCACTGGATACCGCCTCGGCCGCATGGAATGAAGAGCTGCGGGGCTTCATCCGGCTGATTTCCGGGATGCTCCAGATCAAGGTCGATATGGCGACGGTCAAGGCGGGTCGCCCGGGCGTCGCCGCGGCTCTCCGTGCCGGTGGAGGCAAGCTCGGTTTTGCTCTCGGCAGGATGCAGGCCGAGGATATCTGGACTGCTGCCAGGACCGGGGACATTGAGTCGATCAAGGAATTCCTCTCCCGGGGGGTCCAGGTTGACAGTCGGGATGAATCCGGGGCCACACCGCTCTCGATGGCTGCTCTCACCGGAGAGGTGGAAACGGCGAAGTTCTTGTTCAGCAAGGGAGCGGATGTCAATGCGAGAAATAACGAGAATAATACCTCCCTGCACGGGGCCGCTTTCCTGGGGCAGGTCGATGTTGTGAAGCTGCTTCTGGAACAGGGGGCAGATAGGAACGCCCGCAATGACAGGAGGGAAACGCCGCTTGACAATGCGTCCGCTCCATGGGGACAGGTGGAGGGTTTTGTCAGGCTGATTGCCGGCTTCCTCCAGGTGGAGGTGGATATGGAGGCTGTCAGGAGGGGCAGGGCAGAGGTGGTTACGATTCTCCGTGGCCATGATGCCAAGCTGGCCTCTGAGCTGGACAATGATCCAGCCAGGAAGATGGCTGCCTTGAAAGAGTACGTGGCGGCTGGCAAGGATGTAAATGAGCGGGACAAAACAGAACTGACATTGCTGGCCAGGTCGGCGATGGCAGGTGACGTCGAAAGCGTGAAGTACCTGCTCGGCCAGGATGCTGACCCAGACCTTCCAAACGGGGATGCAAACACTCCCCTGCACGTGGCTGCTTTCTTTGGCCAGGTCGAGGTCGTGAAAATACTTGTTGAGAACGGGGCAGATGTGAATGCACGCAATGACCTGGGGGAAACCCCGCTGGATTCTGCATCGCCTCCGTGGAACCTGATAACCCAGGGGACAGTCGGCCTGGTGGCTGGGATTTACAAGATCAGGGTCGATATGGCGGCGGTCAAAGCGGGCAGGCCGACGGTTATCGAGATTCTTCGTGAAAACGGGGGAAAAGCAGGCAAAGATCTGGAATAAAATGTCGATCCGGCCGGTTGCGAGCAACTGTGCCCAAGTACCGGTTTAATGACTATAATTGAGAGCCCCCCCAACCCATTTCAGGGTAGTTAGAGACATGAGATATTTTTCTCCTCACCGGTCCGGTCGCGTCGCCGTTGTCCTGCTGGTTATCGGCTGTCTTGTCCTGGGGGGCGCTGTCTACTTCCTGCTGCCGTCCGATGATGACGGCGATGCTGTCAAGACGATGCTGCTTCATGAAGTCCAGGTCAGTGACTTCGAAGCCTTCATCACCGAACCGGGAGACGTGGAAAGCAGCATGAACACGGAAGTTCGCTGTGAAGTCGAATCCCTGGGCCAGAGCGGGACGGCCATTATTTCCATCATCGACGAGGGGAGCCAGGTCACGAAGGGAGACGAGTTAATTACCTTTGACAAGTCGAACCTGGAGGACAAGAAAATCGGGCAGGAGATCGTCGTCGCGGGAGACGAGGCACTGCTGACCCAGGCCAGGCGAAACCTTGAACATGCCACTCGGACGCTGACAGAGTACAAGGAGGGATTGTTCGAGCAGGAGAAGGAGCTTTACGAGGGGGAGGTGCTGGCTGCCGAGGAGGTGCTCAAGAGCAACGAGGCATCTCTCAAGCATGGGGAGCGACTGGCTGCTCGGGGGTTCATCACCCAGCTGCAGTTGCAGAGTGAACAATTTGCGGTTGAAAGCGCTCAACGGGACCTGGCGGCGAAAAGCCGCAAGCTGGATGTTTATGTTCGCTTTACACGTGAAAAGCTGGTGGGCCAGTACGAGGGGGACATTACCAGGCTCACGGCACTTTCCCTGGCCGCAAAAAAAACCCTCGAGCTGAGCCAGAAGAAGCTCCAGGAAATCGACGAGCAGATCCAGCTCTGCACGGTCCTGGCCCCCTCCGACGGGCAGGTGGTCTACGTCAACGATCAACGCAGGGGGGTGGTTATCGAGGAAGGGACAGTGGTCCGTGACCAGCAGCTGGTGATCGTGCTGCCGGATCTCAAGCAGATGCAGGTGGATGTCCACATCAATGAGTCCCATGTGAACCGGGTCAGTGTGGGAGACAGCGTGGATATTATTCTCGATGCCGCCCCGGAAACCCCGCTGACCGGTAAAGTCAAAGAGGTGGCCCCCTATCCTTTTCCCCGGCGATGGCATGGAGCCCCGCTGGAGTATGGGGCAATCGTCACGATCGATGATCCACCGGCCTCCATTCGTCCTGGCCTGCGAGCCAAGGTGAAAATTTCCTTTGCCACCCAGCCGAATGTCAAGCAGGTTCCGATTGCCGCGGTCATCGAGCACCAGAAGCAGTATTTTTGTCTTGTTCAGAACGGAAGTGACTGGGAAGTGCGACCGGTGGTGATCGGTCTTCACAGTAGTAGTACGGTGGTTGTCGACGAGGGACTCTCGGTGGGAGAGATGGTCTCGATGACGCCTTTTGAGTTTATCGGGCGGGAGGATCTGCCGGACGCAGATTCGATCGAGGATGAGGTGGCCGGTGAGAAGGAACCTGGCAAGGAGACGGACTCCCAGGAGGGGTCGGTCACGATGAAGGAGCAAGGCCGAGCCCCCGCAGAGCCGGTGCCAGGATCATGATGCTCTTCCAGTTTCGTGTCTGGCGGCTGGCGATCACGAGCCTGCTGTTGCATCCCCTCCGTTCCATGCTGACGGTGCTGGGGATCTTTATCGGTGTCTCCAGCGTGGTCTGGCTGCTGGCCATCGGCGAGGGGATTAGCCGTGAGGCCCAGAGACAGATCGAGCAACTGGGTGCCACAAACATCATGCTCCGGAGTGTTCTTCCTGTTGAGGAGAAGCTGACCGGGGGAAGTAACCTGGGAGACGACGACCTGTTTGTCCGCTATGGAATCAAGCGGGATGATGTGGATGCGCTGCTTCAGATTCCGACGCTGGTGAACGCCCTGAAGATCCGCGAGACGATGCGAGAGGCTCATTACGGGCCTGTCACGATTGACAGTCACCTGGTTGCCTGCACGCCGGAATATGCGGAGGTGATGAAGCTTGAGATCGAACGAGGCGAGTTCATTTCCGACATCCATGTCAGCAACCGAGAGAATGTCTGCGTGCTGGCGTCCCGTGTCGCCCGGGAGTTCTTTCCCGTGGAGGATCCGATGGGGAAGGTTATTCGTGTCCGCGAGCTTCCCTACACCGTGGTGGGAGTGATGAAGGACCGGACGCCGATGGCAGGAATCGGGGGTTCCCTGGCCGCCCAGGATTTTGTCAACGACATCTATATTCCACTGGAAACATTCTGGCAGCGGATCGGTGACCGGGTCCTGTTTGTGACTGCCGGGCAGCGCCGCGGTGAGGAAATCGAGCTCAGCCAGATCACCTTCCAGGTGGGGACTACTGCCGAGGTGGTCCCCACGGCCGCGGCAGTCCGACGGACGATGGAGAAGCTGCACAAGAACGTGGACTATGCGATCGTTGTTCCCCTGGAATTGCTGGAACAGGCTCGTACCACGAAGCTGATGTTCATGGTCTTTATGGGATTGATTGCTGCGGTCACGCTGATCGTTGGGGGTATTGGGATCATGAACATCATGCTGGCAACCGTGACCGAACGGACGCGTGAAATCGGTATTCGCCGTGCCCTGGGAGCGAGGCAATCGGATATCACGCGGCAGTTCCTTGCGGAAACTATTGTGCTTTCGATTATCGGGGGAATCGTCGGTATTCTCGGTGGCCTTGCCTGCCCCTGGATGATGGAACAGTTGCGGTTAATCCTGGAAAGTACGATGCCGGATGCAATGAACAGCCTTCCGGATGTGGTTCGCACCATCCGGCCCGTCGTGGTCAGCTGGTCCATTCCACTGGCCTTTGGAATTTCCGTGGTGATCGGAGTCATTTTCGGTCTCTACCCGGCACAGCGGGCTGCCATGATGGATCCGATCGAGGCCCTGCGGCATGCCTGATCCTGGCTGCCGGTAAAATGGCAGGGGAGGCCGGGAAACGAGAAAAGCATTGAAACGCCGCTGGTGAAGGATAGGATAAGGCTAGCACGAAAACGAAGACATGGTTTTATTACAAGCACGACACGGATAGGAGTTCGGTCTATGTGGAATTCAGTCAAGTACTTTCTGGTTGCGGTCATCATGCTGGTCCCGGGGTCCCTGCTTACCGGGCAGGAGGAAGAGGAAGGGGTGACCATCAAGTACAGTGACTCCGATAAGGAGGCAATCCAGAAGATCCAGGATACCGGCGCCGCAATCCTGGAAGTGGCCCAGAATGACAACCGGCTGAATGTTGCCTTTCACCTGGGGTCCGGGGAGATCGGTGATGAGCAGATAGCCACGGTCCAGGGACTGGGATTTATTGTCTCGCTGAACCTTCGCGGTACCAAGCTGACCGATGCTGGGCTGGCACCGGTTACCAGTTGCGAGGCGCTGGAGAGGCTGCACCTGGAAAAAACCGGGATCACCGACGCCGGCGTCAAGCAGCTAGCTGCCCTGGGAAAGCTGTCGTACCTGAACCTCTATGGCACCGCGGTAAGCGATGCGGCCATCGACGATATTGCGGCCATCAAGGGGCTTGAGAAAGTCTATATCTTCGAGACCAAGATCACGATCGAGGGTGTCGCCTCGCTGAAAGAAAAGCGACCGGAGCTGAAAATTATTCCCGACCTGGTCGTGGACAAGGTAAAGGCCGAAGCAGAAGCGGTACGCCAGGCCGAGGAAGCGAAGAAGGCGGAGGAAGAGGCCAAGAAGAAGGCCGAGGAAGAGGCCAAGAAGAAGGCGGAAGAGGACGCCAAGAAGAAGGAGTAGGTGAAAAGGGAAAGTCCCTGCTTTTCCGGATTCCAGCTGGCCTGGTATTATTTCGTGTTCACGTAGAGCTTGACGTTGTGCGTGGCCCGTCCCCCCGCGACGATGTCCGGCCGTCCGTCGCCGGTCAGGTCGGCCACGACCAGGTCCTCGGTGGCCATCCCTCCGGCGTCGATCACGTGCTTCTCCCACTTTTCCCCGCTCTTATCCAGTCCATTGTAGATGTTCACGCCCGGTACCTCGGGCGTATCGCTGTGTCCAAAGACGATCTCATCGGATCCGTCGCCGTCCAGGTCCGCCGTCCAGAGTGCATGGCCGCGGCGGAAGCCGTCGTCCACCACCTGGCGTTTCCAGAGGGCTCCTTTCTTGTCGGGTGCGGTATAGACGACCAGGCTGTGACCATGCATCGGTTCGACGGTGGTGATGAACATCCCGCCACCCTTCAGGCGGCCTGTCTTGATCTCGCCCGCGCCACCCTGGTTCGGGTCATCAGCAATGATACCGCTCCCCAGTTTTGTCTTGCCCCAGCCCGTGGCGGTTCGGCGAACCAGGTGAACTCCCTCGCGGCTGGCCGTTAACGTGTCGATCGTGGCATCGCCGTCGACATCGATATGCCAGTGGTTGTGCATCCGATTCATCTCGCCGTTCAAAATCGTCGGGGCCCAGCGGTCCTTGGTCGGATCGGCGGGAATCTCAAAGGCAGTCAGGCGGACACCATTGCCGACCGTGGCGTTGAGCGGTGAAATTACCAGCTGGGGCCGGTCCTTGCCCATCACGTTGGCCCATCGCATGCGGTGAAGCCAGCGTTCGACGCCTATGTCATAAACCTGCCAGCGATCCTCGAGCGACTCACCCCGTCCAAGCCAGTGGATCGTCCCGGTCCCTGTCCAGCCGGCTCCCAGGGCAAAGTCGATTTTTCCGTCACCGTCGATATCCTCCGCGGCGATGCAGACGTTGTCGCGAGGAGTCTGGTCCTGGATGATGACCCGCATTTTCCAGTCGGGAGCCTGGTACCAGAGCACCCGGTTCTCACTCACCGCCACGATGTCCTGCCTGTCGTCCCCGTCGACATCGGCGATGGTGACCGCATAGCAGACCTTGCCGATATTGGCATCAATAATCTGCTCTTTGAACTGGGGGAACGTGTCGGCGCCCAGGGCCGGCTGGCAGATCCAGGCGGTCAGAATGGTCAGGCAAAGGCAGCTGCGCATGGTCGGTTCCTTGTGCTCAGGGTGTTTCGAGTGAAGGCCAGCATAGCCTCTGCCAGGCCAGGTGTCACTTTCCATCCCACCGTGCGGCAGAGGAACTTTCGCTATAATCACGCCTGACGTTTCTGCCGCCGGACAATATCCTGGGAACCGAACCGTGATTCACGATCTCGCCGACCTGCTGGACCAGCTTGACTCTGCTGCCACCGGAAAAGACCGGCAGGAGATGGTCCGGTTGATCCAGGAGATGTCCGGTGAGGAGAGCTGTACATTCGAGTTTAAAATCAAGGAGATCCAGCCGACCTATGACGATGTCCAGGACAAGAAGTATCACGGCGGCATGACGGTGATGGCAGAACTTGTTGACTTCCGTCCCGGGTACGAACCTGAATGCGAGGTGGAGTACCTGCATGACCAGAGCGGCCAGCAGCTCGAGCTGTTACTGCCAAGGTGGTGTAACAAGGGAGTCGGTGCCTGGAAGAAGGGAGATCAGATTGGCTGCCAGGGCCACCTGCAGGGCTGGGATGCAAATGACAATTGCTACCAGCTGCTGGTCACGGAGGTCCCCTTTTATTCTCGGCTCGGCAAGCTGCTGATCTGGACCCTGGCACTCCTTTTTTTCTGGTGGTGGTGGTGGCCGGTTTGGGCACTCTACAAGGTTGTCTACGTGGCGATTCCTGTGGGGCTGGTGGTTTGGGCGATTGCCGCCTGGCAGGGCCATGAAGGACTGGCCGAGAATGCATTCTGGATGCTTGTTTGCCTGGGACCCCTTGGGCTGTTCCTGCGGTGTTACGGCTATTTCGTCAAACGGGTACTCGAGATCGAAACAGGCGATGAGGACGAGACAGAAGAGGAATCGGTAAATTCCAACGTGGCATGCTGATCTGCCGCGATTACCTGGGAACGTCGACCAGGTAGAGGTCAAAGCGGCCTCGCCGCTCCGAGACATAGACCACCCTGCTTCCATCCACGTTCCAGCTGGGATAGTCGTCCCGTTCCGGGTTCCGGGTCAGTCGCTGCAGGTTCGAACCGTCCAGGTCCATCACGTAGATCTCCTGGTCACCGTTGCGGCTACTGGCAAAGACGATCCGGGTCCCGTCGGGCGACACGCGCGGACGGATATCCTGCCGCGGGCTCGTGGTTAGCCGCCGCAGGTCCTCGCCGGCCAGGTTGATCGAGTAGATCTCGAAATCCCCCTCGCGGCTGGAAGAAAAGACGACCCGCTGGCCATCCGGGGTGAAGGTGGGCCAGTTGTGGATCCCCCGCCCCGAGGTCAGCTGTCTCTTTTCCTTGGCCTGGGGAGTAACCAGGAAAATATGCTGCGGGCCGGTCTCGGCAAAACAGTAGGCGACCAGGGTGCTATCGGGTGAAAAGGCCGGGCTTCGCATGCCACCTCGGCCCTGGGGAACAAGCTCCGCATTTTTCTGTTCCTTGTCGTCACGGATGACCAGCTTGACCGAGAGGTTGCCCGTGTTCTGGCTGTAGGCATGGTACCGGCCGTTGGCCGAAAAGCTCGGTTCCAGCTCCGAGCGGGGAGCGTCCGAGTGCAGGGGAGCCGACTCGTTTGTTTCCAGGTTCAGCCTCAAGAGCTTGATCAGGTCGGTGGAAACATCCACGCCGTAGACCAGGTGCTCGCCGTCCGGCTGGAAGACCGGGTCTCGCTTGAGCCGCCCGTCGTCGGTGAGGCGGACTTCCTTGAGCTTGACGGGATCCTCCGCACGGGCAGATCCCGGCGGTAATGCCAGTAACAGAATAGCGCCGACTGCGACCGCGAGCGGTCTAGAACAACTCATCGATGATCGTCCCCCCGTCGAGGACACCCATTTCGGCGCGTGCCTGGGCATCCACCCCGGCCAGTTCAGCGATCGTGGTGCCGGCCATCAGCGGGGTGATCTTGTCGGTGATCGGATCCTCGGCCAGCTTGTCGCTCTGGCCGATCACGCGGCCCGGCTTGACCCCGGCGCCTGCCCAGGCCGAGAAGTAACAGCGTGGCCAGTGGTCACGGGCAGCCCGTTTATTAATCCGGGGTGGGCGGCCAAACTCGCCCATCGCCACGACCAGGGTCGTGTCGAGCAGGCCCCGGTCGCGAAGGTCGTCCAGCAGCGCCGAGAAAGCCCGGTCCAGGATCGGGCAGTGGCGGTCCTGGAGAAGTTCGAAATTATAGATGTGCGTGTCCCAGCCAAAGTCCGCACCGGGCGTGATCGATTCCACGTACTCGCTCCAGTTGACCTGGATATAGGGGGTCCCCGCCTCGACCAGTCGCCGCGCCAAAAGACAGCTCTGGCCAAACGTGGTATGGCCATACATGTCCCGTGTCGCGTCCTTTTCCTGTGTCAGGTCAAAGGAGTTGATCGCCCCGGGGCTGGTAAACATCCGGTAGGCGGACTGGTAGGTCCGTGACCAGGGGTCGACCCCGGCCAGGTCCAGTTGCCGACGCGTCGTGTCCAGGTTGTCCAGCAGCGTGCGGCGATCGTTGATGCGGTTGGGGGTCAGGCCCTCGAGCAGCTTGAGCGTGGGCAGGTTGACCTCTCCCTCGCCACTGCACTGGACCAGGAAGGGGTCGTAGGCCACCCCCAGTGTTCCCCCGCCGTAGCCCGAGATGCGGCGGGGCAGGTCCCGCGGGATACCGCGTCCGATATAGAAAAAGGGAGGCAGGTCGGCGCCGCCTCGATGCTTGGCCAGGATGGCGCCAAAGTTGGGCTGCACCGGGCCGGGGTTTTCCTCAAAGCCGGTCAGTCCGACCGTGCCGGCACCCGGGTGACCGGCATTGGAGGAGACCATCGAGCGGATCAGCGAGAACTGGTCACTGCGAGAGGCCAGCTTGGGCAGCAGTTCACTGAAATGCACGCCCGGTGTCCGTGTGGCAATCGGCGCGAAGGGCCCGCGGTACTCGAGCGGAGAGTCCGGCTTGGGATCAAAGGTCTCGATATGGCTGGGGGCACCCCACAGCCAGAGCAGGATCACCGAGCGGGCCTGTCCCTCGGATGCCTGCACCGGTGCGCCCGTGCCGGCCAGGCTGAGGCCCACAGGCAACGAGGCGCCGAGCTTGAGAAAGCTGCGCCGAGAGACACCACTGCAGGTTCGGGCCTTGAAATTACCAACCTCGATCATCACGTTTTTCCGTTCATTTCTTTATCGACAAGCCGGCATATTATAATCTCGTATCGGCCAGAGAGGTGTTTAGTTTTACCATAACTCGGTTTACTTCTTGTCCTCACGGGAAAAACCAGCCATGTTTTCGACGAAAGACATTTGTTCTCTCCTTGCCTGTCTGCTGGGCACCGTGGCCTCCGCTGCCGAGCGGCCCAATATTCTTCTCTTGATCAGCGATGACCAGCGACCGGACACGATTGCTGCCCTGGGGAACTCGGTCATCCAGACTCCGCACCTGGATCGCCTGGTCGCCGAGGGGACAACCTTCCCGCGGGCCACCTGTGCCCACCCACTCTGCGTGCCGGCACGGGCAGAACTCCTGACCGGCCAGACCGGATTTCGTAACGGCGTCCATCCACCGAACAACACGCCGGACCTCCAGCAGCAGACCTGGCCGGCATGGATGGCCGCGTCGGGGTACCGTACCTGGTGGGTGGGAAAGTGGATGATTGCCGGACGGCCCTCGAGCCGTGGTTTCCAGGAGAGTCTGGGTCTGTTCGGTTCGGGCACGCGTCCCGAAACGCCGCAGTATGACAGCGCGGGACGACTGGTCACCGGTTACCGGGGATGGATGTTTCAGAGCGATGACCGCACGCTCCATCCGGAAGAGGGAGTGGGCCTGACGCCTGACATTAGCGAGAAATTTGCGGACGCGGCGATCGAGTTCCTGGGCCGTGAAACGGAGAGACCCTTCTTCCTGCAGGTTAACTTCACGGCGCCCCATGACCCGCTGCTGGATCCTCCGGGCTGGGAGGAGACCTATGACCCGCGGCAGATGCCGCTGCCGGGGAATTTCGCCGGTCGGCATCCGTTTGATCACGGCAATGAGGAGGGCCGGGACGAGCAGCTCAACAGCTGGCCGCGGAGGAAAAAGGATATCCGCCGGGACCTGGCCACCTACTACGCGGTGATCTCCCACATGGACCAGCAGGTGGGCCGTATCCTGGCTGCACTGGAAAAAAACGGACAGGCCGACAGCACGGTTGTGATTTTTACCAGTGACCATGGACTGGCCCTGGGCAGCCACGGGCTGATGGGCAAGCAGAATATGTACGAGCATACGATCAACGTCCCGCTGATCATCCGCGGGCCGGGATTCGAGGCGGGGACAACCTGTAATGCACAGTGTTACCTGCGGGATCTTGTCCCCACCAGCCTGGAACTGGCCGGGATCGATATTCCCGCTAGTGTCGAGGGGGCCAGCCTGATGCCGGTTGT
>CAYYZW010000344.1:0-2038 GCA_964476375.1 uncultured Pirellulaceae bacterium
AGAAGAACAGTCAGAATACAGCCGAAAATGACGAATGAAACCTTAATTATCGACGTTTTCAAGTTTCCAATCCGCGTGGGGCCTGGAACTGACCGGAAGTGCTGCGTTTCCCGGTGCCTGACACTATTTCCCACTTTCACGAGTGGGCCCCTAAAGAGGGGCCGGTGCGGGCGGCAGTATCCGTTTGTAACGCATGAAGTTAGCTCTACAACCGTTTTTGCGACTCGTTACCACTCGAGATAAGCAGCAAATCCTGATCCAGAACGGATGCGTGTTCGATCTGAGACCGGTTACCATCTGGAGTGAGCGCCCACGGTTCAATTCCATTCCCAACAGTACCGACTCCGTCCAAATTTAACACCAATTCAATCTTTGAGGTTACCGGTATTTTTTTGTTGCGGCCCGATTCCCGCCCCCCTGGACGTCGGCGTGCTCTCTGCTGACCTGCCCCAATGAATTATTCCCAGTCCTAAAGTTAGGATATGGCCGGATGATCGAGGACTAGCCGAGGATCCTGCATGCCGGTAAGGACGGGCGAGTTTGGACGTCCAATTTACCTGTATGCATTGCATACGATAAAGCCCCCATCTTCAGAAGGAGACAGGGACTTTACTGGATTACCATTTGGCTGGGTATTGTGGGGTTCCCAATCCCGAGATCGATGCTCAGAGCTGCACCTGGGCCTTTCGGAGATGGCCGATAATCTGTTCAGCGGTATACCGTTTTATGGCCATAGGGCCCCCTTTCTACGTCCCATATCCTAACTTTAGAACTGGGAACATTATAGGGGGCAGGTCACCCCGAGGCACTCCGGTCAGCACCAATTCACCCTCGACGCCCGCCTGCCATGCCCGGTCGCGCCAGTGAGTTTCCAGCTTGCCCCAGCCGCCGGAAGGACCTTTTATTTCCCGGGCCAACGAGAAGTGGCAAGATGCGGACGAAACAGGTCAAGCAGATAGCGCCCCTTACCAGGGATCAGATCGCCCGGTTCAAACGGGATGGGTTTCTGGTCCTGCCAGCGGTCTTGGATCCAGCACTTTGCAGTCGGGCGCGAGACGAAATGTGGGCCACGATTGCAGGAGGACTTCCCCGCATGAAGCGGGAGGACCCATCCACGTGGACCCCGGTCACCGAAGAGGAAAGTGCCAAGCTCAAGGCGGCCGGTTCCGGCGGTGATCCGTACCTTGGAGCCGGTGCCCACCGGATCACAATACGAAATGGAACCGAGGATTTAATCCTGAACTTGGGCCCCAGGGCTTTGTGGTCGGTGGCCGAACAACTACTGGGCGAAGGGACGCTGGTCTGGCCGGCCGGAGCCGACGCGTCGGGAACGACGGGCGGACCCGCCTTCATGTGCGACGATGCGATCTCCAACGTGGCCAACCACGTGGGAGATGACATGGGGTCGAAAGCGACATTCACCACCGTGGAGTCGCTGCGGCTGCCCAGCACCGGTCCGGTATGGCTCAACGGGCAAGGGACCAGAGGCCTATACTGCACCTTGCCGGGCAGCCCGGATCCCGGGCCCAGCTTCAAAGCCGCCCATTCGGACGGACCGGTGTACGGACGGCAGCGCCTACAGATGGCAGCCTACATAGACGACGTGCCACCCGAATCCGGCGCTTTCACCGTATGGCCGGGAAGTCACATCCGGATCTGGGAGGAGCAGTGGAAGGCCTTCCACGAGGGAGAGAAGCATACCGACAAACATCTGGAGGTGCGCAAGGCCGGCGGCTACAAGGATCCGGTGATCGGCGAAATCAAAAGCGACACCGAGCCATTCGACTGCTATGGACCAACGGGAACGGTGGTGCTCTGGCACACCAAGATTCTGCACATAGCTGGGCAGAACCGCTCGAGCACCGTCATGCGGCAGGCGACGATTTACGCCTTTCTCAAGACGGTCGAATCCCTCCCAGACGAACTCGCGGTCGCCGACGGGGGTGGTGACATCTGGCGCGACTGGTCGACCCAGGTCAAAGAGGTGGAAGCCGGGTGCCGCTACCCTGCCCCCATCTATGTGTCCACATCCAGAGTT
>CAYYZW010000345.1:0-2903 GCA_964476375.1 uncultured Pirellulaceae bacterium
CTTTTTGCCGAGTGCCGAAGGCAGGCGGGCGGGAACGGTTTCTCGAACGAAAAAGCGAACGGCCTTGACCTGGTAGCTCATGGATTCACCTGGTTCCATCCCCTTTGGTATCAGCGGCAATCATTTCGAAGACGAACCGGCAAGGATGAACTTCATGAGTCAGACCCCATTTCATTCGCGTCATCGCCATCGAGAGAGTGAGCGTTTCTTCTCCGCGTGTCACCCCCACGTAGGCGAGTCGCCGTTCCTCCGACACGTCATCCGATTCCTTTAAGCTTCGATGGTGCGGAAGAATCCCTTCCTCCAGCCCGACCATGTAAACATGAGGATATTCAAGTCCTTTTGCCGCATGGAGAGTCATCAATACCACCGAATTCTGCTTGAGCTGCTGTTCTTTTTCGCGATCCGTCTCACTCTCCCCAAGCACAATCTCATCAATAAACCCCTGCAGCGTCGATTCGCTCGTTGTCTGTTCATACAACGACACGGCATTCACGAATTCCTGAACCGTGTCCCACCGAGCTTCTTTTTCCTCCCCGGTCTCGCTATAACGATCCACTTCTCCCCGGTAATCAATGTCACGTATGATCTTTTCGGTCAGCTGGAGCGGCCCCAGGTTGCTCGAGGCCCGCCTCAACCCTTTCACCATGTCCACGAATGCCCGGCACGCCAGCGCCGCTTTCGCCGGAAGGCCATCGAAAGAATTCCCTTCATTAAGATGCCTCCACAAGCTCGTCCCGGATTCCGTGGCATTCCGCAACAGGTGGTCAACAGTTCTTGTGCTGATTCCACGCGGCGGCGTATTGATGACCCGCCGCAGCGAGATCTCATCTCCCGGAATGTTGATCAACTTCAGGTAGGCCAGGATATCCCGCACCTCACGCCGGTCAAAGAAAGAACGGCTTCCGACAAGGATGTAGGGGATCTTCGCCTTTCGCAATTCTGTTTCAAAAAGTCGTGGCTGTTCATGGGTTCGGAATAACACCGCGATGTCACCGGGCTCCGTTCCTTCACGGGCGATCATCCGAGAAATATCCCCTACCTCCCATTGCGCTTCGCGCGTCTCGTCCCGGTGTTGTTCGATCCGTGGCTGCGCACCACCCCGCCTCGCCGCCCGTAATACTTTCTCGTGCCGCTGAGGGTTGTGGGAAATCAAGGAGTTTGCAATTTTCACGATGGCTGAGGTGGAACGATAATTATCTTCCAGTCGAACCACGGCGACATTGTCCCAGTCCCGGGAAAATCCAAGGATATGGGACACATCGCTTCCCCGAAATCCATAGATTGCCTGGTCATCATCGCCCACCACGCAGAGATTCTGGTGTTGTTCAGCCAGGGCCCGCACAATTCGATACTGCAGGTCGTTGGTATCCTGGTATTCATCAATCAGTACGTGGTCGAACCGACCCTGTTCTTCTTCTCGAATGGCCGGATAGTTTTCAAGCAGTTCCTCCGTGAGCAGCAACAGGTCATCAAAATCCACGCCCCCTGCCCTTTTCAGGGCCTGCTGGTATCGTCGGTAGGCCGTGGCGGCAAGGTGTTCGCGATCGTTCTCGGCGATCTGTGCGGCCTGTTCGGGGCGGATGCAGCGAGTCTTCCACCGGCTCATGATACCAAGGAAGTCCCGGGGCCGAAGCTGATGCCCATGCACCCGAATTTCCCTGAGGACCTGCCTGGCAAGACTCTCCTGGTCCGACCCGTCATAAATGGTGAAGCGTGCCGGGTAACCAAGTTGTTCAATATGCCGCCGCAAAACCTGGAGGCAGAGCGCATGAAATGTGCTGATCACCGGGCTGCCCGCGGTTCCGGGCTTCACGATACCGCGAATTCTCGCCCGCATTTCCTGCGCTGCCTTGGTCGTAAAGGTCACGGCGAGAATCCTCTCGGCCGGCACGCCCAGTCCGATAAGCCGGGCAATTCGCAGCGTAACAACCCTTGTCTTTCCCGTCCCGGCACCGGCAAGGACAAGAAGCGGCCCCGAATCTGTTTCGACCGCCTCGCGTTGCTGTGGGTTGAGATTCCGTTCCATGGGGGAAATCCTATCCTGCCCAAAGCCCCGGGAAAAGGGCGGCCTTGACGCTGTCACGTCCCCATTTTTATACTTGCAGCTGAAACTTATTTTGCACCCCACTCAATTCAACACA
Source organism: uncultured Pirellulaceae bacterium (assembly GCA_964476375.1). Lineage (GTDB taxonomy): Bacteria > Planctomycetota > Planctomycetia > Pirellulales > Pirellulaceae > SAT2750. The sequence continues at coordinate 2,145 of CAYYZW010000345.1, forward strand.
TCCTGAAGGTGCCGGGTTCCGATGAAGATCATTGTCTCCCTGTTTGAGGCGGCGAGTAATCTCGTCCGCTGGATGACAGCCAACACATCTCGAATGGTGGTCGTCCTGGGATTGTCCGTTGCCCTTCCTCTCGGCCTCATCCTCGGCAGCATTCTTTTTTCCGGTGACGAATCGACACAGGGCGCCGCCTGGCGCGAGTATTTCCAGGCTCGCGAGGAGGTCATTTCCGGGCGCCAGGATGTCGATTGGCTTAAGTCGCTCGTTCTCTTCCAGCCCCAGGGCGATTTCAGGGGAGACGCGCTCCGGGAATCCACCGTACCGAAACTCTGGGCGCTTCAGTTTTGTGGTGACATGGAGTTGTCCGAGGGGGCGCGGCTTGTTTATAGCAGTCGCGATGAAGCGGCGGATCGTTTGAGTAGCGCGTTGGAGTTTTACGAACTCATTGAGGAAGCCAGTGCGGATCCAACCCTGCTGGAACGATGCCTGCTGGGAAAAGCGCATACGCTCGAGATCCTCTTGACCTGCAATTCCCGCGATCGCGACTTCTCCGATACCTATGAAAACGCGACGTCCACACTGCGGCGACTCTCCACCATCGCCACCAACCCCGCCATCAAGGACGCCGCCACGCAACGGGAAAGTGCCCTGGTCAAATACGGAAAGGACCTCTGGAAGGAGGGGAGTATTTCTTCTGCGGATTTCTACTCCTGGCTTGCCAATTACACGCCGCCGGAGGGGGGGGGGGGGGGGGGGGGGGGG
>CAYYZW010000346.1:0-7534 GCA_964476375.1 uncultured Pirellulaceae bacterium
AGTTCTGGTGCACCTTTCCGCGATGAATATTCTGGCCTTTTTACACCTCGGTTCCACTCAGGTATCTGACGCTGGTATGTACAACCTGGCAGGACTATCGAGCCTGGAGGACCTGCGGGTCACGCGAACCGCTGTCACCGAGGAGGCAAGCGCCCGCCTGGCGGAGAAGATTCCCGGCATCGCGATCCAGCTCAAGTACATCGAGGGGGAGTAAGGGGCTGCCGCTAGGCGACTTCCCATCCCGCGCGGTATTCCTTGCGGATAAACTGGTCCGCCTCCGGGCAGTTCGTCGCCTTGAGGTTCTCGGCATCCCATTCCAGCGGCTTGCCGGCACGGAAGGCCACGTTGCCCAGCAGAACCGCCTCGGAGAGCGCCCCGGAGTAATCGAAATTACAGGTCGTGGGCGTCCCTTCCTTGCAGGCCTTGATCCACTCGGCGTGGTGGCCGATGGACTTGGGAATTGTCGGTTCGGGTGCCTTGAAGCCGGTGAACTTCTCGGCCGGGAATAAACGATAGCTGCCGTAATCGGCAAACATCATTCCCTCGGTTCCGATGAACATCACACCGCTTCCGGGAACCCGCTCTCCCTCGATCTCTCGCGGGATCAGGTTACCGTCGTACCAGGTAAAGTCGACCGGCCCCATGTTTCCACGGGCGGGGAACTTCAGCCGCACGATCAGTCCCAGCGGGCAGGTTTCCGGATGGACGTCGGGCCCCTCCGCCTCACAGTAGGTGGGGTACTTGAGGTTCAGTGCCCAGAACGGCAGGTCCATGTAATGGCAGGCCATGTCGCCAAGTGTTCCGGTGCCGAATTCCCGCCACTTGCGCCACTGGGCCGGGTGATAACGACCGGCCAGGTAGGGCCGTTCCTGTGCGGGGCCCAGCCAGAGATCCCAGTTCAGGTTGGACGGGGGTGCCTGGCCCGTGTCGGGACGTTCACCGCCGCCCCAGGCCTTGCCGACCCAGACATGCACCTTGGTCACGTCCCCGATGGCCCCGGACTGGATCACCTCGACCACGCGGCGATAGTTGTCGCCGGCATGGATCTGGGTTCCCAGCTGTGTGGCCACACCATGTTTCCTGGCCGCTTCGGCAATCACGCGGGACTCGTGCACCGTGTGCGTGAGCGGTTTCTCGCAGTAGACATGCTTGCCGGCCCGGATCGCCCGGATCGAGGCGGGGGCATGATTATGATCTGCGGTGGCGACGACCACGGCGTCAATGTTGTCTGCTTCCTTGTCGATCATCTCGCGATAATCGGCATAGGTCCGTGCCGAGGGGAACCGGCCGGCGGCCCGTTCCAGGTAATTCGAATCGATATCGACCAGGGCGACGATATTTTCACCCTGCACACCACTGATATCTGCCGCGGCCCGGTTGGCCGTCCCGATACAGGCCACGTTCAGCTTGCCGCTGGCCGCCTTGGATTCCTCGGCATCGAGCTGGCTAAAGACGCCACCGGCGACCATGGTCGCTCCGGCTCCTGTTGCCTTGATGAAATCCCGGCGTCGGATATCGTTCTTGCGTGACATGTTCATTCTCCTTGACAGGAATCAAAGCCCCAACACGGGGCTGGTTGGTTGTTTTGTATTTACCAAGTATACCCCATATTTTCATGCCCGCTGTGGCACGATTTTTACTTTTTCGTCTCGGGCGGGTAGACCTTGTGGGGTGTATGGCAGGCCTTGCAGTTACTCGCGTTTTTCAGCCGCTCGATGCCACCCTCGCGTCCCTTGACCACGGCGGCCGTCGCCTTGATCAGTTCACGCGTCTTGGCCTTCCAGCTGGCCGCATCGCCCTTGGGGGGCTTGTTGTTGGGCAGGGCCTTGACGTAATCCAGCAGCAGCTGTTTTTGCTCGGCCGTGGCGGTCTCCTCCAGCACCTGCTTGAGCAGTCCTTCCTTGATGGCCGTCATTACTTTCTTGGTCGTGTGGCCGGGGGCTTTTTCCTTGGACTGCAGGCCGGCCACTGTCAGGCTGGCAACCATCCCCATTACCATCGTCAGCATGATCGCTCGCTTCATCTATCCGTCTCCCTGTTTCAATCTTCAGTCGTACCCTGTTGGCAATGAGGATACGTCATCGGGCGTTGAGATTCAATGTGAACTGGCCGGCAGTGGCCGATAAAAAAACCCGCCGGCCCCGAGAGACCGGCGGGTATCATTTTCACTTGGGTTGTTTAGACAACCGGGATCTCAAATCCCTTTCGTGGCGTGCGGGCAAAGAAGGCGGCAGCCTGGTCGTCCCCGACGATCTGCTCTTCCTTGGGATCCCACTTGATCGTCCGGCCCAGGCGGGCGGCGATCGCCGAGAGGTGGCAGGTGTTCATCGCCTGCACGTGGCTGAACACGTCCGAGACGGTCAGGCCACCCTCGCGGATGCAGCGGTAGAAGTTATTCTTGTGCCCCTCGGCCGGCTTGTCCTTGTAGAGCCGGGTCAGGTCACTGGCATCGAACTTGCCGTCATCCCACTTCTGCTCGACCGGGGTTCCGGTGATCTCACCACGGCTGACAAAAATCCGGCCCTTGCTCCCCTCGAACAGAATCCCATTTCGGCCCCGGCTGGTGACGATCATCTCGATCCCGCTGGCGAACTTGCAGTTGACCGCGTAATCGTGCGAGGTGTTATAGGAATCGGTCACGGTCGTGTAACCATCTTTATAGGGAACCGGGTGCTTGGCATCGGTGCCGTCGATTTCCACCGGGCCCATGCCTTCCTTGTCCTCGCCGATCGCCCAGGTGGCGATATCGACGTGGTGGGCTCCCCAGTCGGTGAACTTGCCACCGGAATACTCGTACCACCAGCGGAACTGGTAATGGCAGCGCTTGTCGATGTAATCGACCTTGGGAGCCTGGCCGAGCCAGTAGTCCCAGTTCAGTTCGTTGGGCGGGGTACTGGTGGAGAAGGGTCCGCCACGGGGGCCGCCACCGATTCCGACGGTGATCTTCTGGATATCACCGAGCAGGCCCTTCTGGACCATGTTAACCGCCCGCAGGAACTTGTCGCGACTGCTCCGCTGCTGCGTCCCGACCAGGAAGACCTGCTTGTTGTACTTGTGACAGGCATTCCGGATCAGCTGGTTTTCCTCGAGAGTCAGTGTCAGCGGCTTCTGGCAGAAGACATGCTTGCCGGCCTGCAGTGCCTCGATGGCGATCTTGACGTGCCAGTGATCGGGCGTGACCACGCTGACCACGTCGATATCGTTGCGATCGAGCACCTTGCGGTAGTCGCCGTAGGCGTCGGCCTTGCCCTTGCCAATGTTCTTGTCCTGGCGGGCTTTTTCCGTGCGTCCTGAATCAGCATCACAGACGGCCACGATATCGCCGAAGCCGTTATGACCGCGGGCATCGCCGCTTCCCATGCTGCCAACACCGATGCAGCCGATGACCGGGCGGTCATTCTTGTCCTGGTTGGCAAACGCCTTCTCGTTCCAGGCGAAATACGGGACCGATCCCGCCACAGCTGCCGTGGCAGCCGTCGTCTGGAGGAAGTTACGGCGGTTCGGCTGTCCCTGTTTTGTGCTTGTTTGCTTCACAGTCATGGTCCATCCCATTGTAGAATTACATTTAACCCGTGGGTGCCTGGACCTTGCCAGGCGGCCGGTTCACTATTCCCTGATCGTAAACCCCCATCCAGGCAACTGCAAGTGAATGCGATTTCTGCTATCGACGTGCATGCCCATTACGGCGATTACCTGCGTGGCCAGGACGCCCTGGTGGACCACTGGCTCAGCTGCAGTGCGCAAGGAGTGGTCGAACGGGCCCGTCTGCAGGCGGGCATCGAGCTCTCGATCGCCTCGCCGCTGGCCGGGCTGTTGCCCCGCGGCGGATCGGACCCGGTGACTGCCAACGAGGAGGCAGCAGCCACCGCGGCCGGCACCGAGGGCCTGCTGCAGTGGGTGATTGTCCATCCGGACGTGCCGCGGACCTTTGAACAGGCCGAGCGGATGCTGGCCGAGGAGCAGTGCGTGGGGATCAAGCTGCATCCGGAGGAGCACCAGTACCCGATCCGCGAACACGGGGCGGCCATGTTTGAACTGGCGGCCCGGCATGATGCCGTGGTGCTGGTCCACAGTGGTGACCCGCTCAGCCTGCCGATTGATTTTTTGCCCTGGGCGGACGAGTTTCCTGGTATCACGCTGCTCTTGGCCCACCTGGGTAACGGGGGCGGCGCAGCCGGGGATCCGACGCTGCAGGTACGGGCGATCCAGGCCAGCCAGCACGGCAACGTGCTGGTCGATACGTCCAGTGCCCGCTCGATGCTGCCCGGCCTGATCGAATGGGCCGTGGCGGAGGTGGGGGCCGAGAAGATCCTGTTTGGCACGGACACGCCGCTTTACAGCGTTTCGATGCAGCGAGCCCGAATTGACCAGGCCGAGATCACCGACAGTGAAAAACACGCTATCCTTTATAGGAACGCCCGACGGGTGCTGGACCTGCCAGGGCAGGACAAAGGAGAGATGCCATGAGCCGCCTGACCCGCGAGAATTTCACCGGCCCCTGGGCGGGGCTGCCGGTCGCCTGGACCGACGATGACCAACTGGACCTGGATGCCTACCGGCAGGACGTGGAGAGCTGCTGCCGGGCCGGGGTGCCGGGCGTCTATACCGGGGGAACGACAGGCGAGTTTTACGCGATGGACTGGGACGAGTTCTGCCAGGTGTCCCGGGTCACGGTGGAGACCTGCCGGGAGCACGACATTCCCACCATGATCGGCTGCAGCTCGACCTATACTCGCGGAGCGGTCGAGCGGGTAGCATTCGCGGCCGAGATCGGTGCCGACGCGGTCCAGCTGGCGCTTCCTTTCTGGATGGAGCTGCCGACCGAGCAGGTGCTGGCATTTTTCCGCGAGGTGGGCCAGGCCTCCGGTGACCTGGCGATTTCGGTTTACGAGACGATGCGGACCAAGCGGGCGCTGACGCTCGAGGAACACCAGGCGATCAAGCAGGACCTGCCCCGTTACCTGATGCTCAAGGCGAACGCCGGCACACTGGGCTGTACGGCCGACGGCTGCCGGGCGCTCTCGGAGCTGGTCAATGTCTTCGTGGGCGAGTCGCTCTGGTCCTCGCTGGGGCCCGAGGGGGCGCTGGGCTGCTGCAGCTCGATGGTCTACTGGAACCCGGAGGTGACGCTCGGTTTCTGGAAAGAGGTGGCAGCGGGGAACTGGGACGAGGTCGAGCGGATCCACCAGAAGGTCGGCCCGCTGTTCGAGTTTCTCGACACCGAGTACTCGGTGCGGGGCTTTACCGACACGGCCTATGACCGCATGGGGGGGCTGGCCAGCGGTTTCCTGGCCACCAGCCTGCGTAACCGCGGCCCCTACCTGTCACCGACCGAGGCGGATGTGGCACTGCTGCGCGACTGGTACCAGCAGCACCTGCCCGAGATGATTGTCCGCCAGGAATAAAGGGAACGAACCGGATGCATATCAACCATCTTCTCGCCAGCGCCGGTCGTGGACTGCACGGGCTGGACTACGGGATCATCCTGGTTTACCTGGCCGGGGTCCTCTGGCTGGGCTGGCACCTGGGCCGCAAACAGACCGAGGGACAGGACTTTTTCCTGGCGGGGCGGAAGATGCCCTGGTTTGCGGTGGGTCTGAGCCTGGTCGCCACGCTGCTCTCCACGCTGACCTACCTGGCTGCCCCGGGCGAGGTGATCCAGCACGGCCTGGCGCTGGCACTTGGCTGGCTGGGCCTGCCGATTGTCTTCGTCATTATAACTTTTGTCTGGATCCCGTTTTTCATGCGGCTGCGGGTGACCAGTATTTACGAGTACCTCGAGCGTCGCTTCGGGCTGGTTGCCCGCTGGACGGCGGCGGGGCTGTTCGTGTTCGTACTGCGGCTGCTCTGGATGGCGGCGATTGTCTATACCGCCTCGGTGGCGGTGGCCCAGATCACCCATCCCACGGTGGTCGACATCCTGCCGGGGCAGATCAGCCCCAGCGGGTGGGCCCTGACCGTGCTGCTTTCGGTCGGCATCCTGGCGACCCTCTACACGATGATCGGCGGCATCACGGCGGTCATCTGGACGGACGTGATCCAGTTTATCTGCCTGTTTGCCGGGTTGATTTTCACACTGGTTTTCGTGGCCATCGATACCGGCAGTGGCCCGGTGGACTGGTGGAACACGACCACGGCCAGTGCGGGCGCCGGCCACGAGTTCCCTGCCCTCTTCAGCCTGGACATTACCAACCGCAGCGTGGTCCTGTTCACGCTGTTGAGCATGGTCAGCTGGTATACCTGCACGTTTATTGCCGACCAGGTGGCGGTACAGCGTTACCTGACGATCTCCACGGTGCGGGATGCGGTACGGGGTAACATCGTGCAGTTCGTGGCGGATTTTTTCATCATGATCATGCTGGCAGCGGCCGGGATGGCACTGTTGCATTACTACCTGGACCCGGCCTTCCAGACAGAGATTTTTGCCGGCATCAGTGACCCGACCGATCCGGCGGTTGCCGACAAGGTTTTCCCGCATTTCATTGCCAACGGGCTGCCGATCGGCGTTTCCGGCCTGGTGGTGGCGGCATTGTTTGCGGTGGCGATGTCCAGCATTGACTCGGGGGTCAACTCGGTCGCGGCGGTGGTGACGGTGGACTTTATCAAGCGGACCCGGCCTGGCATCACGCCCGAGGGTGAACTGCGGCTGGCGCGGGTGATCTCGCTGCTGGTGGGGCTGGCCTGTACGGCGATGGCGGTGCTGATGCTGGCGATCCCCGAGAACTACAACATCATCGGGATCACGCTGCGGACATTTAACTGTGCCCTGGGCCCGATGGGTGGGCTGTTCATGCTGGGGATTTTCCTGCCGCGGGTCAGCCAGCGGGCAGCCGTGACGGCGACATTCGTGGGTCTTGGCATTGCGATCTGGATTGCCTGGTGCCTGGAGATCCAGTGGCTGCTGGGGCTGACGGAGTTTGACACGATGGCAGAGGTAAGTGCCAACATGGCTGGCCCCAGCCCGTTCCTGATCACCCCGCTGGCGACCGTTGCCACGATCCTGATCGGCTGGCTTCTTTCCCTGGCCATGCCCGAGCGGGACATGGCGGCAGCTCGCAAGCTGGGCTGGCTATCGGTGGTGCGAGGTGGTGGTGAAGAGGCTGCCCAGGAAACCGACTAGATCTGTCGGGGGTCGGTCAGTCGATTCGTCCGCTGGTATTCTTTTCGATTTCCGTGACGCCGCCGGCGATATTAAAGATCACGACCACCATTTCCAGCAGCACGCGGATCCAGAGCAGTGTCAGCAGCATCATGACTGCCACCACGATTCGCTGCAGGACCATGATCATCCAGACCGGCACTCGAAATTCGGTGGTGGAGACATCGCTGGAACTGGCCCCGGCCCCGGCCCAGACCTCCGGGCCGACGAGGTAATAGACCGTGGCACAGAGGATAATCGCCACGACCATCTTCCAGGTGATGCGGATGATCAGGGGCGTGACATATTTCTGGAACTTCCAGTCGAACAGGTCGAGGATCGAGCTGGAGGGCTCAAACCGCTGGTTCACGGTCCGGCGAAAGCTGGATGGTCCGG
>CAYYZW010000347.1:0-28373 GCA_964476375.1 uncultured Pirellulaceae bacterium
CTCGTGTTACAGCTTTCCCACGCCCTGCAATACCTCTCCTTCCCCCTGCGTGTAGGATCCAACCGCCATGCCGGCAAGGGAAAACAGGCCCTGTTTTATCCGTGCCTGCTCTACCTGGGAATGCTCGCGACCGGTTACATGGTTTTCGACCTGCCTCTCGTGTTACAAATGATGCAGTTCTTTAACCTGGAGCCATACAAGGTCGCAAGCCTGGTGGCCATTATCGTGAACATTCACCATTACTTCACCGATGGCGCCATCTGGAAGATCAGTAATCCCGATGTGCGACGAGAACTTTTCAGTCACCTTGTACCCCGGGAAACCTGATGGACATTCAATCCCCTGGTCCCGACGCCGATCAACCGGTAAGCCGCCGCCACAACCTGGAGACGGCACTACCGGATGAATACCGGCCACTGGAACAGGACACAGAAAAGCACCAGTGGCTCGCCCAGGAACTCCACGACGGCCTCCTGCAGGATGTCCTGGCCGCCCGCATGCTGCTGGACACCATCTCCCCGGTCGAGGAGACCGCCAGCCAGGACAAACTGAAGCTGGTTACTGAATTACTGGAACGAGCTATCCTGGAAGCACGCCAGCTGGTCGGAGACCTGCGCACCATCGAGCAGACGGCCTCCCTGACCGAGACGCTGCGGTCGCTGGCCCAGGACGGTCGCTCCGGGATGCTGGGAGGAAGGCCGCTGGAGGTCATGTGCCAGCTCCAGGAGATCACCCTGGAAGACCCGACACGGCGGGCAACCCTCCTGCGCGTTGCCCGTGAAGCCCTTGTGAACGCCGCCCGGCATAGTGGTGCCGACAAGATCCAGCTGCGACTGGCACAGGACCCTGAGGCCCTCCTGCGACTGGAGATCACGGACCAGGGAACCGGATTTGATCCTTCTGATTTACCAGCTCACTGTTTTGGCCTTGCCGGAATGAAGCAGAGAGTCAAGGCCCTCGACGGCCAGCTGGAAATCGAAAGCGCCATCGGCCAGGGAACAACGATCCGTGTCTCTTTCCCGGCCGTCCCTTCTTCGCCAGTGGGCCAGTAGTCTCTCAACGCGTTTCACTGTCCGGACCCAGCCAGCCCGTTTTCCGGATGCGATCCAGCTCGGCCTGCACGTCCTTCCCCTGGTAAAAAGAGAGCCAGCCTCGCAGCCTTTGTGTCTGCCCGGGCAGGCAGTCTGGAAACTGCGGATCACTATGCATGCAAGGGCAAAAGCGATTACCCCAGGCTCGCTGGTTGTGATCCCAGGCGACAATAATCCAGCGGTCCCGTCCCGCATTCGCAGCAGCAACAAAAGGTCCGTGCACGTGATGGTGCTCGGTGTTCTGCTGGTTGAAACCACCGGCGTTCTTGAGCATCACGCAGTTCTGCACCCGCAATCCGGTCAGGGTCCCCGGACTCCCGTTATGGATCCAGAGTTCCATCCGTATCGACTCTGCCGAGGGTGTCAAGCGGGCCCCAAACGCGACCTGGTTTGGCAGAACTCTCTGAACCTCCAGGATGCCCCCGCGCTGCCGGTCCCACTCCAAGGGAGCCAATTCGATCTTCTGGCGGTCCCACATCGTGGGGACATGCGTGTGCGCCAGGTAAAGCAGTTCCCGGCCGCCAGGAATGTTGTGCCAGATTGCCTCCGGGACATCGATCACCACGTAACTTTGAGGATCCCAGGGAAGGAAGACACTCGCCTTGGTCTCTCGCTGGGGCCGGATGGCACCATCTCGAAATCCAATTCGCGGGTGGCGCCCACCGGGGTAAGGAAGAAGTTCGAGCAGTTCGGTCGAGACGGAACGCCGCCGAATGGGGATCGCCAGCTGGGAGGAAGGCATCCCCGTGGCCATTCTCATCTCCGACAGGCTGTAACCGTGGCGCTGCATGTTCGAGATCCAGTAACGCATCTCGCGGCGGCTGGAAGGCACACGACAATTCTCGCGATCACGCCCTCTCTCGATCTCCTGCTGCCGATCCTGGATGGCGCCCATGACATCCCGGGGAACCATCCCGGGGGCCAGGTATTTCCCCAGATCCCGAAGAGCGATGACCGTGAAATTATTCATGGCAAGCTCGCGCATGAATAATTCAAAGGTGCCCGTCTCCAGAGAGACCCAGTCATGTTCCCCGTCCGGGATACCGTGAAACTGCAGCACGGCGACCTTTCCCAGCTGGGCCTGCGCGATAGCACGGCGAAAATCCTCGATCGTCCAGTCCGGACGAGCGTCGCCGGCACTCGGGATCAGGAGCGGATGATCCAGCCCGGGCTGGAAGGCGAAACCACGGCCGTCGTCGTAGGCATATTCCGGGGTTCCACCTCGACGGGCAAAACGGATCCCCTCGGCCTCCAGTAGCGGCAGGAGCGAGGGATGAAACGAGTTGCCGGGGTAGGCAAAACTGACCGGCCGGGGTATTCCATGCTGCTTGCACCGCAGGTTAATGCCTGCCAGTTGTTCTTGAAGCTGGCCGTGATTCTGCTCGTTGAGTCCCAGGTGGTCTCGCGTGTGGTTCCCGATTTCAAAACCGTCCTTGTGCAGCTGGGCGATCTGTTCCCAGGTCATGTAGTCTTTCTTGTTGGTGGAGAAGTTGAATCCCTCCGTGATGAAGAAGGTCGCAGAAAAACCATATTTCTTGAGAATCGGCCGGGCCACGTCATAGTGAGACCGGGAGGAATCATCAAAGGTCAGGACTACCAGCTTGTCCGGAACCGGCTCCTGGCCGGACAGGGACAGGCCCGTGACACCCACCAGAAGCAGTCCGAAAAACAGGGAATGTACACCGGTGAAAAAGAGACCTGGCACGGGCAATACTCGCTCGGTGAAAGAAATGAATTGAACACCTCGTCTTGAAATCACGCCAGTCGATTTTATCATGTTAACGTATTCTCCCCCTCCAATCGGCGACGATCGCATCAGATCCAGAAGGGGGCAAACAACCAATGTCTTCCATGAGGAAAAAACAGATGGCACGACTTACGGTAGAAGGCTTCGGCGAGTGTGACGTCCCGGACGGCAAGCGACTGGTGCTCGCCCTGACCGATGAGGCTGGTGTGGACCAGCTTCATGCCTGCGGTGGCATGGCGCGCTGCACCACCTGCCGGGTGGAAATTCTCGAGGGCGAACCCACCGAGATGACCGATGCGGAACGCGAGTGCCTGGCAGCCAGGGAGCTGGAAGGCGTCCGCCTGAGCTGCCAGATAACGTGTGACCAGGACATGACCGTGCGGGCCATCAGCCGCATCGAGGGGAGCGGCAGGGAGGACGGCGGCACCCGGCCGGCCGACAACCTCCAGCCGTAGCCGGCAACCGGAAAGGGCAGGCCAGCACTGGAATTGTCACTGCTGGGCAGGTCGCTCCCCAATCACCAGTTGAAGCGACACCTGCTTGCCATCACGAAATATTTCCAGCTCCACCTTCTCGCGCGGCCGCGCCTGTCCCACGACACGGATCAGGGATCCCATGTCAGGAATCGGGATCCCGTTAAACTCCAGGATCACATCGCCAACCTGGATACCCGCTTCCTGCCCCGGGCTGTCTCCACGGGGAAAGGCGGCCACCACGGCACCGGATGCAGATTCCATTCCCAGGCGCGCGGCCATCTGTTCACTGACATCTTCCAGGGCCACACCCAGCCAGCCCCGCTGCACCTTGCCATCGGCACGCAACCGACTGTAAACATCCTGCGCCACATTACTCGGCACGGCAAAACTGATTCCCTGGTAGGTCTCACCCATGATGGCCGTGTTGATGCCGACCAGCTTGCCTCCGGAGTCCACCAGCGGCCCGCCACTATTGCCAGGATTGACGGCAGCATCGGTCTGGAGGAAATCCTGGTGGTACTGTCCCACCTGCGCGGATCGATGCTTGGCACTGAGAATCCCAAAAGTGATTGACCGTTCCAGTCCGAAGGGACTTCCAACGGCCCAGACAAAGGACCCTACCTTGAGCTTGTCACTGTCGCTCCACTCCACCGGTATCAGCCCATGAGCGTCGACCTGCAAAAGGGCAAGATCCGTGAGCGTGTCCACTCCAACAATATTCCCGTCCAGGGACCGCCCGTCGCTGAGCTTGACCCTGATCGTGTCACTTTCGTAGACAACGTGGCGGTTGGTGAGGATATAACCGTCCGCGTCGACAACCACCCCCGAACCCTGGCCGCGTGAAGGAAAGTTGTTGGAATCCTGGAAACCTCGTGGCAGGTTGCGCGAACCGGCCCCCTCGCCCCGGTCGGTTGTACTTATATGAACCACGCTGGGCCCCACCCGCTGGGATACCAGTGGCCCAATTCGCTGCGACACCTGCTGAAGCTGGCTACTGGCCCCGTTACTCCCTGCCCTCTCACTCGATTCCTCACTGAGGATCTCACCCGCCACATCATACTCCGCAAGCAGGCGGGCACGGTTGATCGAGTACCAGAGACGCCCCACCGTCCAGGGCAGGGCCAGGCTCAGAACGATCAGGAACGAAAGCACAAAAAGCAGGCGAAGCAGACGGTAACCGGGATTGGAGCCATGTGGCTGGTCCGCCGCCCCGGCCGACGTCGAGTCCAATCTTTCGATCGAGATCTGCTGAACCTCCTCCGAAAAGGGATCTGGCAGCGCATCCTCTGCGGGGCCGGCAGCGGGTGACAACGCCTCGTCACCCGCGGTCAGATCAGGTTCATCAGGAGGATACATGGGACCGCCTCATCGTCCGACTGGTCAAGCTATTCTGCTGTCTTCATTATAGGTTGTTTTAGATCCAGGGTGAGGGCTTCGATCTCCCCCGGAGAATCAGGGCACCGTAATTGACGGACGCCGCCTGGTTAATCCACAATGCAAGGATGACCATTCAGACGATCCAGGGCCCGTGTTTTCCCCCGTTATCCGTTGCCGATTCAAACGGTTTACTGATGCTGGGTGGAGATCTTTCGGTCGACTGGATCCTGACCGCCTACCGGCAGGGTATTTTCCCATGGCCGATTGTTGAAGGACAGCTTGAGATCCTGGCCTGGTTCAGTCCGGATCCCCGGGCGATTATCGAACTGGATCAGCTCCACGTTCCTCGGCGTCTTGCCCGAAAGATAAGGAGTGGACGATTCAGGGTGACCAGTGACCAGGCATTTGATGCCGTGCTCTGTGGCTGTGCCGGCCCACGAGATGATGAAGACGGGACATGGATCACTCCAAGAATGATGGATGTCTACCGACAACTTCACGAGCTCGGATATGCCCACAGTATCGAGGTCTGGGAAGAGGAGGAACTGGTGGGAGGTCTTTACGGGCTGGCACTGGGAGGATACTTCAGTGGGGAGTCGATGTACCATCGCACCGGGGATGCATCCAAGATTGCTCTCTGTCGACTCGTGACGCATCTTGCAAGTCAGGGTTTCCGATTATTCGACATACAACAGAGCACTCCTCACTGCAGCCGACTCGGTGCCATCGAGATCGGTCGCGAAAATTACCTGCATCGATTGACAGAGGCTGTCAACTTGCCCGTGGAATTCGGTGTTGTATAAAACGGTGATGGAAAACCTTTTCCCGCTATGGATCCTGGGAGCGAGACATCAACAGCCATCCCCTGACCTCCGATGAGCTCGAACGGTACGATCGCCAGCTAGGCCCGGGTGTCCTGACCGAGGCCGGCCAGCGGCAGTTGCGTGACGCCACCGTGCTGGTGAGCCGGGTTGGAGGCATGGGGGGGCCAGCGGCACTGATGATGGCGATGGCAGGTGTCGGACACATCATTATCGCGCATGGATCGACAATGATCAGCCCCGATCTGAACCGCCAAGTGCTCGGTAGTGAAGCGGTACTGGGAAAACCCCGGGCAACGCACTTTGCCGAGTACCTTCGGTCCATGAACCGATTTATCGAGGTCGAGGCACTCGACCATGAACCGGACGACGAGGAAGCCCGGGAACTTGCCCGCCGCTGTGACCTGGTCCTTTCCTGCCCCCCGACCTTTGAGGAACGCCTGCGTTTAAACCAGGCCTCGGTCGACGCCGGGATTCCTTTCATTGATGCCGCCCAGTGGGGGGTTTCCGGAACCCTGGTGGTGCTCGAAAGCCCGCGCACCGCCTGCCTGGCGTGCATCTATCCATCGGTCCCTCCTTTCGAGGAACTTTTCCCTGTCGTCGGCGCGATCTCCTCCACGATCGGTTCGCTTGCGGCCCTGGAAGCGATCAAGATCCTTTCTGGCACGGGCGAACCGCTGTGGGGCAAGATGTTGAGTTATGATGGATACCGGGGCATTCCCACCGTGGTCTCGTTAACACGACATCCCGACTGTCGTTGTTGCCAGGAGGCGGCTGAAACGGCCGGCTAGTGACATGAAAATCCATATCGTTCTGACCGGACGTGGCCAAACGCGTGGCGATCAGTTACCTGGCCACATCGAACTGCCGGAGAACTCACGCGTCTCGGACGCCCTGGCCGCCCTGACGGCCGCTCTGCCGGAGGGAGAGACGCTTCCAGAGGGTTGCCTGCTGGTCGTCGCCGGCACGCACCTGGGAACGCTTCACCAGCACGAGGATCCGCAACTGGTCGACGGCCAGGAATTGCTCCTGATCGCCCCCATGGCAGGGGGCTAGTCCGACACCCCACCGATCGTGGAGGTGCTGGAATCCGCGTTCCGGTCCAGCACTCCCTTCCGCAGGCGAATGATCTGTTCGGCTTGTCCGGAAATGCGGTCATCGTGGGTGACCAGCAGGACCGTCCCTCCCCCACCATGAAATTCTTCGATCAGTCCCATCACCAGGGCCGCACTGTCCGGGTCAAGGTTTCCGGTGGGCTCATCGGCAAGCAGCAGCTGCGGAGATGTCAACATCGCCCGGGCCATGGCAACCCGCTGGCGTTCTCCGGCGCTAAGCTGGCTGGGGAGGTGACTCAAACGTTCATTCAAACCAAAATCATCCAGCAGTTGCCTGGCCACGTCCTCGGCCTCTTCTCTCTCGCCAGGCCGGGCAGCGACAAGCACGTTTTCCAGGATGTCCAGGTAAGGAAGGAGGTGAAAAAGCTGGAACACGAAACCCACATGCGCCGCCCGGAAACGTGCCCGCTCTGCCGGTGTCATCGAGGAGACCTGCTTTCCCAGGACGTTCACCGTCCCCTCGGTTGGGGATGCCAGTCCACCGACAAGCGAAAGCAGGGTCGACTTGCCACATCCGCTGGGACCACAGACCGCAACAAAACTCCCCTCCGCAATGTCCAGGGTGACATTACTGAGGGCGTGAACTTCCCCCTCCCCTGAGTGATAGTGTTTCGATACGGAAACCAGCTCGATCATGGGCGAACGACTGGCAGCTTGGTTGGCGGTCACGATCTCTCTCCGCTGATGATGAAACTAGCGGGGACGCAAGACAAAAATACTCAACAGCAACACAACCAGCAGGAACACACCGAGCAGCAGCCCGATCGTGGCAACACCGGTTGCCATCACCTTCGGGCTCTTATCGTCGGTATCCACATCGCCGACTGCTGGAGCCGCTGCATCCGTCTGTGAGACCACATTCTCCGCAGCCTGCGAATCGGAAGAATTCGCCTGCTGGTCCTCTTCGACCGCCGATTCACTGGAAGCCAGCGGGCCGACGATCAATTCCGGAAAAAAGTCCTCGCCACCGAACTGGGATTCATTGCCCTCTTCCGAACCGAAACGATCTGCCAGTTGCGCCGCAGCTGTTTCCCAGTCATAACGGACCAGGAGGTCAATCCCCGGATTCTGTTCCTTGACCGTGCAGGAGCAGGCACCGGTGACAAATTCCAGGCAGTCTATCAGGTTGTCACGGTGAACCCCCTTGCCGATGTACGGCACAAGTGCACGGGCCCGCCCATAGACCGGAAAGACCATCGGGTGGGTAATCTCATCCAGGTCCGACTCCACCGCCAGAAGGGATTGAACAAGGTACTTCTCTGCTTCATCCGTACGGTCCACCTCGATAAATGTCACCGTGTGGGCCGACTTCATCGGTGTGGCGGTCCCCGCTGCCTGCTGGCTCTCGACATCCTCCCGGGCCGCCGGGTCCTGGGGAACCGCGTAGAGCTCGACCTTGCCATCTTCCACATCCTGGCATAACTGAGCGAGCACCTTTGCCGACTCCGTGTTGGCTGCGGCATCGTCTCCTTTGAGCAGGAGAAACACGACGGCATGGCCCTGCTTCAATTGCTGGGACAGTGCCGTGCGGGCAGGACTGGTGGCAAGCCGCTGCAGTTCCTGGTTATCCAGCGAGCCGGCATGGATCACCGAGCCCTGTGGATTGGTGACCAGGTAGCCAGGCTGGAGTCGATCCTTGTGTGTTTCCCAGGATGCCCGGACATCCGGCAGCACACCGGTCAATTCCGGATCCTTCTCCAGGTCCACCGAGAGCAGCGAACAATTCAGCGGACTTTCTTCGTCCTGGGCAATGGAGAGCATCTCGGCGTGTAGTTCCTTGTCCTCCTCCGAAAGGTCCCCGCTGTGGAAGAAATAGACCTCAAACGGAGCAGGCTCCCAGCGGTACATGGCATACCGGTAGACCGGCGTCTCACAGGCCACCAGGGGAATTCCCACGGCAACCAGCACCAGTAACATCAGCAGGCGGCCGACAGGTTGCGGGCGGGACGATCGGGCCGGATTGGTAACAAAGCGGATCAACATGTTGAAACCCTCGGACTCAGGATGGCAGGAGAACCACGCCCTTGTTGGAGGCGGCCCAGACTGCTGAAAATTATACTTTACCGGAGCGAACGAGATACAGGGAAACTCCAATTTCCCGTCCTCTGAAAGCGGCTTTACGACTCACCCTCCTCGGAAATAACGCCCTCGTTCATCCTGTCCCCGCCAACCACCGCATCGACGACGTCCTGGCCCTCGATCACCCTGCCAAACACGCTGTGCTTGTCATCCAGGTGAGGCGTCGCCACGTGGGTGATAAAGAACTGCGAGCCATTACTGTTGGGGCCGGCATTTGCCATCGAAAGCACCCCAGGGCCATCATGCCGCAGGTCCGGATGAAACTCATCCTCGAACTTGTAACCTGGGTCCCCCGTGCCGGTCCCCTGGGGACAGCCACCCTGGATCATGAAGTCCGGGATCACGCGATGAAAAGTAAGGCCGTTGTAAAAACCGTCGTTGGTGAGATCGACAAAGTTCTTTACCGTGCGAGGTGTCTTCTCCTGGTGCAACTCCAGGCGAATATCCCCGCGGTCTGTCTTGATCGTGGCAACTAGCATCGCTTGTCCTTTCCGGGAGAGTCCCTCCCGACAGTCTGGTGGTCAATTAGAAAAAACGGGTTAACTGTTTCTCTCCGGCAGGGAATGGTCACCCAGGGTCGCTCGCTGTCTTTGACGTCGAAGTCCCCGGCTCAACATACCCCCTGAAATCCGTCTCATCGCCCCCGGGAGCCGGTCGACATCCCTGGCTGAGCTGGAAGACCCCATCCTTGATCCGCAGGATCGACTGGGCCAGCCGTTCTGCCTCCTGTTCACGATGCGAGACATGCAGGATGGTCACACCGGTCTGCTGCTGCACACTCTCAAGCAGGTCACACATCTGCGTGTGGGTTTCATCATCCAGTGCCGAAAGCGGTTCGTCCAGCAGCAATGTGGCTGGCCGGAAGGAAAGCGCCCTGCCAAGTGCCACCCGCTGACGCTCTCCACCACTGAGTCCCTGGATGGTGCGTTTCAAGAGTGGCTCGATTTCCAGCAAACGGGCAAGTTCATCCACACGTTGCTTGATTTTTTCGGATTCAACCCGGCGGATCCGCAAAGCGAAGCCGAGATGCTCCGACACGGTCATGGTAGCGAACAGGGCGCCATCCTGGGGCACATAGCCGATATTGCGCTGCTGGGGCCTTAACGCCGTCACGTCCACGTGCCCCAGCATGATTGTGCCAGCAATGGTCGGTGTCAGCCCTGCAATCGCCTCGATGACCGTGGTCTTGCCTGACCCGGTCTTTCCCATCAGGACACAGTAATGGCCCGTGGGAATCTCGAAGCTGACATCCTCCAGGCGAAATTCACCCACCTGGAGCGTTAAACCAGAGACGTGGATCACAGTTTCTTTCCGTGCTCTTCAGATCATTGCAGGGGAATATTCGGTCAGATACTTGCACGTGTACCCCAGACACGGGCAATCACAAGTACGATCATAGCCCCGGTGACCATGATCAGGGAGACAGCAACTGCCGCGGCCGTGTCCCCCACGTTCATCTCCAGGAAAATCGTTGTCGAGAGAACCTCTGTTTTCATCCTTGTTGCCCCGGCAAAAATCAGCAGCGGACCAAATTCGCCCAGCGCGCGGGCCCAGGCCAGCGTGCCGGCAGTCAGGATACCTCGCCGCGCCTCGGGAAGGACGATCAGGCTAAAGGCCTGGAAGCGGGAGCAGCCAAGGGTCAGGGCCACCTGTTCACGGCGGGAGTCGATCTGGTCAAAAGTGGCTCGCATCGTGCGAACCGCAAAGGCCGCCGCCACCATGAACTGTGCCAGGATCACCGCCGGTATCTGATAGACAACCAGCTCATGCAGTCCCCTGGGAACAAACTGGAAGAGGATCAGGAGACTGAGCCCGACCACCAGGGGTGGAAGCACGATCGGGATATCCACAATCGCATCAATTAAATTGCGTCCCGGAAAGCGGTAGCGTGACAGCAAGTAGCCGATCGGGATCGCGACCCAGAGAGAGAGAAAAGCCGTGATCGTACAGGAGACCAGGCTCAGCGTGATCGAGTAGCGGATCTCCGGCTTCCGCAGGGAGTCGGTAAGAGGATTGTAAACCAGGCGAGAGAGGAACGGATGGTCCTTTTCCCAGGGGGCCAACTGGCGGCCAATCCAGAGATACTTGAGCCGCGCCACAAAACCACCGCGGGGCATCTCGATCACCAGTTTCGAGACATTGGTTATCCCCGAAGAAGGGGTCTCTCCCAGCTGGACGATGGCACTTGGCTTGCTTTGAGTTTCATTCAGTTCCCGAACCAGGAGTGTCGTGCCGGCCTCGTCCATCAGCGTCAGGGTCATCGCAGGAGTGGAAGGCAGGTGTGCCAGGTCCACGATGGTCAACTCCACCGGGTCAGCCCACTGAAAGACAAGGCTGCCGGGGTAAAAACCCCCCTTCTCCCCGGCTTCAGACCCGGGGCTCTCCAGGGAGCCAATCCCCAGCACCGGGGTGGCCAGGCGTTTCGATGAATCATTCGCGTTCACACCGGGCAGGTATTCAAAAATGGTCGGCGGATGCTCTGGGGAATCACTGCCAATGGAAAGTCCCAGGCGGTCGTACTGATTACTCATCCGATCACCGTGCTTGACCAGGCGTCCGGCGTCGTCCCACTGGAACTCCACGTCAGCAGCTTTCACCCGGCGGTCGATTGCCAGGTAAGCGACATCCGCCAGGAGCATGGCCACGATGAGGACAACATAAATGCCACCCAGGATGCCCAGGCTAAGAAAGAACGGCCTGTCACTCCAGCCGACAGCATCGACCCTCTGGACTGTCTTTTTCTTTCCCGGGGAGGCCCCTTTTTGATCAGCCATGTCCACCGCTTTTACTTGCAACCAGTTACAGGGACATTACTAAACGAGAGGCTCCGAACCCACTTCAGCCGCCGAGCTTCCAGCGGAACCCCACCGATTCAAACTTGTCCTTCGAATGGGACAACGTGTCAAGCAACCGGTAACCAAGGTGCTTGTAATCGCTCTGCCGGGAAACGCTAAAAGGCTGGACAGCCCGGGCAAGTGAGGAATCAATCATCACAACCTCGATCTTGTCCAGGTTGTTACGCGCATCGGTAAAATAGGCGATGACGGCATCGGAGGAACCTGTTGCCACCGAGGGAAGCAGCATCGCCGAGGAGGGCGTTTGTGTCTTGATATTCTGATCCAGCATGACCTGGTAGATCCCCGCCTCCTGGAGCAGACGACGGGTAAGCACACCGATGGTACACTCCTGCGGCTCTCCCACCGCCACGCGGACTCCTTCCCGGGCCAGGTCCATCAGGGACGTGATGTCCTTGGGATTACCTTTCTGGACACAGATGACGATATCGGTTTCAGATACCGTCGTTCCCGGTTCAAACAACTCCTTGACCGTGTTGAGATAGTACGTGTCACAGGCCATGTAGGTATCCGGGAAACCATTGCCATCTGTTTCCACGATGCCTTTCATCTGCGTGTTGAGCACCCCGCAGCCGTTGTAAACCGTGTTCACACTGACCCCCTCGCGCTCTTCGAATTCCTTGATAATCGGTTCCAGGGCCAGGCGGTTAACTGCCCCGGCAAAGAAAGTCATATTCGGCTTGTCTGCCCACTTGTCCCCGTCCACCACGCGAAATCCTTTTTGTTCGAAAACCACCAGGCCCTTGTCCCTGGCAGAAACAAATCTGGCAAAGTGCAATGCGGCGGTGGCATCACGGGAACTGTTGAGGACACCGAGCTCGACCATCGCTTCTCCGGCATCCAGTTCCGGGGTACTGATTCCCTTGAGCTCGTCAAACTGGTTGAGCGTGGAATCCCAGATCACCCCGGCGTCCACACTCCCGATATCAATATCACCGGCGACATCATTGACCGTCGGCTTGAAGACCCCGCGCGTGGTGACATTTTCCTCAACCGCCTCCCAGTGGCCGGAGCGGGTAAGCAGGCGGCGTGTCTTCTTGCCGACGGCCGCCGCGTCAGGATTCCCAAGAGCCACGCGAACGTCCGGCGATGCCAGCGACTCGACCGATGTGATCGTCGTATTGTCCTCATGCACAACGATGATCGGTTTCAACAAGGCCAGATGAAGGGATTCGGCAAGCAATCCTGCATCGCGAGCCTGGCGAATATAGCTGCCGTCCGCAGCCAGGTAGAGGTCACCCGTCTTGGAAACTTCCAGCTGGCTCAGCAGCGTGTTGGAACCGCCATATTGAAGCTGAACCTCAATGCCAAATTCCTCTTCGTAAGCCTTGCTCACTTCCTCCATCGGGTACCGCATGCCGGCGGCACAGTAAACAAAAAGGCTATCGACTTTTTGTCCATCCGCTGTCGACGGCGAGGAATGGCCACTCCCGCGAAACAGGAACCAGCCCAGCCCGGCAATCAGCACCAGCGAACCGATGGCCAGAATTGCAAAAAGATTTGTACTTGCTTTTCGTCTCATAAAACGATCCAACGTGTGCTTTGCCCTGGTGAGGTCCTTTATGTCCTTGGCTCTTTTTTAGCGGGTCATTTCGACTTCTTCTAGTGTCAGACGGTTTGTTTTCTTTCCTTTGTCGCGGTTCATTCAACAGGAGTTGAAATACCACCAAAGTAACCCTTTATGGGGGGGGAATGTGAATGTTGTTGTTGCATTTATCTGCCGGATCATGATAATTTAGTAGTCAGTACAAATCAGACGAGACCAGTACCGGTTCCCGCCTCGCCGGCTGCGAAGCGGGTAGCCCGCTTGGATGGACGATCCACCTTTGACAGTTTACCCGGAAGGATCTTGAAACAATGCGTCTTGCCCTGCCTACCGCAGCCCTTCTGCTGGCTGCACTCTGCCTGCCCACCCCTGCCCTTCGCGCTCAAGAGAACACGCCGGAACCTCCCGGCCTGGGAGATCCGGGCACGTTGACGTCGATCGAGGTCGAAACCGGTCGTTCGGTCGATGGGCTGTTTGTCATTTCCGGGCGAGATGCAGGACAGCAGTTGCTGGTAACAGGCAAGTACGATTCTGGTCAACAGCGAGACCTGGGACGCTTGGTCACCTACGAGGCGAACCCCAAGGACATCGTGGCGGTGGATGAAACCGGTTTTGTAACGCCGATTGCCGAAGGGGAGGCGTCGATTCACATCAAGTCCGAGGCGGGACAGGATGTCAAGATCTCGGTCCAGGTCACGAACATCATCAAGGATCTTCCGGTCAACTTCCCCAACCAGATTGCGCCCATTTTCACCAAGTTCGGATGTAACAGCGGTGGCTGCCACGGAAAGTCAAGTGGCCAGAATGGTTTCCGCCTCTCGCTGCTCGGATTCGAACCCACCGAGGATTACGAGTTCCTTGTCAAGGAAGCCCGTGGCCGACGGATTTTCCCTGCTGCCCCGGATCGCAGCCTCCTGCTGACCAAGGCCAGTGGACGACTTCCCCACGGTGGGGGTCACCGCATCTCCGCGGACTCTCCTTCCTTCCGAATGATCTATCGCTGGATCGAGCAGGGAATGCCCTATGGTAACGACGATGATCCCATCGTCACGGGTATCCAAGTCCATCCGACAGAGCGGTTAATGCAGCGGGACGGCACCCAGCAGATGACCGTGGTAGCCCACTATTCGGATGGTTCCACCGAGGATGTCACACGAACCACCCAGTTTGATTCCAATGACACGGAAATGGCGGAGGTTAGTCTCACGGGACTGGTCACCACGTCCCGCCTGACCGGAAGCGTTGCCGTGATGGCACGGTACCAGGGACACGTGGGTGTCTACCGCGCCACTGTCCCACTCGGGATTGAAGTAACGAATTTGCCCGACACAGCGAACTACGTCGACGAGATTGTTTTTGAAAAACTCACGCAACTTGGATTGCCCGCGTCCCAGGTGGCGGATGATGCAACTTTCCTGCGGCGGGTAACGGTGGACATCGCCGGTCGCCTTCCAACGGCCGAGGAAGCAGCCTCTTTCCTTGCCAGTTCGGACGAAAAGAAACGGGCCATGTGGATTGACCACCTGCTTGAAAGTGCGGATTACGCCAACTTCTTTGCCAACAAGTGGAGTGCCATCCTGCGCAACAAGCGTCGCAATGACGCGGACAAGGTCGCCACTTTCGGCATGTTTGACTGGATTCGAAACAGTCTCTACCAGAACAAGCCGTACGACCAGTTTGTGCGGGAGATTATCACTGCCACCGGCAGCCCGGCGGACACACCGGCAGTCGGCTGGTACCGGGAAGTCAAGGACCAGGCAGCCCAGGTGGAGGACACCGCCCAGCTTTTCCTCGGCCTGAGGATCCAGTGTGCCCGCTGCCATCACCATCCGTTCGAGAAGTGGAGCCAGCAAGACTACTATGGCATGGCCGCTTTCTTCTCGCGCGTGGGACGCAAGAAGAGTTCGACCCCGACCTACGACCGCGTCTTCCACAACCGTGGTGTGGCCGAGGCCACGAATCCCAAGAACGGCCAAAAAGTCAAGCCCACCGGCCTGGATGCAGAACCGCTTATCCTGGGCCAGGATGACGATCCACGAGTCAAGCTGGCAGACTGGATGAGCCAGCCAGATAACGGTTTCTTTTCCCACTCGCTGGTGAACCGATACTGGAAGCATTTCTTTGGGCGGGGGCTGGTGGATCCGGAAGACGACATGCGAGTCACCAACCCGGCGGTCAACCCAAAACTTCTCGCCACCCTGGCAGAGAACTTCGTCGACACCGGCTTTGATCTCAAGCAACTGGTGCGGACGATCTGCAACAGCAGCACCTACCAGCTCAGTTCCGAGCCGAACGAATGGAATCGTGACGACAAGCAGAACTTCTCCCGATACTACCCCAAGCGTCTCAACGCGGAGGTCCTGCTGGACTCCATTAACCAGGTAACCGGAACCTCGACCAGTTTTGGTGGTGTCCCGGCCGGCACGCGAGCCACGCAACTTCCCGACAGTGGCTTCAGCTCCTACTTCCTGACCGTCTTTGGGCGGCCGGAGTCGAGCAGTGCCTGTGAGTGTGAACGGTCATCAGAAGCGAACCTGGCCCAGAGTCTTCACCTTCTCAATTCCAGTGAGATCCAGGGAAAGTTGACATCGGGAAGCGGGCGAGCGGCCACGTTGAGCGCCGACAAGGAACGGGATAATGCGGACAAGATAAACGAACTTTACCTGCTTGCCTTTGCCCGGGATCCGTCGAGTGAAGAACGGGAAATTGCCATTTCCCATATCGATAAGACGGGCGACGCAAAAGTCGCTTTTGAAGACATCGTCTGGGCACTGATTAACACAAAGGAATTCCTCTTTAACCATTAGGCAAGGTTCGCTCGATGAGGGATTCTACCGCACAAGGGCCACTCTCTTTCGGGACGGTGGCCTTTTGCATGCGCCAAAACAAACGATAAGAATTATTCGTGGATTTCACTGGCTAGAAGGGCAAAAGATTGTCATTTTGTTTACAATCGGGGCATGAGGGATGGTTCTTCGACGTGGAGCCCTTCCCCACAACCGGTCCTTCCTGGTCACCTACCACACGATCAACTGCCGGTGAACGTAGAACGTGCCAAGAGATGGCGATGAACAGCAGCAGGTGAGCCTGGAGGCCACAACACAAACAGACGCAAAACAGTTTTCTTGAATCTTGTCTCGAAGGAAAATCAAGGGAAGCCATGAGTCATATACAGTTCAAATTTTTCGGGTCGGTGGTGCACAAGCTGGCATTGAGTATCGTAGCCATGGGAATCATGGTTTCCCCGGCACTGGCCCAGTTGCCCGTCTGCCAGTTAACCACACTCACACCATCCGGTGCGCAGCAGGGCACCGAAATCGAATTGACCGTGGGCGGTGGAGACCTGGACAACAACTCGCAACTTATTTTTTCCCACCCCGGGATCACCGCGACTCCCAAGACAACTCCCCCCGGCGAGTTTGACGAAGGGCCTCAGCGGGTGGGGAACGTGTACATCGTCAAGGTCGATGCGGGCGTTCCAGTGGGTATCTACGACGCCCGTGTCTCCTCGGATTTCGGGCTCTCCAACCCCCGTTCCTTTGCCATTGGCATCCTTCCGGAGGTCAAGGACAGCGGCAACAACCACAGCCTCGCGGAAGCCCAGGAACTAGCCGTCGGATCCACCGTCAATGGTACGTCCGATGCAAACACCCGTGATTACTACAAAATCACAGTCACAGCCGGCCAACGAATTCTTTTTCGAGTGGATGGCGCATCGGTCGATTCACGTGTCGACGCCACCCTGGTGCTGTTTGACGCTCAGGGAGCAGAACTGACCAACAACCGCGACTCGGTCGGACTCGACCCCCTGATTGACCACACGTTCAAAACCGCGGGCGAATACACGTTGGCAATTCATGACTTCATCTACCGCGGTGGCGGGGATTACCAGTACCGGCTGACTGTCAGCACGGGCCCCTACGTGGATTTCATCTTCCCACCGGTGGGAACGATCGGTTCGACCGGCGAGTACACCGTCTATGGGCGCAACCTGGCCGGTGGAGAACCCGCCGAGGGCATGACCGTCAACGGTGCTGTTTTGGACAAAGTGACCACGTCGATTTCGCTGCCGGGCATCGACCAGCTGCAAGACCAGCTCGTTCAACGGCGACTCCCCGCGGCTATCTGGGATCGTTCTATCCTGCACCGCCATGCGGACGCCAACTCGGCTCCCCTTTCTGCAACCGATTTGCCCGTCGTGCTGGAAACCGAGGGAAACAACGAGGCGACAGCAGCCACCGTGGTCACCGTGCCCTGCGTGGTTGCCGGACAGTTTTATCCGGCAGGTGACCAGGACTGGATCCAGTTTGAAGCGAAAAAGGGAGATATTTTCCAACTGGAACTTCTCTCCCAGCAACTCGGACTTCTTTCTGACCCCACCCTGCTGGTTCAGCGGGTCACGACCAACGAGGCGGGCGAAGAGACGACAGCAGAAGTAGCCAAGGTGGATGATTCCCCCAACCGGAATGGTGCCATCGGTGGTGAATTTGACACCTCCAGTGACGACCCGAATTATCGGCTGGTGGTGAACGAGGATGGTCTTTACCGGGTCCAGGTCCTCGACCAGGGGGGCGCCGCACGGAGTGACGCGCGCCTGGTTTACCAGCTGCGGATTCGCAGGGAGAAACCGGATTTCCGAATGATCGCCCTGGCCAAGCAGATCAAGGTCAAGGACGGGAACGAAGTCAAGATGTTCGCCCCGGTGATCCGCAGGTCCGGAACGATGTTAATCGATGTTCGAATTGAACGCCTGGAAGGATTTAATTCCGATATCGAGGTCACCGTGGAAGGACTTCCCGAGGGAGTCACCTGCGCCGGTGCCCTGGTGAAATCCCAGGGGACGGCCAGCCTTGTCTTTCAGGCCGCCGGGGAACTGGCAAGCTGGAGTGGGGAGATCCGGGTGATCGGTACCGCGGAGATCGACGGAGAGAAAGTAACCCGCACTGCCCGCCAGCTGTCGGTCGTCTGGGCCACAGCAAATCGCACCCAGATACCAGCCTACTTCCGCACCCTTCCCGGACTCTGGCTCTCGGTCATCGGAAACGACGATGAACCGACCCTGGTGGAGGTGGGAGACAACCAGGTCCTGGAAACCTCCAAGGGAGGGACGCTTGCCATCCCGATCAAGGTGACCCGTCGAGCCGGCGGTGGAGACCTCAAGCTGGTAGCAACCGGCTTGCCGGGAGAGGTCAAGCCAGGGGATGGGACCATCAAGGGAGACGCCAGCGAGGGCACACTGACGATGGCCATCACCAACGCCAAGGCCCAGGCGGGACTTTACACCTACTACCTGCGTGGGGACTCCAAGGTAAAACGCCCACGCAGTGCAGCAGCCATCCTCCTGGCCGAGGCCAACCAGAAACGGGTAGACGAGCTCAAGGCAGCGGTCGATGCAGAAGTCACGGCCGCCACCGAGAAACGAGACAAGGCCGAAGGAGACGACAAGGCCAAGGCCGAGGAAGAACTCAAGGCGGCCCAGGAGAAACAGAAGCGAGTCGATGCGGCCAAGGCGGCAGCCGACAAACGCGTTGTCGACATCAAGAAAGCAAATGAGCCCAAGGATATCGACATTGCCATCGTTTCCACTCCCATCCGCGTGCGAATCGTGGAGACACCGCTGGTTGTCACACCAGGCCAGCCTGACGTGGCTGTCAAGGCAGCCGAGACAGCCCAGGTCCCGATCACCATCGAACGCAAGTATGGTTTTGCCGAGGCGGTCGAATTAACCGTCATGCTCCCTGATGGTGTCGCAGGCGTGACGGTCGCCAAGGTGTCGATTCCCAAAGACCAGAACGAGGGAACCCTGGAATTTGTCACCACGGACAAAGCGACGGTGGGAGAACACCCCATCACGGTCCAGGCGGCCGGAACATTCAACAAGATCAACGTTACTGCAAAAGGGGAACTGAAGCTCAAGGTGGAGTCGGCAGCTGCCGGTTCCTGAGCCACGACCCTGCCACATGAAAATCGGCTGGCCACCACATGGCGGCCAGTTCGATCCGGACTTTTTTACTTCTTCAACCCGATGCACGGAAACAATCTCATGCGGAAACTTCGACCCATTGCCCTCACGCTCGTTCTCCTGTCCTGCTCTCTTGTCGCAAGTCAGCTTGCAGCCCAGGAAGAATCCGAGGCGATTGAGATCGCCGAGGTCAAACACAAGGGGCCGATCGATTTCGAAAAAGAGATCCTGCCGATCCTGCGACGCAACTGCCTCGCCTGTCATAACACCACCGATGCGGAAAGTGACCTTGTGCTGGAGACCCCGGAGTCGATCCGCAAGGGCGGAGCCGAGGGGCCGGGTGTCGTTCCCGGCAAGAGTGCCGAGAGCCTCGTATTGATGCTGGCGGCCCGCCAACGTGAGTCCTTCATGCCCCCGGATGACAATGATGTCGGCGCCAAACAACTGACACCTCGCGAACTCGGCCTGATCAAGCTCTGGATTGACAAGGGTGCCACCGGCGAAGTCACCGGGGCCGCCGACCTGGTCCAGTGGCAACCCCTGCCGCCGGGAGTCAACCCGATCTATGCCGTGGCCATCTCCGATGACGGCCAGTTCGCCGCCGCAGGCCGGGCCAACCAGGTTTTCCTCTACCATGTCCCCAGCGGCCGCGAAATCGGTCGATTAACGGACCCGGAACTGATCAAGACAGGCGTCTACGAGCAACAGGGTGTTGCCTTTCTGGATCTTGTCCAGTCCCTGGCCTTTAACCGAACCGGTGACATGATTGCGGCCGGTGGTTATCGCAACGCAAAGATCTGGAAACGGGCCACGAACGCTCGGCTTGCGGAGATCCCGGCCATCGAAGATGCCGGCACCTCCCGTGCCATTTCTGCAGACGGGACGACTGCCGCCGTGGGCCTGGCCAATGGTGCGATCCAGCTCATCAACCTGGCAGAGAAGACAGCCATCCGGACCCTCCAGGGGCACGCGGGCCGCGTCGCCGGACTGCAATTCTCTGCAGATGGCATGACTCTCTATTCCGGTTCCGAGGACAAGACCCTCCGCGCCTGGAACGTCGCCGACGGCGCCGAAAAAGCCGCGGTTGAAACAACTGCCCCGATCACTTCCCTGGCACTCGTGAACCAGCAGAAGGAAATCGCGGCCGGCCACGCCGACAACACCATCCGCATCTGGGCCCTGCCCGGCACCCCGGCCGAGGAGCAGGACGATGCCGCCGCCCCCATCCGCGAACTGGCGGGCCATGGCGGCCCTGTCACATCGCTTGCCGTTGCCGGCGAGAATGCGAACCAGCTGATTTCCGGAAGCCAGGACGGGAGCGTGAGGCATTGGAATGCGGCAGATGGAAAACAGCTTCGGCAGATGGACCATGGTGGGCCGGTCACCGCCGTCGCCGTCCGCGATGACATGACACGCATTGTCTCCACGAGCGAGAACAACACGGTCCGGCTTTGGAATGCTGCCGATGGGAAACAAATTGTGGAAATCAAGGGCGACTTCCAGAAACAACTTACCGCCCAGCGGCTCACGCGGGACATGAACCTCGCCAACAAGCGAGTGGAGCTTGCCAAGGCAGACCTGGATGCTGCCAACAAGCGGAAAACCGCGGAAGAAGAAAACAAGAAAAAGTTGGCCGAGGCCCTGACCAAGGCGGAGGAGGACAAGACGGCCAAGATCGAGGCTGCCAAAAAACCGGTTGCCGACAAGGAGGCTGCCGAGAAGACACTCGAGGAAGCCAAGAAATCCCAGGTGACCACCGAGGAAGCCCAGAAGAAGGCGGACGAGGCTCTCACCAAGGCGAACGAGGAACTCAAGAAAGCACAGGAGGCACTGAAAAAGGCAGAGGAGACACTGGCTGCCGCCACCAAGGCGGCCGAGGAAGCGGCCACCAAGAAGAAGGCAGCCGATGAAGCCGCTGCGAACGACGCGGACAACAAGGACCTGGCGGCCGCAGCCGAGGCAGCAGGAAAAGCATCCGAGGAAGCAGAAAAGAAACGGCTGGAGGCCCAGAAAGTCGTTGACGACGCCAAGACAAAAGTCGAAACCGACACCGCCCTCCAAAAGACGGCGGACGAGGCCAAGAAAAAGGGTGACGCCGACTTCAAGAAAGCCAACGACGATGCCAAGGCGGCCGATGAGAATCTCAAAAAACTGACACCGGTGGCCCAGAAAGCGGTCGACGAAATGACCGCCGCCGAGCGGGCCGCCGTCGCAGCCAAGCGAAGCGTGGAACGGGCGGACGTCGCTGTCAAGAAAGTGGAAACGGAAATCGTCGCTTTCGATGCAACGGTCAAAACGGAAGAGGCAGGTGCCGCCGAGGGAAAATCCGCCAGCGAGGCGGGGAACAAGACCGTGACCGAAAGCGAAAGCCCCTTCCGGACCGTCAGCTTTTCAGCGGATGGATCCCTCTTCGCCATTGGAGGAGATGCCCAGGTTGTCACCACGTTTGATAGCGAAACGGGACAACCGGTGAGCAATTTCACCGGCCAGGGTTCAAGTATTCACCTGCTGGCATTCCTGCCCGATGGAAACCTGCTCTCCATCGCAGAGGACAAGTCCGTCGTGGTCTGGGACATGGTGCACCGCTGGGACCTGGTACATCGCCTGGGAAGCACCGGTAATGACAGCCTCTTTATCGACCGTGTGATCTCGCTCCACTTCAGCTACGACGGTTCCATGCTGGCCGCCGGTGGAGGAGAACCATCGCGGAGCGGTGAGATCAAGATCTTTAATACCGAGAACGGAGAACTCATTCGGGAGTTGCAAGAACCCCATAGTGACACGGTCTTTGCTGTCGAGTTTTCTCGCGATGGCCAGTACATCGCAAGTTGTGGTGCCGACCGGTTTGCCAAGGTTTTCCAGGTTGCCGACGGGGCCTTTGTGCGGTCATTTGAAGGACACACGCACCATGTACTGGGAGTCAGCTGGAGTGCCGACGGTCGCACCCTGGTGACGGGCGGCGCGGACAACGTGGTCAAGGTCTGGACGGTCAAGACCGGTGACCAGCAAAGGACGATCTCAGGATTTGGCAAGGAAGTGACCTGCATCAAGTACGTGGCGGACGGTGTCAATATTGTCGCTTCCAGCGGCGACAAGAATGTTCATGTCAAGCGAGCAGACAATGGCGGCAATGTCCGCGTGCTCGGTGGCGGTGGCGACTTCATGTATACCGTGGGAGTCACCGGGGACGGAAAGGTGATTGTCGCCGGCGGCCAGGATAGTGTGCTGCGGATCTGGGCGGAGGATGGCAAGGTCCTGTCAACCTTTGAACCCCCGGCTCCTCCGGAAGAGGATCCCGCTCCAGAGGCCGAGGAGAAATAAGCTGCGCCCTTGCGGCCAACGGCTGACTGTCACGACTCCTCGCCTGCCCCGTGCAGCTGGTGGCGGAGGAAATCGAGTGCCTGCTTGGCAGCTCGTGAGCGGCGAATATCCGGATGTCCCCGGTACGCTGCCCACTGGTATTCCACCTTTTCTTTCGTGGCGAGCACCAGGTCAATACCAGGATCATCCGGGTGCTCCCTGGATGTCCGGATCGCGCCCGTGATCAGCACGCAATCGACCTCGAGCAGCTCTCGTACCGCCCTGGCACAGGCCCTGATACTCTCGGCAGGATCCCCTGTCGTCAGCGAGGGTTCTCCCGCCGGCATGCCCGGCATGCGAAATACCTCCTGGAGATCCACACATACGACTCCTCCCCGGTACCCCTCTGCCCCGGACTCGACCTGGGACATCCACTGGTTGATCAACCCTCGCGTTCCGATCTCCACCACGTGGAGTTTCATCCCCCGGGAGATAAGCATCCTGGTCACCGCATCCTGGAGCTCATCCTCGCCGGTTCCAAAGACCAGGGGCCCGAGACACTCATGAATCGTGGTGATCGTCGGCTGCATGCTCTCCATGCAAGCTGCTTCGGTCTCCCCCCTGGCGGTCAGGCGGAGGGTAATGGTCGCCTTGCTGACCGTGATGCCGACCGTTGGCTGACGTCCCCGCCGGACAAGATCCGGAAGCATCTGTTCAAGATCACTTTCCCCCACACCAAAGCACTTGATCTGGTGATGGGAAATCACACTCGGCATGCCAGGGACCATCTCGAGGATGGCACCACGAACCGTCTGCTCCCACATTTCCTTCATCTCTGCCGGGACACCCGGAAGTGCAAACAGACGTGCCTGCTTCCCGTCCTCACTTTTTATCGCCAGGTCAATCCCTGGAGCAGAACCATGTGGGTTATGAACGACCTGGCTTCCCTCCGGAAACATCGACTGGATGGTATTCTGTTCCGGCATGGGCCGCTGCCGGCGCCGGAATAACTCCTTGATGTGTTCCAGTGCCTGCCGGTCCTGGACCAGCGGAAGCCCGACCGCTTCGGCGACGGCCTGGCGAGTGAGATCGTCCGCCGTGGGACCTAGGCCACCGGTGCACAGTACCAGGTCGACCCGGCCGAACGCCTGCTGAAAGGCGACAACATTGGCATCGACGTCATCCGCAACGGTCGTGTGAAACATCACCCGAACGCCCATCTCGCCAAGCTGCTGGCTCAGCCACTGGCTGTTCGTATCCAGCCGCTGTCCACTGGTGAGTTCATCACCGATCGAGATAATTTCTGCACGCATTTCTCAGGGCCATCCAGTTATTGCAACCAGGAATCCGGTCCCCCCGGATTCACAACTTGTAACTCCATGCGTAACCGCTTGACGTGAACCACGCAAGATCCCCTCTCTCCTCCCGGCCCGGCCCGCGGAGAATGTATAATGTCGATGTGATGACGACATGGACAATACAGCTCGCGGGCATGCACTGTGACAATTGTGTTTCATCTGTCCGGACTGCCCTGAATTCGGTCGACGGGGTGGACAACGCCGAGGTTTCACTCGAAACACAACAGGCGACCGTCCTGACCACCAGCCTGGTCAACCCGGTTTCTTTCCAGGACGCCATTCAGCATGCAGGTTTCGAGGTGAAACATGTGACCGAGTGCGAAAGGCCCTCCTCTCCTCCGGCCAGCAGCATTCCCGCTCCGGCAGAGACTGCCGGGGCCCTCCCAACGGTGGCAGAAGGAGAGGATCCTGCCTGGCTGGAATTCGAGATCGATGGAATGCATTGTGCCGGCTGCGTGCAACAGGTCCGCAACGCCTTGCTTTCCGTTGCAGGGGTCGCCCAGGCCGGGGTGAACCTTGCAACCCGGCAGGCGACAGTCGTCCCCCGCGCCCCCCTCCCGACAGCCGATACCTTGATCGAGGCAGTCCAGAGTGCCGGATATTCTGCCCGCCAAAGCCAGCCACTCCCGCTCCAGGCAACCCGCTGGAACGAACGGTTTGACCAGGAGCAGCGGGCCTGGCGAAATCGTTTCCTGGTAGCAGCCAGCCTGACTCTGCTGCAGTTAACCCTGAGGCTCGACAATGAAACCATCCCGCTGGCACTGGAGACCTTGCTCGCCCTGGTGGCGGGCATCTTTATCCAGGTTCACGTCGGAAGTGCATTTTATCGTGACGCCTGGAGACGGTTGCGAGCCGGGAGGACGAGCATGGACACCCTGGTGGCCATCGGCACCACCGCAGCTTTTTGCTCTGCAATCCCCGGGTTTTTCTCCAACCTGCTGGAAGCTGGCACGGCCGGCCTGGGGATGCTCCATGATGCCGGCATGATATTTTCCTTTATTTCCCTTGGACGTTACCTGGAATCCCGCTCCCGCAGGAGGGCCTCCCATGCGGTACAACAACTTTTAAAGCAGATTCCTGAAACGGCACAGGTCCAGCGCACGTCGCTGCAGACCGTTCCGATCAGTGAGATCCGGGCAGGGGAAACGATCGTTATTGCGGCAGGCCAACAGGTCCCGCTGGACGGACGGATTCAAGCGGGAAGCTCGACACTCGACGAATCCTGGCTCACCGGTGAATCGATGCCTGCCTCCCGGTCCGAAGGAGAGATGGTCTATGCCGGAACGATCAATGGAACGGGAGTATTGACCGTCGAGGTCACCGAAGAGGTCCAGCGAACCACGTTTGCCCGGGTGGTGCAACTGGTCCATCGACTGCAACACCAGCCGGCACGCATCCAGCGGATCGCCGACCGACTGGTCGCTCTGTTTGTCCCTGCGGTCCTGGCCCTGGCCCTGGCGACGTGCGTGGGATGGATACTGGCTGGCGAAAACACCCTGGCATACCGCTGTACGATTTCCGTACTGGTCGTCGCCTGCCCGTGCGCCCTTGGCCTGGCAACTCCCATCGCCCTGCTGGTGGCCGGCGGACGGGGGGCACGTATGGGATTGCTGGTCCAGCAACCCGATTCCCTGGAATTGGCGGCAGGAGTAAGCATGGTGGTCTTTGACAAGACCGGCACCATCACACGGGGGGAGCCGAGCGTAGAGGACATGGTGCTTGCTGAATCGACCGACGCACGGTCCCTGCTTGCCACGGCCGCAGCCGTCGAGCTGCAGAGTTCCCATCCTTTGGCACGGGCGATCGTCGACGAGGCAGAACGTCGGTCCTGCTCGCTGGAGACCGCCAGGGAAGTCCGGGAGGTCGCGGGCGAGGGAATCCAGGGGACCATCGGCAATCGGCGCGTGTTGATAGGGAACGAAAAAATCCTCGACAGGATCTCCCTTTCTCCTTCGAATCGGAAGCACATAGAAGGTTTTCATTCGCAGGGGAAGAGCCTGGTCCATGTGGCAATCGATGGCGACTGGTGCGGCACCCTGGCCATTGCCGATCCTCTGCGACCGGAAAGCCGTGACACGGTGGAAACTCTCCACAAGGCGGGGTTACGGACGATGCTGCTTTCAGGGGATTCAACGGAGGTGGTGAGTCAGATTGCCCGGGATGTTGGCATTCAGGAATGGCACTCGGAGATGACGCCGGAAGGAAAGTGCGACATGATCACCACGTTCGGCAGGGAGGGAGAATGTGTCGCGGTGGTGGGAGACGGAATTAATGATGCCCCCGCGCTGGTTGCAGCGGATGTGGGAATCGCTATTGGAAGTGGAGCGGACGTCGCCAAGCAATCAGCGGATATCATCCTCATGTCCGCCGACGTCTCCGGCGTCGCATCCGTCTTCCAACTGTCTCGGAGGACGATCCGGATTATTCGTCAAAACCTCGCCTGGGCCGTCCTCTACAACCTCTGCCTGCTCCCGCTGGCTGCGGGAGTGATCCAGGTCTACGGAAACGAGGGTATCCCCGTCTGGTGTGCAGCCATGGCGATGTCTGCGAGCAGCCTGATGGTAGTCCTCAACAGTCTCCGACTCTCGCATACAAGGCTGGTCACCAGTGGGCGAGGTAAAAATCGATCCCTTGTCGCTGGCCCCGGTTAGGCCGTATATTGCTAGTGCTTCATGTTCGTAGCACAGGATGGAACCGGCTATTTTACTGGTGGAGGCGTGTACTGCCGTGGCAGGAAAAGATCCCAAGATCAAGAACACCGAGCAGGACTCCCCGGATGCCGAGGATGAGGTGACACCTGCTTCTGCGGACGACGAGACCACCACCGAGACACCCGAGGTTGTCGACGGAGAGTCCCAGCCGAAACTGCCTGTGATCGGCGATTATGCACTGCTTGGGCGTATCGGTGCCGGCGGTATGGGGCGAGTCTTCAAGGCCCAGCATCGCCGCATGGACCGGCTTGTCGCACTCAAGATTCTCTCCAAGAAACAGATGGGGAATCCCGACTCGGTACGTCGCTTCCACCAGGAGATGAAGGCCGCCGCCAAGCTCATTCACCCGAATATCGTGACCGCGTTCGATGCGGGCGAACAGGGTGGCATCCATTACCTGGTGATGGAATATGTGGACGGCCCTTCCCTGAACCAGGTCATAAAGAACCACGGACCACTTTCCCACGAGAAGGCGGTAGATTTCGTACTCCAGGCGGCACGGGGGCTGAGTTACTCACATAGTTGTGGCATGATCCATCGTGACATCAAACCCAGCAACCTGATCCAGGATGCCGATGGGACGGTCAAGATCCTGGACATGGGGACGGCCCGGATTGGAAACGACGAGCCCATGGAAGACGGGCTGACTGTCGAGGGCATGATCATGGGAACGATCAACTACATGGCGCCGGAGCAGGCCAGGGATGCAACCAAGGCAGACCACCGCTCCGACATCTACAGCCTGGGCTGCACCCTGTTCTTCCTGCTCACCGGCCGGTCTCTTTACAAGGGCAAGGTCGTCGAGACATTGATGGCCCATGCCCAACAGCCGATCCCCTCGCTCCGGGAACACTGTGATGACGTGCCACACTGGCTCGAAGAAGTCTATTCGAAGATGGTGGCCAAGAAACCGGAAGACCGTTACCAGAGCATGGATGAGATGATCAAGGATGTGCAGGACTGGCTCAACCCACAGGAAGATCCTGAATCACGATCCTCGCTGATTGGTGACCTGCAAGTCCCCCAGTCGATCCAGGTGATGCCAATCGGCATCGACCTCGGGACGGCACATTCATCGATTGCCTGGGTCAACGACGAGGGAGAGCCGGTGATCGTCGAGGACACGCAAGGGGAATGGCAAACCGCCAGCATCGTCTCCGTGGATGGCATGGACACGGTGATTGGCGCCCGGGTCATGAAGCATCTGTCCAAGCGAAAAGACATGCCGGCCATGGAAATCAAACGGTTTCTCGGCCGTCCATATTATCCCGAACCCATGGCCGGAACCCGTTATCACCCGGAAACGCTCCTCGGACTCGTGCTGGCCAAACTGAGTTATGACTTTCAGCGCAAAGTAGGCCCACTCAAGGAAGTGGTGATCTCCACGCCCGCCTGTTTCGATGGTGTGCGGCGGAAGGCTGTCCAGGATGTCGGTTTCATGGCAGGCCTGGACGTGATGGGACTGGCATCGGAACCCGTCGCAGCAACGCTCTATTATGGCCACAAGAACCCGCTTCCGAAGGATGCCAGTGAAAAGTGCCTTGTCCTGGACCTGGGAGCCGGGACACTGGATGTGGTGGGGCTGGAGCGTCAGGGGCGCGAGGTGACCGTTACCGGCATAGCCGGTGACACCCGCCTGGGGGGGCGAGACTGGGATGACTGCATGTTCGATCTTGTCAGCTCCGCTCTCCGGGAAAAACATGGGTTCGATCCCCAGGAGGACGAGAAAAAAGCCCTTCGCCTGTGGCAGGCTTGTGAGTGGGCCAAACACATGTTGACCGAACGTGAGGAGGTAACGGTCAAACTCCAGGTGCCCAGCGGTACCGCACAAATCGTCATCACCCGTGCAGAATTTGAAGAGGCTTGTGCTCCCCTGCGCGAACGGGAGAAAACATCCCTGGAAGACCTACTCCAACAGATCCCCTGGGACAAAAA
>CAYYZW010000348.1:0-3851 GCA_964476375.1 uncultured Pirellulaceae bacterium
CCACCGGACCGGCAAGCGGGTCTCCACCACGTGCCTGCAGCGGGTCCATCGGACCGGCGAGCGGGGCTCCACCATTTGCCTGCAGTGGGTCCACCGGGCCGGCAAGCGGGTCTCCACCATTCGCCTGCAGTGGGTCCACCAAAGGGGCACCGGGCGACGGCGCCGCCGGCACTGCCAGGACTGCACCGCATCCACATCTCGCCTTTTTCCCTGCCAGGGAATCAGGCACCGAGTGTTGCTTCCCACACGCCTCGCAATGCACACTTATCGACATGATACACGCTCCACTCACTAGCCATTTCGCCGACACGAAGACCTCGGGCGGCACGATCACGTGCCGTTAGTCTATCTCACCTTCCCTTCTTTTCAAATATCCACCACCTTTGAAAAGAACTCATGCCGGAACGTGCCGGTCCGGGCAACCAGATGGAACCCCATTCATCACGCATCAATAATCCAGCAGCGGTGGACCCTGCGGTTGCGGTAATCCTCCGGCACGGTCTGCCGGCTGATTTCCTGCACGTTGTCGCTATGGAGCCGGTCCGTGTCCAGCTTGAAACGCCGGTAGTTGGTCGTTAAATAGATCCGGCCGCCTGGCCTCATTCTTTTTAAGAGCGTATTGAGAAGCGGGCAGCAATCCTCCTGCAGAATCCAGTCCTCCTCCCGTCCCTTGCGGTTGGAAAAAGTCGGCGGGTCCACCACGGCAACGTCGAAACATGGCATGGCAGGCAGGTTCTCAAGAAACTGGTGGGCATCCTCCCGGATAAGCCGGTGTTCCTCGCCGTCGAAACCGTTGAGCTCCATGTTCCGCCTGGCCCAGTCCAGGTGGCTGGCGGACGCGTCGACCGTCGTGGTCGTTGCGGCGCCCCCGGCCGCGGCACTCACGGAAAAACTGCCCGTATAACCAAACAGGCTCAGAAAATCACATCCACCTGCCTGCTCCCTGACCATCGATCGCGTGATGCGGTGGTCCAGGAACAGTCCCGTATCGATATAGTCCGACAGGTTGACCAGGAACTGGAGGTCTCCCTCGTTGACCGTCAACTCGTACTTGTCCCGGGATATCTGCGGATGCTGCCGGTTTCCCTTTTGTGGCTGGCGATTTTTAAAGAAGATATTCCCGCGTTCCACCCCGAGCGTCCTGCCGGCCGTCTTCACCATCAGCTCCAGCCAGTCCAGGTGCTCTGCCCGATCCCGGTCATGCGGGCGTTCGTACTCCGAGATATGCAGGTGATCTTCATAACGATCGACCACCAGCGGAATCTCCGGGATATCGCGGTCGTAGAGCCGATAACAGGTAATTCCTCGTCGCGTCGGCCAGCGGCGGAGATGGCGAGCCCGCTTCTTGAGCCGGCTGGAAAACAGTTCGGCCTGCTCATGCGCCTTGGTTGTCAGCCCGCCAAAAACAGCCGCCGACTGTGCTGTGGCTGGCCTCTCCGATTCCCTCTCCGTCCGGTGCGGGGCAGGGCCGTGGAACTGGTAGTACGTGCATTCAATTCGCCCGTTGTAAAGCTTTCGGCGGCGGTCGGCTGTTTTTTCCAGAACCCGTTCAAATAATGGATAGGCGGTGAGAATGAAGTGGGACCAGGTTGGCAGCCGCCGAAGAATCTCCGGCATGGATTCATAAGTCGCCCTCAGGGCGGCATCGTCCGCCAGCCTTTCTCCATAGGGAGGGGTGGTGATCACGCAGCCGTGCTCCCGCTTGCTGCTGGTCCGTTCAAAGGATTTTTCCTGGAAGTGCAGCTGGTCCGCCACCCCGGCCGCCTCGGCATTCTGGCGAGCCGCCTCCAGCGCCCGTGGATCAATGTCGGTCCCTACCAGCCTTTCCTCAAAGGCGGGACGCACCAGGTCACGGGCCTCGGTGCGGGCCTCGTCCCAGCAGCTGGCGGGAAGCTGCGGCCACTGCTGGGCGGTAAACTCGCGGCCCATCCCCGGTGCCATGGTGCGGCCGATCAATGCCGCCTCGATGGGGATCGTCCCACTCCCGCAAAACGGGTCGATCAGCGGTCGGTCCCGGTCCCAGAAACTCAGCCCCACCAGTGCTGCCGCCATCGTCTCCTTGAGCGGTGCCAGGGTGGCATGGCGGCGATACCCTCGCTTGTGGAGGCTCGGTCCGGTCGTATCGATCGTCAGTGTTGCCTGGTCCTCGAGCAGGGCCACCTGGCAGCGGTATTCAGCGCCTGTCTCGGGAAGCTGCGGGACCTGGTGACTGGCCATCAGGCTCTCGGCGATCGCCTTCTTGACGGCCCGCTGACAGGCTGGCACGCTGGAAAGTTGCGACTTGATCGACCGGCCCGACACAGGGAACTGTCCGTCGGGCGGGATCCACCGATTCCATGGCAGCTGGCGTGTCGTTTCGAAGAGCTTGTCAAAATCATCCGCTTCAAAAGTGCCCACCTGGACCAGGATTCTGTCCGCCGTTCTCAGCCAGAGGTTGGCCCGGCAGATGGCCGCCAGGTCGCCCTGGAAACGGATCCAGCCAGGAGCAATGCCCTGGGCGGGGTAGCCCAGCCGCTCAAGCTCGCGACGAACCGGTGATTCCAGCCCAAAAGCGGTCGTGGCGATAAGGGTCAGCGGTTCAGACATCCAGCGTATTACTACAGCGTGATTAATGACGAAGAAGGTAACAGGGGGCGTTCGGTGGCGAAGAATGCCTGATCTGCCCAACAGGATCCGGAAAATAACCGGTCTCCATAACCCAAGTGTGCCGAGTTATGGTCGATTGTCAAAGGGAGAGAAGCACGCCCGTCCATGCCATCTGATCCCTATGCGCCCCACATTCACTCCTCTTAACCCAAACTGGCTTCGCTTCCCTGCCTAACCGGCAAGGTTTAACAGATGTCGTCATTCAAACACCAGGGAACCTTTTTTCCGGCTAGATCCAACGAGCGGCGTCTTCCGATTTTAGTTATTAGGCCCCAGGCAAAGGCCCTTGAACCAGCAGCTGCTAATGTTCCACAAATACTTGTTTTTTAAACTCCATGGAAGGTGTTCTGATGAAGATGCATAAACTCTTGTCCCTGGTAATTCTGACCGCACTGAGCCTGCCACTATTCGCAGCCGAAGTGGAGGTCGAGATTAACGATTCAACTGTCCTGGCCGCTACCACGGTCAACCAGGATGAAGCCGCCGCAGAGGAAGCCGAAGCAACGGCCGAGGCCTTCAGGCTGTTCAAAAACGACCCGGCCGGGATGACGATCAACGGCTGGATGGCAGTTGGTAACGGCGGCCTTGCAGACACAGACGGCTCCACTGGATTCGTTGATCCAGGTAATATCGGCATCAACCAGCTCGGATTCAGCATGGACAAGGCGGGGGACAAATACCGGCTGCACCTGGACCTTCTTTACGGTCGTGACGCCGCTTCCTTTCAATCCCATCAAAACGCGGGAAACGGTTGGGATAATTCGGCCGGGTTCGACCACGATGACCATGCCTGGGCCCTGCCCCAGGCCTTCGTCGAAGGAACCGTTGGCGACTGGACCATCAAGGGAGGTCACTTCCTGTTTGCCAGCCATACCGGCCAGTATTCCACCGACAGGTTTTTCGCCACGAGAACACTCACGGAAGGTCTGATCAGGCCCTTTACACTGACCGGAGTGACGCTGAGCGGACAAGTTGGAGAGGTGGATACCACGTTCGGGTGGGCCGCTGGTGTCAATACCGGTTTTGACACGGATAGTTCCGACAACAGCGTTTTCGTCATCGGCGCGAGGCGCGCGCTCGGAGATAAATTGTCGGTCTCCTACGACGCCCTGATCGGTGACCACAATGGAAACCGTCAAGGATCCGAAGTGTACGAATATTATCACGAAGCCAGCGCATCGTACGCCGCGTCCGACACGCTGACG
>CAYYZW010000349.1:0-7765 GCA_964476375.1 uncultured Pirellulaceae bacterium
CTTTGGATTTACCATGCTGATGGCCGGCGGCGGAGTGAAACCGGGTTTCATCCATGGGGCAACCGATGAGCTTGGCTACCATGCGGTGGAAAACCCGGTCACGGTCCACGATCTCCAGGCCACGATCCTGCATCTTCTGGGACTGGATCATCAGCGGCGCACCTACCGGTTCCAGGGCCGTGACTTCCGGCTTACCGATGTGGCGGGGAACGTGATCAACGACGTGATCGCCTGAGCGGGCCGTTGAATGTGGTCGCGAGGAGAGGCCGGTTTTTTTCTTCTCCCCTGCCGGCGGTCACTTTTTGTTTAATGTTTTGCACTCAATGGAAGGGATCTATTTAACGTATGCGGCTGTGCGGGATAATTCATCTCGCATCCACTGATTGGCAGATGATATAATTTCCGATATAGAATCATGGAGCGTGGACTGCAGATCGTCCTCGCCTGAGCACCCCGTGCTGGAGAGAAAACGATGCCCTGCCCCGAGTCACGACAGGCCCATACACTCAGTCGCCGGCAGGCGCTGCAGGTCGGTGTTGGCCTGTTCGGCTTGAATCTCCCGGGCCTGCTGCAGGCTGCCCGGTCCGGCAGCAAGGATATCTCCTGTATCTTCATTTTCCTGGCTGGCGGCCCCAGCCATTTTGAGACCTTTGACCCCAAGCCGGATGCGCCGGCCGAAATACGAGGACCCTGGCGGCCGACATCCACCAGCGTGCCGGGCACATGGATCTGTGAGAAGATGCCGCTGATGGCCCAGCGAATGGACAAGGTGTCGATCATTCGTTCCTGGCGAGGCAAGAGCGGTTCCCATGCAACCGGCTCGCAGCACGTGGCAAGCGGTTTTTATCCGCCGGCCGGTGGCCAGCATTTTCCCAACTTCGGCTGCCTCGTCTCCGCTCTCCACGGGTCGCGGGTTCATGGAGTCCCACCGCACTTCGGGATTCCCTTTGCCGCCCGCTATACCAACCCGTCGTCCTACCTGGGCAATGGCTACTCGGCATTTGACATCGAGGGCGATCCCGCGTCACCGGATCTCAAGGTCGGTGGACTCAAGGTGGCGCCGGGGCGGTTTGAGAATCGGCGTTCGATGCTGACCCAGCTCGATAATCTTGGTCGTCTGGCGGAGAATGACGACCAGGGTGTTTTTGCCAGTGACAAGTTTTCCAGCGAGGCCATTGCCATGCTCACCAGTGGTGCCATGGAAAGGGCCATGGACCTCTCGCGGGAACCGGTCGCGCTGCGCGAACGGTACGGGATGAACATTTACGGCCAGCGGGTGCTGCTTGGTCGTCGGCTGATTGAGGCGGGAGCACGCTTCGTGACCATCAACCAGGCGGTCCAGGGGGGGCTGTTTGGCGATGGCAAGACCAACGGGACCTGGGACAACCATGGCTGGCTGTTTGATTCAATGATTTCCTTTGCCCACCGCCCGCGTGATGTGCCTGCCGATAGTACCTGGCATTCCTACAAGGGGCCGGGGAACCTGCCGCAGCTGGATATGTCCCTCTCCACTTTGCTCGATGACCTCCAGCAGCGGGGTATGCTGGAGACGACGCTGGTGGTTGCGATGGGAGAGTTTGGCCGCACGCCGAAGATCAACAAGACCTCTGGCCGCGACCATTATCCGAATGCCGGCTCGGTCCTGATGGCCGGTGCCAATGTTGCCCGCGGGGCGGTGATTGGAGCCACTGACCAGCATGGAACAGAACCACGAACCCGGGCCTATTACCCGGAAGATTTTGCCGCTTCGATCTACCACGCCCTGGGAATCGACCCGCACGGGACTTACTTCCCCCGCCTGCCCCGCCCCACCCCGATTGCAGACGGGAATCTGATCGAGGGCCTGTTTGCCTAACGCGACTTGAGGTATTTCACCAGGTCGGCAAGCTGTTGCGGCGTGAGTTGCTTGTCCAGGCCGGTTGGCATGATCGAGAGCGTGCCGGGCCGACGTTCCTCAATCTCCTCCAGCAGGATCCGTTCTTTTTTCTGTGCGTCCAGGACCAGTTCGATGTGCAGGCTGGTTTCATCCTTGATCACCCCGTTCAGGATGCGGCCATCGTTGGTCACGACGGTGGTCGGCTCGTAGCTGCGGACGAAACTTGCGGAGGGGAAGAGGATCGATTCGAGCAGGTCCCGTTCACTCCGAATTTGCCCGATCCGCGAGAGGTCCGGTCCAATTCGGCCACCGAGGTAAGCCATCTGGTGGCAGACAATGCAGGCAGCCTTGGTGTCGCGAAAGACTTTCAGGCCTCGCCGGATATCGGCCTCGGGAACCAGTTTCAGAACGGCTTCGAGCTTGGCATTCTTCTGCTCGTTCTCGCGGGCAATGGTCTCGAACAGCGTTGCGGCACTGGCTACCAGGTCGGGGCCGTAACCGGAGAGCTGTTGCCTGAGTTCATCCGGTTGCAGTGAACTCAGGGCGGGGCTGCGAGAGAGATGGCTGACAAGTTCCTTTCCCAGTACCGGGTCCTTTTGCTTGCCAAACCCGACCATCAGTCGTTTGAGTTCCATCGGTCCGGTGGTGGGTAAAACCCCGGCCACCACAACCCAGGCGTTGCTCTCCAGCGGGCTGTCGAGCAGGATGTCCACGACCAGCGCTCGCAGGATCACCGGGTGGTCCACGTGCAGGTGCTCCACCAGGAAGTCCATGATGGAATCATCCAGCGGCCTCTCCGTTCCCGGCAGGGCTGCCAGTGCTCGTAGTCGCAGCGGCGTCGAGATCGATTTATCAGCGCCCAGTTGTGCCAGTCGCTGCAGGTAGGACTTGTCGCTGGCCGCCGGGCCCAGGACCCGTGCTGCTTCCACGGCGATTTCCAGCGTGCTGTTTGTGCTGGAATGAAGCTGGCCAAGCAGGGGTTCCTTCCAGGAAGCCGGGATTGCCTTGAGGTTGCTGTCAATCATCGCACGCAGTATCGCTTCGCGGATTACCAGTGGTGTATCGCCGGCAGCCAGTTCGCGTGCCAGGACCTGCTGCACCGTGGGGACGGCGGCAAAGCGAGCCAGTCGCTCGGTCACTCGTGCCAGGGAATCGGTATCCACAGGGTGGCTGCTGATCCACTGCTGGAGATAAGGTGCCAGCTGGTGAGACCATGGCTCGTGGTGCTCCACGATCCACCAGGCGGTATCCCTGAGGATCGCGTCCTTGGAGGCGAGCAGCGGCAGTACCTCGTCGGCAGAGAGGATGTCGGTTCCAAGCTGGTCCAGGACGATCAGCCCGGCCCGCTGGGTCTGTACGTCATTTGAGTCCTTGATCACGCGACGAACTTCCTCGGCACTGCCGATTTCCAATACGGCATAGGTGAGCGAGTGCTGCAGGCTGCGATCCTGGCAGTTGGCAATCGCGTCAAGCAGCGAGGAAATGTGAGCCGGAGACCCGATGCGGCCAAGTGCCTCGGCGGCCGCACGTCGGTTGTGGGCCGAATCACTTGCCAGCATGGCAGCCAGTTCATCCGCGGCTCCCAGGTCACGGTTGACACTGATCGAGTGCAGGGCAGCCTGGCGAACCACCTCGTCCGAATCCGCCAGGGCGCGACGCGTCAGTTCCCGGGCCGGCCCGGAATCAAGTCGTGCAAGTGTCCAGACCGCCTGCAGGCGGTGGCGGCTGGAAGAGGAATTATCAATGATCTTTGCAAGTGCCGGGACGGCCCGGCCCGGTTCGCTTGTGCCAAGCTGCTGCCGGGCCCGGTTGCGGACGGCATAGCGCGGTTCGCCGAGCAATGCAGCGAGTCTTTCCGCGGTGAGAGAATCCCAGTCCAGTTCGAGACCACGAGGATCCTTCACCTGGTGGGACCCCTCGCGGCGGACGCGGTAGATCGCACCGAGAATATCGGGTTTCCAGAGCTGGGAGGTGGGGCAGCAGAGCTTGTACCAGCCTCCGGTGTCGATCACCACCAGGCTGCCATCAGCATCTTCCATCACGTCCGTGGGGTGAAAATTCAGATTGTCGCTGACGAGGAAGTCCTCGTGCCGTGAGGCCAGGCCGGCCCCTTCCTTGCTGAGGAGATGGCGTGTGATCTTCCGCATGTTAAACAGGCAGGCAAGCACGTTGTCCTGGTAGTCGACCCCGAGCTGGGCTGTTTCCAGGCGTGCCAGCCCACAGGGGGCGGCGGCACCGAGCT
Organism: uncultured Pirellulaceae bacterium; assembly: GCA_964476375.1. GTDB lineage: Bacteria > Planctomycetota > Planctomycetia > Pirellulales > Pirellulaceae > SAT2750. The sequence continues at coordinate 4,119 of CAYYZW010000349.1, forward strand.
GGGAGAGGGCGGGCATGATCTCGCCGGTGCGGGGATGGCCTTCCAGAACCCCGTGTGCTTTTCCATAGACGCCGCCGTAGATGGCATGAATCAGTCCGTCCCGACGGCCGTCGCCGGGGTGCTCCAGGAAGGTGGTGGTGAAGATCCGTTCCCCACCCGGTGTGAAGACCAGCTCCACGGGGTTGTCCATGCCACCGGTCATGACCGGCTCCAGGGGGCCCCCTTCCGGGCGGCGGCGGAAGATGTGAGATGCACGCGTGACCAGGGTTTTTCCGTTAACCAGCTCGTGCGTTTGCTCCTCGAAGGCACCCTTGCACCAGTAAATCCATCCATCCGGTCCTGCGTAGGGCCCATGCATGTCATTGGCACAGCCGTTGAGTGTCTTGCCATCGAACCAGGCCTCTCGCTTGTCGGCAACGCCGTCATCATCGGTGTCGGTGAGCTTCCATATATGAGGTGGGGCTCCCACGTAGAGACTGCCGTCATGCCACATGGCCCCCTCCGGGAACATCATCCGGTCGGCAAAGACCGTGCTCTTGTCGAACGTGCCAACTCCATCGGTGTCGAACAGTCGCACGATGCGGTGGGGACGCTCCTAGAGCTGTTTCTTGACAGGGTCATTGGAGCCACTGGAGTCTGCCACGTAGAGACGTCCCTGCTCATCAAAGTCCATGCAGATCGGACTGCGTACCAGTGGAGGTCCGGCAATCTGTTCCAGTGTGAACCCGTCGGGGAGCGTGAAAGTGTGTCCGTTCAGCTTGAATTCAGCGGACCTGGCGGTGATCGCCATGCACGAGAGCAGGATCCATGCAAGGATCGCAGGAAGTCGGATGAATCGGTGGGCCATAGTCAGTTCTCCTGCGGAACAGGGGGGCGGGATGTTCCAGGACGTTGGTCGTTGATTTTACTGTCTTGCCATCGCGGATGCCATAAAAATGGAGTTACGAGGACCAGGGAGACTGTCTCAGGGAAACCCAGATCTCCCTGTCCGGGACCATGCCAGGAGGATCCAGTTGTCGCCCCTCCTCATCCGTGAGGTGGAACCACTGCCGGTTTTCCTGGAGGGAATGAATCAGTATTTGAAGGGATTCAAAAGGTGTCCCCGGTTGGCCCAGCAGTTCCCGGGCCGTGGTCCCCTGGGGATCTCCCTTGAGGTTCCAGTCAAATGGAGGGACATGATGCCGAAGCCAGTCAAGCGGTGTGCTCATCAGGGGCCCTGTTTGGTGGCGAAAACAAGGTCGGCCTCGGCGACCCTGTTCCCGTTGTCTCATTTTTCAGTTCGCTTGACCAGTTAGGTACTGATCATATAAATACACGTGGGGAACGGAAGGGTCATTGTTGTTTAACGGAAGGAGAGACGCCGGATGGGGAAGAAATATCAATGCCGTCAGTTGCTTGCCGGAATCCTGGCAGCAGTCATGCTTGTTGCAGGGTCTTCTACCCTGCAAGCCAAGCCGCGTCGTCGCCCGGCCTCCGGGAAGGCGGCGGCGAACGAGGCTGCGAAATACCGCGGCCCTCGCAGGAGTATCTCGGTCTTGCCCTCGCGGCAGGTAATCTGGGCTGTTCCGGCGCTGGAGCAGCTTTCGCTGGCGGTCTTTGAATCCTCGCCCTATTTTAACGCCCTGCCGGAGACCCCGGGAAACACGGCGGCCAATGCCGAGACGCTGGCCGGTAGCGCCCATTTCACCAAGGCGCAGTTTACCTGTCAGGTGGTCGTGACCGATGTGCAACGCACCGGGGGAGTGGGGGCATCGTTCAATATCGGCGAGTTCAGTGGCCTGAGGGGCTACAACATTCGTGTTGGCACAAGCCGGTACATCTGGTTTTCCTCGGTTCGTGTCCTGGTCTACGACGCCAGGACAGGTAACCTGCTGTCGGACCGTGAGGGGACAGCACGGGTTCCGGACCGGGGCGTTTATGTCGATCTTGGATTTGACCGGTTTTCCAATAACAAGCTTGTTGGGTGGGGGATCGGTTTTGACAGGATCCGGCGGACCTCGCTCGGACAGGCGGTCCAGCAGGCGGTCGCTGCCACGCTGGACCAGGTGACTGCCGACCTTGCAGATTATCCCCTGGAAGCACGCATTGCCACCGTGGAGGAAAATGTCGTCTACCTCAATGTGGGACGTGGCAGTGGGCTTAAAAGCGGCGATCAGCTGGAGGTGATTCGCGACAAGAAGCTGGTCACTGACCCGGTGACAGGAGAGGTTCTGGAACGAGTCACCGAGGCGATTGCCGAACTGGAGGTTGTCCAGGTTCGTGAAAAGGTGACCACGGCGAAGCGGGTGGATGAAAACCAGCTGGCCGACCTGGTGAGAGGGGATGTGGCCCGGCTGGTGAACAGGATAGCCGGGGCGAAATAAGGGGAGGGAAGGACATATGGGAATGAATAATGCCTGGCGGCCAGTCGTGGCTTTCGTGCTGCTGGTGATGGCTGGATCCGTTTCAGCCGGGGAACGCATCTTTGTGCCGGGAGCGGCGCTGGAGGTTGTCAGTGACCACGGGGCCGGGGAAGGGCCGGCGTGGCATCCCGAGCTGGGATTGCTGTCGAGCGGGGGGTCTGTTTATCGTCACTCCCGTGAAGGCGAGACCACCGTCTTCCTGAAGGATGCCGGCACCAATGGTCTTCTCTTTGACAGGCAGGGCCGGCTGCTGGCGTGCCAGCCAAGCCAGCGGCGGGTCATCCGCCGTGAAGCAGATGGTTCGATCACCGAGTTGACGAGCAGCTACGGGGGAGTTCCCTACAACCAGCCCAATGACCTGACGGTGGATTCAGAGAACAGGATCTACTTTACCGATCCCCAGTACGGGGGCCGGGAGAGCATGAAGATGCTGGATTCGGATGGGGCCAGGATCGAGGGAGTCTACCGAATTGACCTGGATGGCTCGGTAACTCGTATCCTCACGCACCAGGTCGACCGCCCCAACGGGGTGCTGGTCTCACCGGATGATCGTTACCTCTTCGTGGCGGATAACAACAACAATACGCAGGGTGGCGCCCGTCACTTGTACCGTTTTCGGCTACTGGCCGATGGCAGCGTGGACCTGGCCAGCCAGAAAAGGCTTTTTGACTGGCGAAGTGGGCGTGGTCCGGACGGGCTTGTGCAGGATATCAAGGGGCGGCTTTACGTGGCGGGAGGTCGCAGCAAGGCGGCACCGCCCTATGAAAACGTCGACTTCCAAGGAGGCGTTTATGTCTTTTCCTCCCGCGGGAAACTGCTTGATTTTGTCGCTGTACCTACCGACGAGGTGACGAACTGTACATTTGGTGGTGATGACCTTCGAACGTTATTCATTACCGCCGGTGGGACGCTTTACCGTATCCGTACGCAAACGGCAGGATGGCTGCCATGGCCGCAACGGGAGCAGGGGAAATGAACACCGAGAGTCCATGGCCGCTTGTTCGTTTTTGGCACGTCCTGTTTCTGGGCCTGCTCCTGCTGCCGGCAGGCCTGGCCGCAGAACCCCGGGTGCGTTTTGAGATTCGCCGGGTGGTCGAGCATCCGCAGCGGGGTTCGATGCCGATGAAGCTGCGAGACTCGGACCAGGTTCTGCAGGTTTCTCTTGATGCGGAGGTTACCAGCCGGGACGTGGAAAAAGTTGTGCAGGGAGCGGCCAGGGGGGGGGCCAGTGCAGTGGGTGTTTAC
>CAYYZW010000350.1:0-8100 GCA_964476375.1 uncultured Pirellulaceae bacterium
TGGTGGGCCGGGTGATGCAGTGGCTTGCCGGACGAACCGTCAGGACCGTAATTGCCGATCTCCGCAATGCCTGTGTCCGGCGAAACGGCTTCGGTTAGTCCAGCGGAAGTGAGACCACCTCTGCCCCGTCCAGGATCGTTCCCGGCGTGCTGGCTTCTCGTCGTACATAAGCCATCGCCAGGGGCCTTTCGAGCCCTGGGGAATAGATGCTGGAAGTCACACGAGCTGCTTCCGTTCCGTCTCGCTTGATGACCATGCCGGCCGTGGGGAGTGGGCCTGGCGGCAGGGCGAGGCCGGTGAGAAGCTTGTTCACATGGCCCAGGGCGTCGATTCGAGCCACCGTTTCCTGCCCCAGGTAACAACCCTTGGTAAAGCTGATCGCCTGGGTATTACGATTGATTTCCTGGGGAAGGTTCTGGTCGTCGAGGTCCACCCCATAACAGGGTATCCCGGCCTCCACACGCAGCATTTCCACGACATTTTTGTCGATCTCCCGGCAGCCGTCATCGGCTAGTAGTGGGGTCAATGCATCAAGCGATGAGGTGTCTCCGTGGATCCAGAAACCATCCAGCGGTGTCGGGCAGCGGCGGATCGATAACGGGTGCCCGGCGAAAGCAACTTCCACGTGGCCCAGGGGGGCCTCCGGGATGGAAGACTGCAACAGGGAGACGAGTGTCTGGCCAGCCCCTGGGCCGGCAATCAGCATTGTCTGACCTTGATCACTTTGGTCGGTAAAGGTGACCTCCTCACGAATCACGTAGCGTTCCAGGTGAGACACCAGTCCCTCGGCCTGTCCGGCGGCCGTGTCCAGCAGCAGGGAGTCCTGTCGGCAGAAGACATGCACCAGCCCGAGTGTCTTTCCCTGGACACTCGTGATGAAGGCCTCGCAGCCCTGGCCTGTTACCAGGCTGGTAATATCCGCGGTGCAGAAAGCATGAAGAAAGGTTCTTCGGTCTGTGCCTGAGAGTTGCAACTGGGTGCGACGAAGACCGCGAGCATATCCCGATGTAGCCCGGACTGCCGCGTACTGGTCTCGCTGTTCCGCTGTTACAAGCTCGGTCATGGTGTCGAGATATTTTCGATGACTGTCCGGTCTGCTTCGGCCAAAACGATGCAGGAGTCGCACTGGCCGGCAAGCCGCGTGATCTGTTTTGCGTTGCTGACATGAGCTATTCCAAGGCTCTCCACCAGTTCCTGTTGCAACCTGCTATGCAGGTAGACCCGGGCTCTCTCTCCAGCACGCTCCAGCTCTTCCGCAGCACGGGAATCCGGGTTCGATTCCTGGTCCCCTGCTTCCGACACAGGAGGAGAAGCTGCCTGGCCGGCACGCTGGTGGAGAGCCTTTCCGGGTGGGCAGGCGAGATCGGTACAGAGCACGATCATCCCGCCCTCGCACACGAGCTGGGATGCAGCATGCAGGGCGTGGGCAAGGTGGTTCCAGTCCTGGCCATCCGGCCGGCTCCCGATGGTGGCGATGACCATGTCCACCTGGCGTGCTGGACGGCTCCAGGCAGCCCGGCCCCGCAACTCGGATTCGGCATGGAGTTCCTGCGCATCCCCGGCGATAACGTGAAGGACGGAATTACCGAATCCCGGGACGATTCCCAGGACCAGGCGGATTCCCAGCAGCCAGGCAACCTCGTCGGCGTCCTCGTGCAGCTGGCCTGCTCCATGGTTCCCGGGAACCATGAACCGCTGACGGGTCCTGGTATCGGTGAAGGACTGGAAGAGAGAACCATGAATGCCGGCATAGCCAAGCTGGCCGGACAGTCCGAGTCGGACGATCGGCAAAACTACGTCTGCATCACAAAGTGTCCGGTTGATGTATATCGGTGTATCGTCCTGGGCGGCTGCGAGATAGGAGAGCTGGTGGGGATCATCCGGATTGTGGATTTCGATGGTCAGATGCTGAAGCTGGTCTGGCGGGATGTGTTCTTCCAGGTGACGATGCTCAAGCTCATCCGAGGTACCGGAAAAGACCAGTTGCAGCTGGTATTGATCGAGCTGGCCCGATTCGGCAAGCTGGTTCAATAAACCGGCGACAAGCTGCCCGCCGCAGGGGACAGTGCGATCCAGCGCAATAGCAACCTGGTCACCTGGAATTATTACCTGGGAAAGGGGAGGAAATCCAAGTGGTTCGGCCATGGCTGCGGCGATCGCTGCGGCCGGATCTTCCAGGGCTGCCGGCGTAATGGCTGAGAATTCCAGGTCCAGTACCGAATCTGGAATATCCACGTCGAGAATTGTCTGGTCGCTAACAGGGAGGTGCTGGAACATGGTGGCAATCAAGAGAAGTGCTTTGGAAACCAAATCGTTCTTCTCGATCTTAGCGATGATTAATTGAGATGGTCAACAGTCGAGCTTTACGTGCTGTGACGCTTTCTCCAATAATGCAGCATGCCAACGGATCCGGGGAGCGGTGGGATGGGAATAAGTGATGTGATGGACTCTTCGCAGATGACTCGTCACGGCTGGCGTTGGGCCTGTTTGTTCCTGGTGGTTGCCTGGGGGTGCCAGCAGTCCACCGACCCGGTGCCAGGGGTCGCCGGGCCGGCTGAAAAGGGGGCGGCCCTTTCGGCCAAGCAGGTGATGGAAAAGCTGGTCGAAACATACCAGGCAGCCGAGCATTACCAGGACCACGGTGAGGTGACACTGCGTTACCGAATGCTGGGAAGTCTCCACCAGGAGACGGCCCAGCTGGTAACTCGCTGGTCGTCCCCCGGAAACCTGTACATCCGCTGTTACCAGCTGGAAGTCGCCTGCCGGGATGGACAGCTCACAGCTCGCATGCACGATGAAACGACGGCGGATCTGGATGGGCAGTTGGTGAGCAGGCCGATCGCTGAGGAACTTTCACTTGCAGATTTCTTTTCCGATGACAGCCTGCTTCTCGAGATGCTCTATGCCGGGCGGGTTGGGTTACCGCTTTCGGCGGCCCTGCTGGCGGAACCTGAATTCCTGGCCGGGCAACTGGGAGAGGAGGCAGAACTGGAACTCCTCGAAGAAAAGTCGCTTGGAAAGCACGAATGCTACCGCTTGAAGGTCATTACCGAGAATACCCCCTTCGTACTCTGGGTCGACAAAGAGGAACTGGCCCTGCGTCGACAGGAGTTTCCGGCTGACCTGTTTGCTGCCGATCTCCTGGAAGTTCCAGGAGTAAGTGAGATCCGCTTGCAGGTGGATTTTCATGCCGCGGAATTTCCAGCAGCGATGGAAGAAAGCAGTTTCCAGGTCAGTCTGCCGGCCAATGCCAGGACAGTTGATCGTTTTATACTTCCCCCGCCCCCTCCAGCAACCGATCTTTATGGCCGTCGGCCAGGCCGCTTCGAACTGGTCGATGCAGATGATGGAGTTGTCACGCGTGACTCGTTGCGAGGCCGAAACACGGTCCTGCTCTGGTGCCAGGCCGATGAATCATGCCGGCAGGTAGCACGGCTGCTGCACGAGATCTCGGCCAGCTGGCCGGAGAGCGAGGACCTCCAGGTTTTTACTGTTTTTGTGGATCCGGAAGAGACCCCGACCGGGACGCTTACTGCCCGGCTGCGAAAATGGGAGGTATCGTTGCCACTGCTCAGGGATCTGGATGGCCAGGCTGGAGAGGCCTTGCAGGTTCAGTTTGCCCCCACGCTGGTATTGCTGAATTCCGAGGGAACGGTGCAGGCTTTCCTGCCGGCGATTGATAAGGAGCAGCTGGGGAATCTGGACGGTTTCGTCCGCGAGCTGCGTCAAGGCCACGACCTGGCAGCAGTTTTCCAGCAACAGCAGCAGTTGTTGGAGGAAAAATACCAGCAGGACCTCCTGGCTGCTGCCCAGCAGGCTGCGGCGAATCTTGATGTGGCGGAGCGAGCCCAGCCACAGCGGTTTCTGGCAGAAGAGGCATGGGTCTTTGAAGCGGCCACGGCAGCCGGAAACATGCTGATGCTGCCGGCCGGGGATGACGGTTTTGAGGTCCTTGTGCTGGACGACGGCAAGGAGGTTATTCAGCTGGATCGGGAGGGCGCCCGGCTGGCAACCCACCCGCTTCCGGTGCAGGACGGACGAGAATTCATGCTCTTGAGGACGGCGACCAGCCGGCTGGGGGGCCGTCGTTTTGCTGTGATGACGCCTGGATCCCAGCAGGTGCTGGTGCTCGATGCTAAATGGCAGGAGCAACTTGCCTATCCGGATCCGGAGCAGGAGCATGATGGGATCAGCCAGGTGGTTTTGACAGACCTGGAAGATGATGGAGAGCTGGAACTTTACGTGGCGTTCTGGGGCCTGGCCGGCGTCCACCGGGTGGAAATGGATGGCACCCGCAGGTGGGGATACCGCGGTGTCACGGATGTGATTTCCCTCGTTGCCTCACCACGCAATGACGTGGGCTGGCAGAAACTGTTATTGACCGATCAACAGGGCCGGCTTTCTCAACTGAACCAGTTTGGCAATGCGGATCCTGCAGTGGATACAGGAGGAGTTCCTTTTCATCATCTTTTCCCGGGGAACCTGGGCACGGATGCCATCACCCGCTTCTGTGCCCTTTCTTCAACCCAGTCGCAGGTCATGGTCGGGCTGGATATCCAACTTCGAACGCGCTGGCGTTATCCGGTTGTACTGGGAACTTTTGCTACTCAGGTTGAAATGGTAGCCGCCACATCCCTGGCTTCCCAGGATGCAGGAGTCTGGCTGATCGCCACGGCACATGGTGTGGTCCACATGGTGGCCCATGACGGGTCTTTTGCTGACATGTTTGCTGTTGGGGAAAGGATCACCGGTATCAGTGCGGGACATTTTTCCGGGGAGACGTGGGTGCTTATTGCCAGTGGGAAAAAAGTAACCTGCTGGAAGATCACCACGCGTGAGTAAAAGGCCTGATGGGTAGATCGTCGGGGAATCTACTTGACGATGGCAATCGGGATGGGAAAATTGGAGGACAGGGACGGGCGTCCGATGGCTGCCGGGTCCCTGCATGGCGACTGGAACCGCCTGGTGGGAACAGAGGAGAGAAGATCATGATTCGATGGCCCCTGGATGGTGGCGCGGTTACCCGGCGTGCTGCGGCATTTCTGCTCCTGGCCACCGCTGTTCTGCTGGGTGGAGAACTTGTCGCCCAGAGCGAGGTGGACTCGAAGCTGGAGGCCTTCCTGGCTGCCGGGGAGTTTGGCCCGGCACGCGAGCATGCACAGAATGCCGCCACCCAGCTGGATCGCGACCGGCAACTCAAGCGGATCGCCCGGTCCCAGGCTCACTCCGGGGCCCGGGCGGCGTCGCTTCAGTCGCTCAGCGAGATTCGTGATGACCGTGTTCGCAGTGAGGCCCTGGACGAGATGCTGGGAGCTGGCGGTGGGGCGGCGATGGCGGACTTTGATTCATTGATTGAATTGATCACAACGACAGTGGAACCGGATTCCTGGGAGGATGTCGGGGGTGCCGGCACCATCAAGGAATTTGCCGGGGGTGTGGTCGTCGATGTGGATGGTCTGCTAAGGCGACTGGACATGAGTCGCTCGCGACAACTTGTGGATGTCCACCGGTCCTCGCTGGGCGGCACGTCCAGCTGGGTTCCCGCCCAGGATGCCATGCAGAAAAGTAGCCGGCTGAGAAAGGTCTCGCTGAACCAGCTGGAGAGAGAAATCCAGCTGCGGGCCGCCCAGGGGCTGCCACCGGATCGCGCGATGCAACACCTGGCAGGTATCTACCGGATCCAGTTTGTGCTGGTCTACCCGGAGAGTGGTGATATTGTGCTTGCAGGGCCTGCCGGGGACTGGCGAAGTACCGGCGAGGGGAGGGCAGTCAACATGGAGACCGGACGCCCGGTGCTGCATCTTGACGACCTGGTCGTGGTGATGCGGAATGCGATCAACGGTGACTCACACTTCGGTTGTTCCATTGACCCTCGCCCCGAGAATATCAAGCGGACCCGGGATTATATCGAACGTGTTTCCGGAAAACCGATTCGTCCGAACCAACGGGATGACTGGCTGGAAGGCCTGAGGGCCAGTGTCGGTCGCCAGGATGTGCATGTCTTTGGAATCGCCGGAAATAACCGTACCGCGCGTGTCCTGGTGGAAGCGGATTACCGCATGAAGTTGATCGGGATGGGACTGGAAAAAGGAACCGCCGGCGTGGAGAGTTACCTGGAGGGTATCGACCCCTCCGGGGGAATTCCCTCGATGAACGTGCTGCGATGGTGGTTCACCGTTAATTATGATGCGGTCAGGGCAACGCCGGGAGGGAATGCCTTTGAGATCCAGGGGCCCGGCGTGCGTGTGATGAGTGAAAACCAGCGGCTCACGGAGCAGGGAAAACGTCTGCCGACAGGAAAATCGGACGAATTGACTGCACGTTTTGCCAAGGATTTCACAGACCAGTTTGAAGACCTGTCGCTCAAGTACCCGGTCTACGGGGAACTCCGCAATATCTTTGACCTGGCGCTCGTCTCCGCCCTGATCAAGAAGGAGAGGCTAATGGAGCGGACGCAGTGGCATGCCTCTTACCTGCTTGATCCGGAGCGATATCAGCTTGTGGAGGACCAGGCACCGACCGAAGTGGACTCGGTCATCAACCACCGTGTCATCGGTGGCAAGCATGTGGTGGCCGGAGTCAGCGGCGGCGTTTCAGTGGATTTCAAACCACTCGTCCGTTCCGATGCCATCACGACCGCCGATTATGGGCTGCTCAAGGCCAATCATGCCCAGGCTGTCCCCCCACAACGTCCTGCCGGTCGCTGGTGGTGGGACTAAGTGACATCATCGCTGTAATAGATTCTCTCGCACACCGGCGATCTGCCGCTCCCGGATTCCTGGCAATGCCTCCGGATTGAAAGGGATCGGTCTGCCCAGTAACCATGCCAGGCGTTGATGCGATGAAGTCCGGATTGCTGAATCGGGGTGTGTCATCAGACAGAGCCAGGTGGAGGGACTGCTCTGGAGCCAGCTTGTTACCGACAACGGTGTGTCGGCGGAGGGGAGGGAGAGGGACTCACAGATCCTGCGGATCCGCAAACGCTGCTCGGCATTCAGACTGCGGTCGTCGATTTCGGAAAGGATGCCGATAATCTCCTGGCCCATCGCCCGGATTGCAATATCGGCGGCTCGCCGCTGCCGGTAAGGGCCGCTGCCTAATTCCCCGATTTTTTTTCGCAAGAGATCCATATCGATTGCGGGCGGGGCCAGGGCGGAGCGGATCAGGTTTGTTTCCACGGTCTCGATCCAGTGCCCCAGGTGCCAGTTTTGCCGGAGCGTCTGGAGCAGCGGGACCAGGTGCTCCTGGCACTCCCGGGGGTGTTCGAGAAACAGGAGCCAGAGATGAGGTGCATGGTATTGCCGGCTATCCTCCTCCCCGAGCTGCAAGCGAACCTGGTGAAGATCCTGGTGGAGAAGGACAGAGGGCTGATTCGAACTCGAGGGGGTCTGCCGTAGTGTCAGTAATTTCTTGCCGTGGACATTGAGCGTGAGCACGTTGTCCGGGCTTTGCCGCTCGTAATGCAACAACAGGATGTTGTTGTTGATACGGAAGTCGATGTGCTCGCGAACCATGATCTCATGGTGGTTGACCGTGATCGAGCGATTTTGACCACGCCGTATGTCACGCACTTCCAGTCGTCCCCGTACAAGTTCAAAGCGAGCCCATCGAAGTCGCTCGAAAAGTGCCTGGTCGATCGGTTCCTGGGCCGTGGCAGGTGGATGGCAGGGCAGGGAATTGAAACACAGTACCAGGGCAGCGAACATGACCTGGTATCGCAATAAGAATTGCCTGATCGACCGACCCATCGTCCACACCTACCCCGTGGTGACACTTGTCTGCCTGGCCCCGGTAAGAGGTACCGGGCGGGAGAAGTGTAGCGAAATCAGACTACCGGCAGCAGGCCAATTTGAATTCAGGGCTGGCTGGGAAAAGAGCCAGGATTTCTAGCGGCGACCTTCGTTCAGTTCGCGCTCGATCCGGTTGAATCGCTCCTGGAGACGGCGGATTTCACCGTGGAGTTCCTCGATGGCACCATGCAGCTGCCGGATCGGGTCTTCGCCCTCATGCTCACGTTCGGCGTGCTCACGTTGGTCGTGCTCACGTTCGTAGAGATCACGTTGGTAGTGCTAAAGATGGTAGTGAACCAGATGGTCGAAA
>CAYYZW010000351.1:0-6255 GCA_964476375.1 uncultured Pirellulaceae bacterium
GGAAAGTCCGGGAGGTCGTGGCATTATCATCGGTCGTCGCCAGGTTCCCGTCATGCCCCCCGTCGCTGACCGTGACCGTAATGGTGGCGGCCCCGTGGGCATCGGCCACCAGGGCAAGAGCGAGCGAACCGGTCGCCGCCGACGACGTGTAGCTGACCGTCAACTGTGAGACCAGGTCCGGATTATCACTTTCCGCCGAGACGGCCAGGACCTGGTCCTCGTCCGCACCAGCCGAGATCCCCAGCAACTGGACGATCTGCTCCGGGTCGTCCTCGGCAAGCGTCAGGTCCGCCAGCGCGTCCAGCGTGGGAGGGGAGTTGTTCGGATACCAGGCAATCTTGTCATCCCTCATCGATGCCGAGAGCAGGTCCTGGTCCCCGTCCCCGTCGAGGTCCGCCGCATGCACGGCAAAGGCACCATCGGCACTGGTGGTAATGTCAACCGTGGTGAATCCACCACTGCCATCGTTCTCGTACCAGGCCACCTTGTCATCGTTGTGAGAGGCGCTGGCCACATCCAGGTCCCCATCCCCGTCCAGATCCGTCGCGATCACGCTGTAACTGCCCCAGGCGGCATCGCTGACGGTATGCCTGCTGAAAGCCTGCTGGCCATCATTCTCGTACCAGACAACCAGGCTCTGGTCATAGAGCGAGGCCAGGATATCGACGTCGTCGTCGCCATCCAGGTCCGCAGCCACAACACTCGAGGCCCCGTTCTCATCACTGGCGACCAGTCGCTCGGTAAAGTTTTCCTCCCCGTCGTTCTGGAACCAGTTCACCTTGCCTTCGTTGGCAGCGGCGCTGTCCTGTTCCAGGTCCCCGTCCCCGTCCAGGTCCACCGGGTAAAGGCTCAGCGTCCCGGCCTGCGAGTCGGAGATAACGTGCTCGGTGAACTGCTGGCTGCCGTTATTCTCGTACCAGGCCAGCTTGTCATCATCGTAGGACGCACTGAGGACATCCATGTCACCATCCTCGTCCAGGTCCACGGCAAAAACAGTGACCGCCGAGGCCGCGCTGGTGCTGATCACGTGTGGGCTGAAGCTTTCCTCCCCGTCATTCTCGTACCAGGCAATCTTGTCATCGTTGTAGGAGGCACTGAGCAGGTCCACATCCCCGTCGCCATCCAGATCCACGGCAAAGATCCCGCGGACCGTGTTGGCATCCGCGGTGACCGTGTGCGATGTAACACCCTGGCTGCCGTCGTTCTCGTACCAGGTCACCTTGTCATCGTCCGCCGACCCGGAGACGACATCCTGGTCCCCGTCCCCGTCCAGGTCGATGGCCAGGACATCCGTGGGACGGTCCGCGGCGGTACTGATGATGACCTGGGGCGCAAATACCCTGGCCAGCAACCGCCGATCCTCGAGTTGTTCCAGCAGGAGTCGCCGCTGGCGGCGTCCTTCTCGGTTATTCACACTACGGTCGCCGGGTAATACAGATAGACAATTTCATTCATGCCAGGGCGGCACTTCTCTAGGATAACCGCAGCCGGGGGGATTGGAAATGTTCTGCCGGGAACCGGGGCAGGGCAGAACCGCTTTGCTGGCTCGTTACGAGACGACCTCTGCGGGTATTTCCGTTTCCGACGCCGGCTCGATCGACCGGGCCTCTCCTGACCACCAGCGGCCGAACGCCAGGCGGGCGTCCATCGTGATGGTAAAGACCGTGGGAACCAGGACCAGGGTAAAGAAGGTGGAGACCAGCAGGCCGCCAAGCACCACGCTTCCCAGGCCGCGGTAAAGTTCACTGCCCGCCCCGGGGAGCACGACCAGCGGCAAAAGGCCCAGCACGGTCGTCGTGGTGGTAATGAAAATCGGCCGCACGCGGGAGCGGATGCTGAGCGGGATCGCCTCGCGGTGGGACAGCCCTTCATGACGGATGTGGTTCAGCGACTGGTGCACGATCAGGATCGCATTGTTGACCACCGTTCCGATCAGGATCACGAATCCCAGCATCGTCAGCACGTCCAGTGGCTGCAGCACAAAGACGTTCAGCAGCCGTAATCCCAGCAGCCCCCCGACTGCCCCCAGCGGCACACTGAGGATAATCACCAGCGGGTAGAGCCAGGACTCGAACAGGGCGGCCATCAACAGGTAGGTGATCACCAGGGCCAGGAGGAAATTCCAGCGAAGTGCCTGCCAGGTCTGCCGCAGCTTGTCCGCCGCTCCGGAAAGGTTGATCATGTACCCCTCGCCGAGCGTCCCATCCTCCTCAAGCGGCTGAATCACGCCCTGTTCGATGCGATCCATCGCCTCTTCCAGGGGAATCTCCACCGGTGGACTGACCTGGATCGTGATCGCCCGCAGCCTCTCACGCCGCCGGATCTGTTCCGGACCGCTGCTGTAACGGATCTCTGCCAGGGCCGAGAGCGGCACCAGCTGGCCACTGGGGGTCGCCACCGGCAGCCCGGCCAGGTCCTGGGTGCGCAGGCCCAGCGAATCCTGGCCCTTGATGGTGATGTCCAGCTTGTTGCCCCCCACGTAGTAGTCCCCGGCGTAGGCGCCGTCGACCAGGGCATCGACCGTGTAACCCAGGTCCGATGCATTCACGCCGAGCGCCGCCGCTTCCACCACCCGCGGCTCAAGATGGATCTCCGGGCTGGACAGGTCCAGGCTCGGCCTGGGCATCGCCTGGGCCCCTGGAAGCAGTTCCTCCCCGCCCTGGCCACTCCCCTTGAGCCGGCCCATCACGGTTCGGCCGATCTCGACCAGTTCCGGAAGGTCACGGCCGGTGATTTCAATATCGATGGTCCGCCCACCACTCAGGCCGCGTTCAAACAGGCTCGACTGGGACGCGAAGGCCATCGTGCCCGGAAAACGGGATCCGATTTCCTTGAGCCGCGGGATCAACTCGGCAACCCGTGTCTCATCATGGGCACGGCAGCCCATGATCACCCGCCGGCCAAAGACGACAAAGAAGTAGTAACTGATAATCGGGGACTCCAGCTGCTCGGACTCGGGGCTCCCCGGGTCGGCATTCCAGTTGACCCGCAGCTCCTGCTCGATCTCCTCGCCCATCTTCATCAACTCGTCCAGGTTGTAACCTGGCGGGGGAGAGATCTGCATGAAGACATAATTCCGGTTTCCCGACGGCAGGTATTCCACCTTGGGCCAGAAGAGATAGCTCAGCATGAGCGACGCCAGCAGGATCACCACGATCGTGGAGAGCGACCGCCACAGGCTGGACTGGATCCAGCGGTTGAGCCGGACCACGATCTCCACGAAACGGGACCCAAAACGTCCCAGTGATTCGATCGCCTTGTGTGTTTGATCCGACCTGTCGTCCTCCGTCTCGTGCCGGCGATAAAGCCGGGCAGCGGCGGTGGGGATCAGCGTGGAGGAAACCAACAGCGAGAAGATGACTGCGAAACTGATGGCCAGGGCAATATCCCGGAAGAGCTGTCCGGAGACGTCCTCCACGAAGACGATCGGCAGGAAAACAGCGACCGTGGTCAGCGTGGAAGCGATCACCGCCCCCCAGACCTCGCTGGTCCCGCGTATCGCGGCGGTGAAGGAATCCTCTCCCTCGCGACAGCGGCGATGGATGTTCTCCAGTACCACCACGGCGTTGTCGACCAGCATGCCGACGGCAAACGCCATCCCGGCCAGGCTGATCACGTTGAGAGATCGCCCCCCCATGCCCAGGGCCAGGAAGGTACCGACCACGCTGGTCGGGATCGCCAGGCCGACCACCAGGGCCCCACGGCCGAACCAGAGTCCACACAGCACCACCAGGGCCAGTGTGAGCAGGAAAAACCAGGGAGAAGCAAGGACCGCGGCCAGGGCGGAGGCCACGATCAAGGGGATCGAGAGCATCGTCTTAAGCGAACGGTGCAGGAACAGCAGCAGGACCATCATCGTCAGGGCGGTGGCCAGGAAGATATTGTTGGTGACCAGCGAGATGGCCGAGGAGATGTACTCGGTCTCATCATAGTACTGGTAGAGCTGCAGGTTTTTCTGCCTCAGAACCCCGTCATTCAGCTCCACCACCGCCTTCTTGAGCCCCTGCATGACTTCCATCACGTTGGACCCGATGCGTCGCTCGACCCCCATGGCGTTGTTCGGTTCCCCGTAGCGGCGCGAGATACTGTCCGGTTTCTTGAAACCGACCCGCACCTCGGCAACGTCTCGCATGTAGACCGGCACCCCCTGTCGTACCGCCAGGATCAGGCTCTCGACCTGCTCTGGATCGCGGAACTGGCCCAGCGTGCGTATCACCCAGCGGCGTTTTCCCTGCCAGATGTCCCCGCCGGAGGTGTCCTTGTTCTGTCCCTGCAGGGCGGCGCGGACATCGGCCACGGTCAACTGCCGGGCCGCCAGCCTCTCGGGGCTGACCACCACCTCCAGCTCGTCCTGCAGTCCGCCATAGACATAGACGTCCGAGACCCCCGAGACTCGCTCCAGGCGGGCCTCGATCACGTCCTCGGTAAAACGCCGCAGCTTCATCACGTCGATGTCCGGTGGCAGCAGCTCGTCCAGCACCGGGTGCTCGGCCCCCAGGCGGGCATGGACCTGCCGCACGCGGTAGACCATCAGGGCCGGGTTCATGGCCGAGAGCACCGGCCCAAGCGGTTCGGCCAGCTGCGGGTGCGCGGCCACAAACTCACGGACCTGCTGCTTGTCGGGAGGCCGGGCCGTGAGGACCAGCCGGGCGATGGCATTGTCCGAGCTGTTGCGCGTCTCGATCACCGGTTCCTGGGCATCGATCGGGTACTCCCGCACCTGCTGCAGCCGGGTGCTGACCTGCACGATCGCCTCCTGGATATCGGTCCCGACAGCAAACTCCAGCGAGATCGAGGCATTGGAGTCGCTGCAGTCGGAGGACATCTTGATCATCCCCTCCACGTTCTTGAGCTGCTCCTCCTGTTCCAGCACGATCTCCCTTTCCACCTCCTGCGGACTGGCACCCGGCCAGCGGGTGCGGATCAGCACCATCGGGTTCTCCACGTTGGGGGTCAACTGCTTGGGCATATTGACCATGGCGATGGAACCGAAGAGGACGACCAGCAGGGCCCCCACGGTCACTTTCACCGGGTTTTGAACAAATACCTGGACCAGGTTCATGGCGGGTGGATCAAAAAAGGAAGAGTCGGTTGCAGGACAGGAAGCCGCGGGGCAGGGAGGATCAGGGATTTTTTTCACTGCGGCCGGGCAACTGCCGGAAGGTGAGTGGCTGGCCAGGCCGCAGCCGCTCGTTACCACGGATCACGACCAGCTGGCCGCCGCGGAGGGAACCGGTTACCTGGATCAGGTCGCCGGTGGAAATACCAAGCGTGACAGGGACCAACCGGGCGGTGCCGGCGGTCTTTTTCCCTTCCTCTGGATCGGCCACGATCACCAGCGGGGTTTCCCCCCCCAGCACGATGGCATCCTTGGGAACCAGGGTCATTATCTCTTCTCTGCCGGTCGGCAGGGCCACCCGCGCCAGCATGCCCGCCTTGAGGACCGGTGCCGACTCGACCAGCTGGTTCGCCAGGCGGACCTTGACCGGGAAAGTACGGGCCTGCTCGTCAGCCTGGGGAACCACCACCGCAACCGTGCCGGTCAGGAGCTCGCTGGAAAGGGCAGGGACCTCGACCCGCACCGGGGCACCGAGCTTCAGCTGTCCGACGTCCCGGGCCAGCACGTGGACCAGCACATCGACCTGGCTCAGCTGGATCACCTCGACAATCGGATCCCCCTCGCGGACCCATTGCCCCACCTCGGTATGCTCGACTGTCACATGACCGTCAAAAGGAGAAAGGATGGTATGCCGCTTGATGCGGTCCTCGAAAACATTGACCAGCTCCTGCTGGATCAGCACGCGGGCCTGGGCCTGGGCAATCTGCTCGGGACGGGGACCTCGCACGGTCAGCTGGTGGGCGGCACGGGCCTGCTCGTAAAGCTGTTCATCTCGCTGGGCGTGGGAGAGTGCCTCCTGAAGCTCGTTCTCGCTGACCGCCTGGCCCTTGTTAAAGAGGGCCGCTATCCGCTTGTGTGTCCAGGTGGAAAAGTCCATCGAGGCCCGGGCTGCCTTCATGCGGGCCTGGGACTGGTCCAGCTCCTCACGGGTGGCCCCGTTCTCCAGTTCCGCCAGTTCCTCGCTGCGGAGGACCCGCTCGGCGCGAGCGGCTGCCAGCTGCAGCGAGAGGGTCGAGGTTCGCAGCTGGGCCAGGGGCTGGCCCTCTGTGACCATATCTCCCTCGTTGACCAGGAATTCAAGCACGCGGCCGTCCACGGCGCTGCCCACCAGGCTGGTGCGAATCGGCGTCACGCTG
>CAYYZW010000352.1:0-32593 GCA_964476375.1 uncultured Pirellulaceae bacterium
CCAGCGAACTGACCCTCCGCCGCTGGCTGAGATTTGGCCAGAGTGGTGCCATGTTGATCTGGTGAGGTGATGCGGCTGCGGTCCAGGAAATCGGCCGGGCCAACCCCCACCAGACACTCGCGACAGCCTCCAACGAAAAGGGGCTGGCACACCTGCTGGAAACCCTGCAGTCCGCTCACCAGGAAATGCATGGCTCGGTCGACGACCTGCTGGTCGGACTCCAGCTGACCCATTCAGGACGTTTCTGTCGTCCCCATGATGGCCCCCTGGCACCACGGATTGCCTATCATCATCCGCTACTGGACGAGAAGTTCAATATCGATCCGGACAACGATGCTGTGGTTCTGACCGACGAGGAGCTGGACCAGCTGGTGGAAAGCTACCTGGAAGCAGCCGTGGTGGCAGAACGGGTGGGATACCGGTTTGTCGACATCAAGTCCTGCCACGGGTACTTGATGCACGAGTTCCTCAGCGCTCGCAGAAGGCCCGGACGCTTCGGGGGGGATTACGAGGGACGCACCCGCCTGCTGAGAACCGTGATCGAAAGGGTTCGCGATCAGTGCCCTTCCCTGATTATCGGGGTCCGACTGAGTCTCTATGATACCCCGCCATTCCTGACCAGCCTGGAAGACGGGCAGCCGATGGCATTTGAAAAGCTCCTGCCGTACGAGTTTGGCTTTGGCGTCAATCCAGATCAGCCGATGGAAATGGACCTGGGCGAACCCCTCCGCCTGATCGGGGACCTGATCCAGTGGGGCGTGGCGACCGTGAACCTCTCGTGCGGGAGTCCTTACTACAACCCGCACATCATGCGTCCGGCTATCTTTCCACCGAGCGATGGCTACCTGCCACCCGAGGATCCGCTGGCGGGTGTCACCCGGCAGATCCAGGCGGCCCGCCAATGCAAGCTCGCCTATCCGGAGTGTCCCATGGTCGGGTCAGGTTACTCTTACCTGCAGGACTATCTCCCGCACGTTGCCCAGGCAGTCGTCCGAAATGGCTGGATCGACTCGGTGGGGCTGGGGCGGATGGTGCTCAGCTATCCCACACTCCCCCACGACACACTGACTTCAGGAACGATGCAGCGGAAAAACGTCTGCCGCACTTTTAGTGACTGTACAACGGCGCCACGTAACGGCCTCGTCTCCGGCTGTTACCCGCTCGACAGCCATTACAAGCAGCGCAGCGAATCCGCCCAATTGCTGCGGATCAAGCAGGCAATCCGGAAGCCGGATTCAGGTTCGGACTGACGCTGCCGACCGTGCTAGCAAAGAAGAAAAAAAAATGGAAATTTGACAGGCGGAATCTGGCCAGATCGCTATACTTGTCCCCTAACAATGTCGTTTTGGCAGAAGCTGGCTGGAAGCCGGTGGCCGGAACATTCTGAAAGGAATCACAATCCAGGGAGGGATCCCCCCATGACGCGCATTCCATTGAGTGCCGCGGACGAGCAGCGTCGCAGCATGGAGCAGCGACTGGCGATGAGTACGGCCGAGATCGGTCTGAGCGTCCGCACGACGAACTGTCTTGAAGAGCGAGGTATCTTCACGGTCCAGGACCTGCTCAACAGCAAGCCGGAAATCCTGCTGGGAATCTCGAATTTCGGCGAGAAAACGCTGGAAGAGGTTTACGACGCGTTGGCAGAAATCGGCTTTTACCGGACCGCCAGTGTCTAGGGACCGGTCCTGCCGGGTGGCAATCCTTATTGACCGACCTGCAGGCAATGGATCTCGCCCTGGCCACTACCACTGGTGCGAACCACCAGCCGCCCGTTACTGAGCGCGGGAATTGCACGGGTTGCCCCCCCTGCGATATCCGCCTGCGCGAGCCTCTCGTACTTTACAGGTGACGCCCTGACCAAGGAGAGCCCTCCCTCCACCGAGAGCACCAGAAGCAGGTCGCCGCTGGCAATCACGTGGCCAACTGGCATCCGATCCTGGGACCATTTTAACGTCCCTGTCTTCAGCTCAACACAGCGAAGAGAACCCGTGCCGATATCCTCACGGCCATGGAAACCATAAAGAAATCCCTGGTGGTGCACGGCAGTGGAATACTGGCTGGACATGACATTGTCACTGGCCCAGAGGTCGGTCATCTTGCTGTCCGGCCCGAACTGAACCATCCGGGCTCCGATCTGGTAACTGGCCGTGACGAAGAGCTTGTTACCGATCACCAGTGGAGTCGCCGCATTGACGGTCGGCCCACGTCGACCGAAGGGAAACTGGAACGCCATTTTCCCGTTTCCTGGATCCACAGCCATCGCATTCATGCGTGTCACGAATACCGCATGTTCCCGGCCACCGATCGTCGCCAGGGTCGGTGAAGAGTAACTGGCTGCCTCGGCAGTCGCCTGCCAGAGGGTCTTTCCCGTGAGCAGGTCAAAAGCGACCAGGCCCGCATTCTCCGCTCCTCCGACATTCACCAGCAACTTCCCGCCGGCAACAATCGGCGTCGCTCCGGCACCGAAATAGCCTTCATCCCCGTCAAAATCCTCGTAGGTCGCTCGCGACCAGGTCTTCGTGCCATCTTCCAGCCGCAGGCAATGCAGGTCGCCGGCGGCCCCATAAACGTAAACATGGCCCTTGTGCACCAGTGGCACGCATCGGGGGCCCAGGTCCGCATTCACGCCGCCCTTGTAATGGGCATCGAAACCGGTCTTCCAGAGGATCTTCCCGGTCGCCGCATCCATGGCTTGAACCTGTTCCCTGTCATCCTGCCGGTGAAAGACGATCACCCGGTTACTGGCAATCGCCACTCCCGCAAACCCGGATCCAACGGCCTGTTTCCAGGCCACCCTGGGGCCGGTCGCCGGCCAGCTGGAAAAAAGTTTCTCACCGGTCGCAACGCCATTACGCGAGGGCCCCAGGATCTGGGGCCAGTCATCGGCCGGGGCCTGCTGGTTGGTGACAGACAGCAGGAACATGGTCAGCAGGCAGGTGAACTGGAATCGCATCATTGATTTCTTCCTGGCAGGTGCAAACAAGTAACCATCATTAAATACAAAAACCTTTTCTGCGGCGATTGGATTACAATATGCATGAAACGTCAAGCTACCATATCACCTTTCGATGCCGGCCAGGCTTCCTCCTGGACAAGAAAACCGGCCCAGCCACGAGGGTTCACGACAGTGGCACGTCTGTTTGGAATATTACAGAAAAAAAGGGGGGACCGTCGCAGTGGTTCAGCGCTTTCAGGATTTGTGGGTGAAATTACCTTTTTCCTGCTGGTTCTCATCCTGGGCATGGTCTCGCTTGGATTCCTTTTGTTCGCGCCGGACAAGAGCCTGGGATTTTGGCTTTTGCTGCTGGTTGTTGTCTCACTCTTGGTGATCGGTGGAGGCGGCCTGCTACTGGCATATATCCATTACGGCATCTCCCCGGAACGCCGCAGGGCAATCACGCAGAAACGTCCGGCACTGGATTTACTGAAGGAAAACGTCAGTTCTTCAGACCGTTTCCCCAGCATCCCCAGCGACGCCGCTATCATTGACAGTCCAGGAACGCGGCTGCGATACCGACTGCCTCGCTTCGAATCTGCTTTCTGGCCCATGCTGGCAGCTTCCCTGTTCTCGCTTTCCTGGATGGCCGTCACGGGAACCCTGGTGGTCACGGTCATTCGTTCTGTCCTGAACGCGCAGCCATACTGGCTGTTCTCGACGATGTTGCTCGGCAGTATCGTGGTAACGAACTGGGCTACCCGTTACTGCTACCAGCAATTACGGCATTTCACCCGGGTGGGAACGACGATGATGGAAATCTCCCACCACCCCCTGATCCCGGGCAGCTCGTATGAGGGGTTCCTCCTCCAGTCTGGTTCCATGAAGCTTCGTTCGCTCCGTATCTCCCTGGTCTGTGAAGAACAGGCCACCTATCGCCAGGGAACCGACTTGCGGATCGAGACACATGATGCCTTCAAGCAGGAGATTGGCAGCCTGGAAAATCATGACCTGCGATCGGACCGGGTGCTGGAACACGATTTCCAGTTTGCCATCCCCGAATCCGTCATGCACTCGTTTCGTGGGGAACATAACCAGGTCCAGTGGAAGCTTGTTGTGCAGGGCAAGCCGGAATCCCATCCGCGTTTCACGCGGAGTTTCCTGTTGATTGTCCATCCCAGGAATCCAGCCAGGGAGGCCGGCTAGTGGATCCTCTCGTCAGCATCATGCTCTGTGATCCGCATCGCCTCTACCAGCCGGGGCAGAGAATGCGGTGTGGCTACCAGATCGACGCCATCGCGGCCGAGGCGATCCAGGCGGTGGAAGCTTCCGTCCTCTGGATCACCAGTGGAAAGGGAGACGAGGACATGGGCGTCCATGAATTTCACCGCCGGGTCAGTGACGATGAAAACCCGGACCTGAGAGCCCTTCACGAGTTTGAAACGGCGCTGCCAAACAGTCCCCTGAGTTTTGATGGCACGATCCTCAAACTTCACTGGCTCGTCCGCGTGAAGGTCTTCCCGGAAAAGGGGCCTACTTATACGCAGGATCTTTCCTTCCAGATCGGCACGCTTTCTGCCTTCGTTGAGGAGGCATCGTGATTCACCCCCGTCGGCATGCAGTCAATCCATTTTCCACCTGCTGGATCCGTCCTGACAGGTGCTCGTACCGGTTCCCCTCTGCTGGCCAACCTGGCCAGCTCATGGAGAGCCTCCTGCAGGCTGGCGGAGGGCAGGTCATCGGGCCACATGGTGTCGGCAAGTCGACTCTGCTGTTTACACTCCAGGCGGAACTGATAAAGCGAGGTTACCAGGTCGCCCGGATCCAGCTCCAGGCAGACCAGCGGCATCTCACTCCAAGACGAGCGGCAAAAACGATGGCTGCCACGTCCTGGCTGATCGTGGATGGATTCGAACAACTTCCCGCCTGGCGTCGATGGACGCTGGCATGGCAGTGTCGACGCCGGCGCGTCCACCTGCTGGTGAGCAGCCATCGCTGTCATCGCTTTCCCTTCACCTGGCGGCTTGCTCCCGGGCCCGAGCTTGCTTGCTCCCTGGTGGAGGAGTTCCAGCGAGAGGTCGGGACCATCGTCACTCCCGAGGATGTGAAACAGCTGTTTCAAGAACACCAGGGGAATATCAGGGAGCTACTTTTCGCCTGTTATGACCTGTTTGAAATCCGCAGCCGTCGACAGCCAGGGCAGCAGCACTGAAGACCTTTTCCACGATTCCAGAAAAAAACTTCTCGTCGCCGTAGCAACTGACCTATTATGCAACTGGATGGACACACCGATTTTCGCCAGAACCCCAGGAAAATCCTGAAAATCGGTATAACCGGGCCGGTGAGGCCTGCCGGGAGAAGACGAGACGATCCCTGGCTGCTTGACAGCCGCCCACCCCGGTAGACCACAATAAACAGAGGCCAGTTTGTCTTACTTTTATGATGGAAGTGCACCGAGGCACAGGTGCCACAAGGTCGATGGATCGCCCACCACCACGAACTCCAGTAATGGAAAAGAGAGATGGGTGTGAACAAGTCGCTGAAAATTTCCGTGATCGCGGCCATGGCATTTCTGCTCGCGGTTCTTATCAGTACTCCTGGTAATGCAGGGCTCTGGGAATGGATCATCGGAGAGCAGGATTCCCTGATCCCGATCCATGATCCTGCCGCTTCTCCCGATGCCGAAAAAGTGGAACCGGTCGTCACACCAGAGAAAGCCGCCACGCCGATCATCAGTAACAAGCTGGTTGAGAACAGCAGCAAGCTTGTCGACAACATGATCACAAGGCCACTGAACATGGTCACACCGGAGGCATTCAAGCCGACCGGGGAAGGCCAAACCCGTTATGTGACGAAGTGGGTTCGTGTTCCCACGACTCGTTATTTCCCTCAACTGGAGCGGCATGAAACATCCGGCCTGACCCACGTGGTCATGAAGCCCTGCACAACGTCCAGCTGGCAGCTTCGCCGGGTCCCGGTCACCAGTTACCGCCCCACGCTCCCCCAGATCCTGCCCACCTTTCCCCAGGTCCTGCCCACTTTTCCCCAGGTCCTTCGACCCTGTGATAAAAACGCGCCGCTGCTTGGCCGGATTCTGAATCCACTGCTGGCACCTGGATGTGGGGGCTGTATTATTCCACAGCTGGGGACGGACAAACCTACCCCTGCAAAAGCAGCTGCAGCAGCGGAACACCAGCGTCCCTCGCTCGACCCGGGTACCCTGGTACCGGACAGCGAGACCGGGGGGGGGGTCGAGATCCGAAACCGGCCTGTGGACAAGGAAAAGGATGGCGGCGACAAGGGTGAGGAAGAGGCAGGGGCCGAATCAAACGCCCCGGATGAGAAACCGTCCGAGAAGGATACTCCGGCCGACGAGCAACCCGCCGCTGAAGAGGAGGCGGCCAGCGAGGAGTCCAGCTCGGTGCTTGAACAACCCGCCATCGAGCCTCCCGAGGAAAAGAAGGTTCCCGGTCAGAAGGAACCGGTGAAGGAAGAGGATGCGAAGAATCCGGAGAAAGAGGCGGCTGCCCCGTACAAGCTCCAGCCCATTCCCGACGCCAACCGGCTTCCCCGAATCAACCCGGCAAAAGCACCACGAGTACTTGACCCCCGGGACAAGACGGCTGCCACGCCGATCGCCGTCCCGCGACTGTCCCCTGTTTCCGTGGCGACAGAAGTGACTTCTGCTGTCCGTGTTACGGCTGTCGTGCCGGTGACCGGGACGATTCGCAAGCTGGATGACAGCGGCTGGGTTCGCCGGGAAAAATAATTCGCCTGGCTAGATGTGGATTTCCACCACGTCACGATCTGCCAGCACGTAGTCTCCCTTGACGGTGGTCGCATCGTGCACCTGGCTTCCCCAGACACGGGCATGCTTCAGGTTGCTGGCGACATCCTTGTGGATTAACTCTGCCACCTGCAGCAGGGTCCCCCCCCGCATGATGGTAAAGGGCTTTTCAAAATCAGGATCCTTGGCATGCGGCATCTTGGTGTAAACGCGAACCACATCCAGAGCCTGGAATACCGCTTGGCGCAACTCCTGCAGCCCGGTCTGTTCCCGTGCCGAGACCACCAGCTCCGGAAATTCTAGCGGGTAAACCTCACGGAGCCACTCTTGCCGATCCACTGCTCCCGGATCGTCAGATTTATTCAGGACCGCCACCGTACGAGTGTAAGAGCGACCAACATCCCCCTCGTCCAGGTAGGACTCTGTTGCCAGGCCGGTCTTGGTATGTTCCACCCGCCGAATAACCGCCTCGGTCTCTTCCGCACAGTCATCACTGGCCAGGTCCACCAGCAACAGGACCAGGTCGGCACCGCGAACAAGCCCCTGGGTGGTGGGATCCAGAAAGTCACTCGTGACCGGCGGCGTATCGATCAGCTGAATCTGGACATCCTCAAAGGACATCATCCCCGGCAGGGGAACACTGGTGGTAAAGGGATAGTCGGCGATCTCCGGTTGTGCCCTCGTTAACGACTCCAGCAACTGGCTCTTGCCCGAGTTGGGAGGCCCAAGCAGGACAGCCCTGCCAGCTCCCTGCCTCGGGATCCGCCGGGATCCTTTCTGCCCTCCCGGCTTTGCCTTGGAATGCTCTTTCTTGAGCTTGCTGATCTTTTGTTTCAAATCCGCCTGGAGCCTGTCTGTCCCCTTGTGCTTGGGAATCTCACGAAGCATCAGCTGCAGGCATTCAAGTTCCTCCTCCGGGCTGCTCGCTTGGCGGTAAGCCTGTTCTGCCTTGCGGTACTGGGGAGTCAGGTTGGCAGACATCGATCGAGTCTCTTATCCCCTGGATGACGTGGACTGTCCTACCAGCTGCTTTAACTTCTTCCAGCTGCGCGTGTTGGCAACATCATCCATCGAGAGTCCGCCTCGACGTGCCTGCAGGACTCCATAACGCAGCACATCAAGACCCTCGATACTATGGGCATCGCTGCTTATCACGATCGGGATCCCCCGGCTCCTGGCTGCTGCACAATGGACATCATGCAGGTCAAGTCGGGCCGGGTTGGCATTGAGTTCCAGCAGCGTACCGGTCTCGGCCGCAGCCTGCATGACCGCATCCATATCCACCTCGTACGGTTCCCGGCGATTGACGAGCCGACCGGTGGGGTGCGCCACGATCGAGATGTGGGGGTTTGCGATGGCCCCCAGGATCCGGTCCGTAATCTGCTCTCGTGACTGGCGCTGCCCGAAATGGACACTGGCTATCACCCAGTCCGCCTCGGCCAGCACGTCGTCCGGCAGATCCATACCGCCTGCTTCGAGGATATCGCATTCGATTCCCTTGAGAACAAGGAGCTGGCCTTCGAGCTGTTGATTCAGCTGTTCGACCTGTTTCCACTGTGCACGCAACCTCTCCGGATCCAGCCCACCGGCCACCGTCACCCGCTGGGAATGGTCGGTAATCGCGATATATTCCAGGCCGCGGTCGATTGCGGCCTGGGCCATTTCCTCCAGCGTCGCCTTGCCGTCGGTTGCCGTGGTATGCATGTGCAGATCCCCGCGGAGATCATCCTGCTTCAGCAGCGGTGGCAGGGCATCGGCCTGGGCCCACTGGAATTCCTCTCGTGCCTCGCGAAGTTCCGGTGGAAAAAGCGGGAGTCCCAGGGTGGCATAAACGTCCTTCTCATCCTTGCCCGCAATATAAGTCTCGCTCCCATCCTCCTCGATCCGGAAAACACCATACTCATTGATCTTCAGGTCCTGCTGGCGTGCCAGACCACGCAGGTGCACGTTGTGGTCCTTGGACCCGGTGAAGTATTGCAGTGCCGCTCCAAAGGATTTCTTTGGAACAACCCGCAAATCAACCTGGAGCCCGCTGGCAAGGCGAACGGACATCTTGGTCTCTCCGCGAGCAATCACGTCCCCGACCTGGGGAAACAGGGCCAGCCGGTCCATGACCTCCTCCCCCCTGGTGGAGACAACCAGGAGGTCCAGGTCGCCGACAGTTTCCCTGCCCCGGCGATAGCTACCAGCCAGTTCCAGCCGGTCGATCGCAGGACATCCGCCGAGGTGATCTCGCAATTCCCCTGCAATACGGTCTGCCACCGACCAGTAAATACGCTGGTTTGCCGCATCAGCAATGGCAATTCCACCGAGAATCGTCTGCTCGGTCTTGGCACCAAATCCCTTCAGTTCCTGAACCTTGCCCGCCTCGCATGCCGCCTGCAGTTGCTCAAGGTTCTCAATCTGAAGCTCACGGTAGAGCATCGCGGCCTTCTTGGGTCCCATGCCGGGAACTCGCAGAATATCGAGCACCGTGGAGGGAATCTTCTCAAGCAGATCATTGAGCTGGGGAAGTTCACCACTGGTGACCAGGGTGACACACTTCTCGGCCACTCCCTTGCCAATCCCCTCGAGCGCGGTCAAGCGGCCAGGATCCTCGGCAACGATCGAGGCGATGGACTCGGAAAGATCACGGATTCGCCTGGCACCGGCCCGGTAGGCACGGATCCGGAAAGCATTGGCTCCCTGGAATTCAAGCAGGTCGGCAAGTTGTTCCAGGACATTCGCGATCTCTGAATTGGTCACAGGGTCTCCCTTCCCATGTCGGATGGATACTAGGCAAAAGCATCCCGCAGCTTTTCAAGGTATCGCTCCGACTCCGTTCGCGGATCTCCATTTTCCTCGTATTCCAGGACGATGTAACCGCGGTACCTGGATGCCCGGAGTATATCGGCCAGCCGCTTGAAATCGGCGGGCTGTTTTTTCTTGTCCGGACCGGAGACAACGACCTTGACCTGGACATTCATGGCATAGGGAGCGATCTGCTCCAGTTCTCCGTAGACATCCTCGGAGTGAAAATTTCCGGTATCCAGGTTGACACCAAACCAGGGACTCTTGACATCCCTCACCAGTGCCAGCAGGCCCGCCGCGGTACTGGTCGGCCCACCGTGGTTCTCCAGGGCCAGGTGGACTCCATGCGTGCCGGCATATTCACTGCACTCCTGCATCCCCTCGACCATCAGGGCATGGGTCTTCTCGGCAGGCTGGCCCGGTTTTGGATGGCCGGCAAAGATGCGTATCACCGGAGCTCCAAGCATCTCGGCATGGTCCACCCAGGCCTTCACATGGTCAATCTGTTTTTGACGGTCGGGATGGTCCACTGGAAATCCGAAGTCGTTGCCAACGGCCGTTCCCGAGACGTCCAGCCCGAGCAAGAAACAATGGTGCTTGAGCCGGCGAAGATAGTCCGGCGTGAC
Organism: uncultured Pirellulaceae bacterium; assembly: GCA_964476375.1. GTDB lineage: Bacteria > Planctomycetota > Planctomycetia > Pirellulales > Pirellulaceae > SAT2750. The sequence continues at coordinate 10,139 of CAYYZW010000352.1, forward strand.
TTCCGCTGGAAAGTAATAGGACGTCAACTCGGTCCCTTCCAGCCCGAAACGCGCACAATCATCGACAAAATCAAACATCGTCAATTTGGCAGGATTGCCCTGAAGGACGCTCCGGTAACTATAGGCTGCCAGGCTGAACTTGAACTTGGCAGACCCGTTCCGTTCCACCGGTTCGATCCCCATGCTGTGGTCGGGTGTACCGGAGACCATGGCAGAGGCCAGGCCCAGTGAGCCTGCCTGCAAAAAATGTCGCCGATTCGGTAAAGTCATTTTCATTATCCATCACTCCCGGAATGTGCTTGAATTACCTTTCCACTCGATTCCCTGAAGGTCTGTATTCTCCTGTCCCATGTCACTGGCTGCAAGCAGGAGGGGTGGGCTGTTACGATTCGTCTTGACCCAGTTCCACCGTCGTGAGAAACTCCGCACCGCAGGCACCTGCTCCGACCTGATGCCACTCGGCGCCTAGTTCTTTCAACATGGAAGTTGAAGTTGATGGTACGACAATCCCTTCACGGCTCATTGCTCGTTTTCGCCGCTCTTCTCGTGCTGTCTGGTTGCCAGAAGCCACCCGATTCCCTGGTGGACGAACTGAAGGAACCGGACCAGCCAGATTCCGCGGTGGGCAACAACGATGCGACAACCGTGGCAGAATCCATTGTCACGCAGGTAGATATTTCTGCCGATGCCAGTCCGCAGCAGGTGGTGGAGCGGTTTCTACGGGCGCTGCAGGAGGGCGATGAGCAGGTGGTTGGTGGTCTTTTGACAACCCAGGCCCGCCAGGCCACTCAACAGCACAACCTGGTGGTCCGTCCACCGGGGACCCAGTCCGCCAGCTTCCAGGTCGGCACTTCGGAAAATGTCGATGGAGGTGCTTATGTCAATTGTATCTGGACCGAGTCGGTCGGGGGCGGTGTGAACGAGTCCTTTGAAATCATCTGGGTACTGAGAAACCAGAATGATGGCTGGCGAATCGTCGGCATGGCAACCCAGGTCCTTCCCAACGAGCGTCCCACCTTCCTGAACTTCGAGGAACCACTGGAGATGCTCAGTAAATGGCGAAAGATCGACGATACGATGTCAGGTCGTCCCTCGAGCCAGACTCGCACTGCAACGAATCCCGCCAACCAGCTGCAGCGCTAGGCGGAGATTCAATCTTCGTCTTCGCGAAGGTTGGCGATCACCGAGTAATCTTCCAGCGTGCTGGTGTCTCCGACATCTTCACGGCCCTCGGCAATATCCCGCAGTAGCCGACGCATGATCTTGCCGCTGCGTGTCTTGGGAAGCGCCGAGGTAAAGCGGATATCATCGGGCTGGGCAAGGGCCCCAATCTCCTTGCGCACATGCTGCTTGAGTTCCGCACGCAACTCCTCGCTTGGCTCGGCATTAACCGGGGTGACAAAGACAGCAATCGCCTGGCCCTTGATTTCATCGGCCCGTCCAATAGCCGCCGCCTCGGCAATGTTCGGGTGGCTGACCAGGGCACTCTCCACCTCGATCGTACTCAGTCGATGGCCAGAGACATTGATCACGTCGTCAATACGGCCCATGATCCAGTAGTAGCCGTCCTCGTCGATGCGGGCGTTATCACCAGCCAGGTACTTGCCCGGCACCTTGCTCCAGTACTGCTCCCGGAAACGCTCGTCATCCCCCCAGATTCCTCGCAACATGCCCGGCCAGGGATGGGTCATCACCAGCCAGCCACCGTTGTTGGTATCGACCTCGGCCCCTGTCTCGTCAACGATCTGCGGAAGGATTCCGGGTAGCGGCTTGGTGCAACTGCCAGGCTTGGTTGGAATCGCAGCGGGTAGTGGCGACAGCATGATGCCCCCGGGCTCGGTTTGCCACCAGGTATCGACAATCGGACAGCGTTCCTTGCCAATCATGCGGTGATACCAGATCCAGGCCTCCGGGTTGATTCCTTCGCCGACCGTACCGAGGAGCCGCAAGCTGGAAAGATCGTGCTTTTCTACCTGCTCGTCACCCCACTTGATGAAAGCACGGATGGCCGTGGGAGCCGTATAGAGAATGGTTACCTTGTGTCGTTCGACGAGGTCCCAGAACCGGTTCTCAGCAGGATAATTCGGGGCCCCCTCATACATCATCACCCTGGCCCCGGCTGAAAGCGGGCCATAGACCACGTAGCTGTGACCGGTGATCCAGCCACAGTCGGCCGTGCACCAGAAAATATCGTCATCCCGGTGGTCAAAGACCCACTGGAACGATTTCTTGGCGTAGAGATTATAGCCCGCCGTGGTATGCATGATCCCCTTGGGCTTCCCGGTCGAACCGCTGGTGTAGAGGATGAACAGGGGTGTCTCACTATCGAGCGGTTCGGCAGGACAATCGTCCGATGCCTGCTCGATCAGCTCGTGCCACCAGAAATCACGCCCCTCCTGCATCGTCACCTCGTTCTCGGTCCGGCGAAGGACAATGCATTTTTCCACGCTGGGAGATTTTTCCAGCGCATCGTCGACGATCGTCTTGAGCTCCAGCACCTTGCCGCGTCGCCAGGCACCATCGGAGGTCAACTGCAGCTTGGCCTGGGCATCGTTGTTGCGGTCCGCAATCGAGACATCGGAGAAGCCGGCAAAAATAACCGAGTGGATTGCCCCCACGCGGGCGCATGCCAGCATCGCGATAGCCAGTTCGGGAACCATCGGCATGTAGATCGAGACCACGTCCCCCAGACCGATCCCCAGGTTCTTTAAGACGTTGGCAAACCGGCAGACCTCCGCATGCAACTGCCGGTAGGTCAGCGTTCGAATCTCATCCTCCGGTTCCCCTTCCCAGATGATCGCGGTCTGGTCGGCACGCTCGGTCTCCAGGTGCGCATCCAGGCAGTTGTAGGAGGCATTCGTCTTGCCTCCCACAAACCAGCTGGCAACCGGTTCATCCCATTGCAGCACGGTCTCGAAATCCTTGAACCAGTGAAGCTCCTGACGAGCGAGGTCACCCCAGAATGCCTCCGGATCCTGGCGGGCCTGCTCATACAACTCCTCGTAGGCTGCCATCGATCCAATCTGTGCCCCGGAAACGAATTCCTCGCTGGGAGGAAAAAGGCGGGATTCCTGCATCACATTATCAATCTGGCCGCCGGCATTCTCGGACATGTCCTACTACCTCACGTGTTGAAGTGACCACGACTGGCCCACCACGGGACAGGGCACAGCGATTTAACATAACGGCGCCCCGGAGGAAACTCAATTCAACAGGTGAATATGGACAGCGACTGCGTCAAATCTGGAACCAGTTACAGATTCCAAGTCGCACCAGCATGGCCAGCGATCGAATTGCTTCCCGGAGGCTGAGCTTGGATCGTCCCTCCGTCCGGTCGACAAACACGATCGGCACTTCCACCATGCGTGCCCGACAGCGTTTCAGGTGCCAGAGTATTTCCTCCAGCAGGGCAAAACCACGGGCGCGCAGCCGCGTGAGGTCCACGCGGCCGAGCTCGCTGACCCGGTAGCACCGATAGCAGCCACTGGCATCCCGAACACGGAGCCCCAGGAGCAGGCGAGCGGCCCGGTTCACCCAGCGACTCATGAAGCGTCGTCGCCAGGACCAGCCCTCGATACCGCCGCCGGGAACATAACGCGAACCGATGGCAAGATCATAGCCCCTGTCGATGCTGGAAAGCAGGCTCGGCAGGTGACGTGGAGAATGGCTGAAATCCGCATCCATGGTAATCAACCGGTCATACTGATGACGCACGGCATAGGTAAACTCTTCCAGGATGGCGGATCCAAGGCCAAGCTTGCCTGCCCGGTGAATGGCCTGGAATCGAGGGTCCTGCTGTTGCTGGTGCCGGCACCAGTCTCCTGTCCCATCCGGTGAATTGTCATCCACGACCAGGATGTCTGCATCCGGTAACTGCCGTCGAATCTCCTTTACCAGGCCGGGCAAGTTCTCGATCTCGTTGAAGGTCGCCATGGCAACCAGGATCCGCAGGGGTGGATTACCGGTCACTCGAGTCATCTTGTCAGCCATGGCAACATTCATCGTACGTGTCTCGTGGCGCCGGCGGGAAAGCACCGAAGCCGGCTGCTCCCTGCCAGGCCAGGTCCCTAGCAGCCGCGATAATACTCGATCGCGGGAGAAAGCCCTTCGGCAAGGCTGGTCAGTGGCTGGTATCCCAGAACCTCCACCGCCCGGCTAATATCCGCACGGCTGTGTCGAACATCCCCGCTCCGGGGTGGATCATGGCGGGGCTCCATCGACTGGTCAAGTAAATTGCGAAGCTGGTCCAGTAATTCCAGCAGGGATGTACTGGTTCCATTGGCGATATTGAAAATCCCACCGGCAGCATCCCTGGCGCCTGCTGCCAGCAGGTTGGCGTGCACAACATTCTCCACGTAGGTGAAATCCCTGGTCTGTGTGCCATCCCCGTAGATGACCGGCGAGTCCCCACGGAGCATCGCCATGATAAATGCAGGAATCACTGCCGCATACTCACTCGCTGGATCCTGGCGAGGCCCAAAGACGTTGAAATAACGGAGAGAGACTGTTTCCAGGCCATAGCTGTGATAGAAAGCCTGGCAGTAGTGTTCTGCCCCCAGTTTGGCGGCCGCATAGGGCGACTCCGGAGCAGGCAGGTCGCTCTCGGATTGCAGCTGGTCGTTCCGGTTCCCGTAAATACTGCTGGAGGACGCTAGGATGAAACGGCGGACTCCCTGCTGACGGGATGCGTCGAGCATGTGCAGGGTTCCAGACAGGCAGGCCTGGTGGGTGTTGTCCGGGGCGGCAAGGCTGGCAGGTACCGATGCCAGGGCAGCCAGATGAAAGACGACCTCGACGCCATCGACTGCCTGACGGCATGCTGAAACATCCTGAACATCGCCAGTCATCAATTCATACTGGCCATCGACTGCCGACAGATTATCGAGCCTGCCGCTGCTGAGATTATCCAGAATACGAACCTCGGTGCCCTGCTCAAGCAGGGCCTGGACGAGATGCGACCCGATAAAACCGGCACCCCCTGTGACGAGATAAATGGTCATACCAGGACAGCTCCGGGATGGAAGAACCGGGATCGGGAAAACCACGCAGGCAGGTTAGTCCGTCTGCCGTAATCGATCAAACAACTCCCGGTAAAGTCGTAAATGCGGCTTGCCCACTTCTTCGGATTCATCGTGCACCGAGAGATGCTGCTCGTTCTTTACGACAATCATGTCACGATCATCTGCCGGGAGTGCCGATTCTGTTTCCTCGGCTTGACTCTCCACGGGATCGGAAAAGGCCGGGGGTATCCAGTCGACAGGCTCTGCCACCAAGTGCTTCCCATCCGCCTGGTCCGCCTCGGGAAATCGCGGTTCCTCGATGACAGCGGGTTCGGTTTCCTCCAGCGAATCATGGGTTTCCACGTCGATGGATTCCGTACGTGGCTGCTCCATCCCTGGTTCATCCTCCAGGACACCAAACTGGACCGTGGCACAATCCTCCGCGGTTTCGGATGGCTGGGAATCGAAGCTGGAATCGTCCAGTTCACCAAATTCCACCATCTCACCCGGTGCCGTGCCTTCGGCAGGATCCAGGCGGACGGGGACGGGAAGCTGTTGCAGGTCGGCCCAGGCAATCTCCATCTGTTCCGCTTCCAGGCAGCTGCACTGGGCCTCTGCCGCCAAGAGCAAGGCGTGATCACAGAGCTGGTTGATGAGTCGAGGAACCCCGTCGGTCAACTCGTAGAGGCTGATCAATGCCTCGGGGCTAAAAAGTTCTGATGTCTCTCCACCCACCCGATCCACATGGGCCTGGACGTAACGAACGGTCTCATCCCGCTTGAGAGATCGCACGTAGCAGCGGCATGCCAGCCGCTGGTTAAAGGAGTCCATGCGGGGCTCGGTAAACTGCTCCTCCAGCCGCGAACTGCCCGAAAGGACCAGCTGCACGCGCGAGCGTCCCTCGGCGATGTAGTTGGTGAGCATGCGGAGCTCTTCCAGCAGTGGCAGGGATAACCGGTCTGCTTCATCACCAACAATCCCCATCCCCCTGGGGTATTCCCCGGTGGCGCGAAGAAGGCGACGCAGGGCGATTCGCAGGGCACCCTCGGAGGTTTCCATCCAGGGCTGGTCAAGTTCAAACAGGATATGTTGCAAGAGAGCCCGGCGAGTACAAAGAAGACTACTCTCGAGGAAAACAAGCTGGTGGCTTTCACGGAAATGGTCGGCCAGCAGATGACAGAGAAGTGACTTTCCACACCCGGTGGGGCCGACCAGTAATCCCGGGCCCTCCGAACGTTCCATGGCGCGAACCAGCGATGTGCGGGCTATCTCCATAGGTTCCACGGCGACGTAACAGTCGACCCGGGGTGCTGCCTGGAAAGGCCGGTCACTGAACTTGAAAAACTCCTGGTACATCACACCATTCCCTAATGACCTGGTGCCGTGCCGACCAACCGTCAGATCGGCGCGCATCGCGAAACAACCCCTGATGTGGTTCCCATCGGCATCTCACGCCGGATAGCTTCAACCAGCTCATGAGGATTTTCCCTGCCTCCGGGACAGACTCAACGGGGTTGGCAAAATGGGGGGGCAAGGAAGTGAGGGCAAGGGAACGTTGTTCGCACATGGCTGATATCCGGGTTCCGGTAAAATCCCTTAGAATGGGCGGCAGTGGAAAGACCAGGCAGGAGTCATCCGACGTGTTCAAAATCAAGATCTGTGGAATCACTTCATCCGGGGATGCGAGCCTGGCTGCCACCGCCGGTGCCGATGCAATCGGTCTGAATTTCTACCCGCCAAGTCCCCGTTCACTTACCATCGACCAGGCCCAGGAGATCTGCGGACAGGTTCCCGCCAGTCTCACGCGGGTAGGCGTTTTCGTGAACCACCAGGAATCCGAAATCCGGCAGCATGTTGAAATACTCACACTCGATGCCGTCCAGTTGCATGGCGATGAACCTGACGACCTGGTCCGGGCACTGCATCCCATCCCCGTGATCCGTGCCTTTCGTTGTGATGATGGTGGACTCTCCCGGGTCCGCGAAGCAATCCATCGTTTCCGCCAGTCCGGACCTGTCCCGGCCGCCATCCTGATCGATGCCCACGTCCCCGGTCAGTACGGTGGAACCGGGCAGGTGCTTCCCTGGGACCAGCTGAACCTTGTCGATGGGGGACTGGAGGGGATTCCGCTGGTGCTCTCTGGAGGCCTGACGGCGGACAATGTCGCCAGTGCCATTCACCAGGCCCGCCCCCGGGCAGTGGATGCGGCAAGTGGAGTGGAATCCGGGCCGGGACAGAAGGATCCAGACCTTGTGGTACGTTTTGTGGCTCAAGCGGCAGCGGGCCTTTCCGAGCTGGAGGGGTAAAGAACGAAACCCTGTTTTTCTCACCTCCCCTCTGCCGCTTCCCTCTTTCGGTGCTGACGCCTGCTATGGATTTTTCGCATTTCCGATTATCATGGACGCGTTGCCTGGGTGCTCCAGGCGACACGTTCACACACTGGAGGGTTCCGCAGGAGACATGACTGTGGAATAAAAGGCATGGCACGGGCAGATATCGACAGGCTACCGTACAAGGTAAAGGACCTCTCACTGGCCGATTGGGGCCGGAGAGAAATCACGCTGGCAGAAAACGAAATGCCCGGGTTGATGACGCTGCGGGCAAAGTACGGTACCGAGAAACCACTTACGGGATCCCGGATTGCCGGCTGCCTGCACATGACAATCCAGACAGCTGTCTTGATCGAAACGCTCACGGAGCTGGGAGCCGAGGTGACCTGGAGCAGCTGCAATATCTTTTCGACCCAGGATCATGCGGCCGCCGCGATCGCCCAGACCGGGGTACCGGTTTACGCCTGGAAAGGCATGAGCGAGGAAGAGTTCGACTGGTGTATCGAGCAGACACTTGTCTTTCCCAGTGGAGAGCCGCTCAACCTGATTCTCGACGACGGTGGTGACCTGACCGCCATGGTTCACAATGATTTCCCGGAATTACTGGAAGGAATCCGTGGACTCTCGGAAGAAACCACCACGGGCGTCCATCGGCTTTACCAGATGCACCGTAAGGGAGAACTCAAGGTACCGGCCATTAACGTGAATGACTCGGTCACCAAGAGCAAATTTGACAATCTCTATGGCTGCCGTGAATCCCTGGTTGACGGGATCAAGCGTGCGACCGACGTGATGATTGCCGGCAAGGTGGCGGTTGTCTGTGGCTACGGGGATGTCGGAAAAGGCTGTGCCCAATCACTTGCGCGTTATGGGGCCCGGGTGATCGTGACCGAGATTGATCCCATCAATGCCCTCCAGGCCCTGATGGAAGGATTCCAGGTCACCACCATGGAAGAAGCCGCCCCGATGGGGAACCTTTTTGTGACCACTACCGGGAATCGCGATGTGATCCGTGGTGAGCACATGAGTGTCATGCCGAACGACGCCATCGTCTGTAATATCGGGCATTTTGACCTGGAGGTGGATGTCAACTGGTTGACGGCGCAGGACGGCGTGGAACACGAGGAGATCAAGCCCCAGGTGGACAAGTACACGTTTAAAAATGGACGCTCGATCATCCTTCTGGCCGAGGGACGACTGGTCAACCTGGGCTGTGCGACAGGCCATCCTTCCTTCGTGATGCGCAACTCGTTCACCAACCAGGTGCTGGCCCAGCTTGCACTCTGGGACAAGAGTGACGCGTACGAGCTGGGAGTACACGTACTTCCGAAGCACCTGGATGAAGAAGTTGCCCGCCTGCACCTGGATCAACTGGGAGCGAAACTGACCAGGCTGACCCCGGAGCAGGCGGAGTACATCGACGTCCCGGTCGAGGGCCCCTACAAGCCAGACCACTATCGATACTAGATAGCAGGACGTCACGCCCCCGTGTCACGTGAAACGGATTTTACCTACCACCCATAGGAGGGGTTTTCGTGCGATGGTGAGGATCGATGCATTTCGTGGGATTCGTTATGACCTGGGGCATGTCGGTTCGCTCGGCGACGTGGTGGCACCTCCCTATGATGTGATCGAGGACGAGCTTCGCGAACAGCTCTACGACCGCCATCCGGCCAATGTCATTCGTCTTATCCTCAACCGGAATGAACCGGGCGATGAATCGAGTGATACGCGGTACTCACGCGCGGCAGGGTTCTTCCGGGAGTGGACACGGCAAGGGGTCCTGCTGACCGAGGCGGATCCGGCTATTTATGTCTACCACCAGGTCTTTGAATATGAGGGAGAGCAGTTCACCCGCCGCGGATTCATGAGCCGGATGCAGCTTGAACCGCTCGGGGAGGGAACGGTCTTTCCTCATGAGGAAACACACGCGGCAGCCAAGGCGGACCGACTCAAGCTCTACACGGCCTGCCGGGCCCAGTTGAGCCAGATCTTTGGTATCTACCCGGATCCGGATAATACCGCCCAGGGATTAATGGAAACTGCCGTCGCCGATGCCACGCCGCTTGAAGCAGTCGACCACCTTGGGGTGATCCACCGGATCTGGCCCGTTACCGATGTCAAGCGAATCAGCGAGTTATCCGCCGCCATGGCCGGCCGGCCTCTTTACATTGCCGATGGCCACCATCGCTATGAGACCGCCTGCAATTACAGGCAGCAGTTAATTGACCAGCAGCGAGAGCTTCCTGCCCACCATCCGGCACATGGTGTCCTGATGATGTCGGTCAGCATGAATGACCCGGGAATGATCGTCCTCCCTACCCACCGGCTGCTACGCGGCATGGCTGCCATCTCTTCCAGCCAGCTGACCGCCGCCATCGGGGACTGCTTTGACATGGAGGTGGTCGGAAAAGAGCCGAATTCAGCCACGGCGGCCTGGGAGACCATTGAACGAGAAAACGAACAGGGGACAATCGGACTTTATTGCCCACTCGACTCCACCTGGATCCTGGCTCGCATCAATCAGGCGGGACAGCAGCGCATGGCCGAGATCGCTCCGTCACAGAGTGACTCCTGGAGAAGCCTGGGAGTGAGTATTCTGCACAGGTTGATTATCGAAACGCTGCTGGGTGAGAAGGAACTTCCCAAGCCCGATTACGTGCACCAGGTCGGAGAGGTAATCGATGGATTGGCCGGCGGGGACGAGGAGAAAACGCCCTATCCACTGGCCGCCCTGGTGATGCCGGCAACGCTCGATCACATCCGTGAAATCAGCCAGCAGGGGGAACGAATGCCCGCCAAGAGCACCTATTTCTATCCCAAGTTGCTCAGTGGCCTGGTTATTCACCGCCTGGAATAAAGCTGCCGGTGAAAGCACTTTTTTCACCCGGTATATCAAAACCGTTGTTCCACGTGAAACAACTCTCTGCTCCCTCCAGGCAGACATGTTTCACGTGAAACCGATTTTCACAGGTGCCTGTTTCACGTGGAACAGGCACAACCAATTCGTCCCGAGGGCATGTTTCACGTGGAACGTCATCCCTTTCCATCCTCGGCGGAGAAAACCGTGTGCTAGCAAAATGGTCTTTTGGCCTTTTCGCTACCTGCACGGCAGGAGTACAATCCGCCGCCCCTCAAAACGGGGTGTTTACCCGATTCCTGGCGCCATTTTTGGTGAGGATCGCATGGCGCACGTCCTTTGTGTGGCAAATCAGAAAGGTGGCGTGGGAAAAACCACGACTGCCGTCAATGTTGCGGCTGGACTGGCCATGGCCGGGCACCAGACGTTGCTTGTGGACCTGGACCCCCAGTGCAACGCCACGTCCGGCCTGGGCTGTCAGCCCAGCCTCTCCCATGGGCTGCTTTCCAAGAAAGCGCTGCGCAAGAGTATCACAAATACAAGTGTGCATGACCTGGCACTGCTCCCGGGCAGCCGGAGCTTCCAGGATGTGGAAGTCCTGGCCAGTGGTGAGCCGGCCGCCTCGGCAACGATAGAAGAACACCTAAGGAGCAGCACAGCGGCCTACGAGTACGTTCTGATCGATTGCCCCCCCTCGGTCGGCCCACTCACCCAAACCGCCCTGTCCGCCTCCAGCGAAGTGCTGATGCCTATCCAGTGCGAGTACTTCGCAATGGAAGGACTGACCCAGATGATCCATGCCATTCGTGACGTGATGCAGCGTCCCGGGAGCAGCCTGGCATTTGGGGGTATTGTACTCACCATGCACGAACCCCAGCTTGAACTCACCGGCGAAGTTGAATCCGAGGTGCGGGACTTCTTCGGAGAAATCGTCTTTGACACGGTCATCCCACGGGATGTCACCGTCAGCGAGGCACCTAGTTACGGACAGCCTGTCCTTCAGTATACCCCCCGTTCGAGGGGTTCCTGGGCTTATCGAGAGCTTTGTATAGAGGTAATGGATCGTGAGTAAAAAACGTCGCCTGGGACGCGGCCTGGCAGAACTGCTGGCTGTCGATCCCGATCCACAACATGAGAAGGCACCCGCTGATACAGGCACGCCAAACCTGAAAATTGCGGACACACCTGCCCCGGCCAGGCCGAGTGAGCTGGAACAGCCCCAGGAAGGGGACCTGCTGGAACTGGCCGTCGACCAGATCCAGGACAACCCCTTCCAGCCCCGGAGAATGTTCCACGAAGCAGAAATTGCTTCCCTTGCCGAGAGTCTCAAGGCGCACGACATCCTGCAACCCATACTCGTTCGCAGGGTTGGCGACCAGTACCAGCTGATCTCCGGGGAACGGCGCCTGCGGGCCGCCATCAAGGCAGGCTGGTCGACCATCCCGGCCCGACTGCGAACCGCCGACGACCGGCTGGTAGCCGAACTGGCGATCGTGGAGAACCTGCAGCGCAAGGACCTGAACCCCATTGAAAAAGCGCTCTCCTTCCGCCGCTACCTGGATCAGCACAAGTGCACACAGGAAGACCTGGCTGGCCGCCTGAAAATTGACCGCAGCACGATTGCCAACCTGATGCGCCTGCTGGAGCTGCCAAACCCGGTACTGGATGCAATTCGCAACGAGAAGATCTCTGCCGGTCACGCCCGTGCACTGCTTCCACTCGACAACGACGGCCAGCAGGTCGATTTCTGCAAGCGGATTCAAAAAGAGGCACTCAGCGTTCGAGACACCGAGGAATTGGTCCAGCAGACGATCCTGGAAGAAGATGGCACGCCCGCTTCAAGCCAAACAACCCGCCGCAGCAAGCACCGGGACCACCAGCTGGCGAACCTGGAGCAAGAATTACGCATGGCCCTGGGAACCAAGGTCGACATCCGGCTTTCCCGCTCCGGTCGCGGTCGACTCGTGATTCACTTTAGTAACAACGACGAATTCGAACGAATCCGAACGATGCTCCATGGCGATCCCTCCAGCGCAATCAATCGCAGGGCAGGCTAGGGCTTAGCGTGATTGCCGAATCCTCTACCGACCGGTAGCATGAGCAGGACTGACGAGACCCGCGGGGCGTAGCGCAGCCTGGCTAGCGCGCCTGCTTAGGGAGCAGGAGGTCGGGAGTTCGAATCTCCCCGCCCCGACTTATCCGGGCCGCGGAACTGTCTCCACCGGGTAAAAGGGGTGTTATCGATACCAATGTTCACATTTCACCCACCCCGTTCCATGGACCATAAACCGCCAGCCGGCCGACAGCCACCGAGACTCTTCCGCGGGCTGCTGCTGCCGCTGCTTGTCACCTGGACCGCCCTGGTCCCTGGTCTCCCGGCCCAGGACAAGGACAACCCCTGGCAAACGGTCGATGTCCCTGCTGTCTGGCGACGGCCCCCCGCGGCCGACAAGGGGAATGACCTGGGATATTCGTGGTATCGATGCCAGCTGGTGGTCCCCGGGGACTGGAAGGGCCAGCCGGTCGACCTTTTTACTGAGGCGGTCGACGACGCTCGCGAGGTTTTTCTCAACGGCGTGAAAATCATCTCCCTTGGAACCATGCCACCCAAGTTTCGTAGTGGCCTGGGAAGCGAGATATCCTTTCGCATTCAACCGCAGCACCTGCTGTTTGGCGAGCCCAATGTGCTTGCAATTCGTTCCTACCGTAACTTCGGTCGCACGAATTTCAATGTCGCGGCCCCGGTCCTGGCGACGGAAAAGCAGGCCATCCGGACCCGGGGAAAGTGGCAGTACCGTCCCGGCGACAGTGACCAGTGGAGTCTCTGGAAAGAAGGGGATCCCACACCCTATCGTTTTGCCACCCTGACGGACCGGGACATCGCAATCGCCGAGTTTCGCAAGCTGGAAAACGACCGTGGCCCCCGTACCCCGGCCGAGGCAGTCACGACACTGACAACGATGGAAGGCCTGGATGTTCAACTGGTACTCTCCGACCCCGATATCGGCCAGCCCCTTTCTTTCAAGTTTGACTCGCGAGGACGGCTCTGGGTTGTCCAGTACCTGCAGTACCCTAATCCTGCGGGCCTCACGATGGTCAGTCGCGACAAGTACCTCCGGGCGGTCTACGACAAGGTCCCCCGTCCTCCCCCTCACCATTTCCCGGGTAAGGATCGGATCACGATCCACGAGGATACCGATGGAGACGGTGTTTACGACGATCACAGGACATTCCTTGAGGGTCTCAGTCTTGCCACCTCGTTCGCCATCGGTCGCGATGGTGTCTGGGTTCTGAATCCCCCTTACCTGCTGTTTTATCACGACCGCAATCACGACGATGTGCCGGACGGCGATCCCGAGGTCCACCTCGAGGGATTTGGCATGGAGGATTCCCACTCGGTCACCAACAGCCTTCGGTGGGGTCCTGACGGCTGGCTTTACGCCTCGCAGGGGAGCACCGTCTCGGGCAAGGTCAGGCAGTACCAGAGCAAACAGGACCCTGTTTACTCGATGGGCCAGTTGATCTGGCGCTACCAGCCTGAACAGCGGCGCTACGAGATCTTTGCCGAGGGGGGAGGAAACTCCTTCGGCGTGGAATTCGATGCACACGGACGCGTCTACTCCGGCCATAACGGTGGCAACACCCGGGGTTTCCATTACGTGCAGGGAGGCTATTTCCAGAAAGGATTCAACAAGCACGGGGCCCTTTCCAATCCCTACACGTTTGGGTATTTCCCTTTCATGGCTCACCACCAGGTTCCTCGTTTCACACATACTTTCGTTATCAACGAGGCGCCCGGATGGCCCAGGCAGTTCCAGGGGAGCTTGATGGGCGTCTCCCCTCTCTCCAGCCATGTTGTCGCCAGCCAGGTCGAAGCGAACGGGTCCACCTTTCGGACCAGCGACATTGGCCACCCGATTACCAGCAGCGACAACTGGTTCCGCCCGGTTGACATCCAGATGGGACCGGATGGCGCAGCCTACGTTGCCGATATGTACGAGCAGCGCATCGACCATGCTGCCCATTACCAGGGCCGCGTCCACACCGAGAGCGGACGTATTTACCGGTTGCACGCGGGGCACCGGCCGCTCGAGCTGGACCTGGCAGCTCGTTCCACTCTCGAACTGGTAGAAACCCTCTCCAGTGAAAACAAGTGGCATCGCCAGACTGCCCTGCGCCTGCTGGCAGATCGTCGGGATGGGAACGCAGTCGCCCCGCTGGAAAAAATCCTTGCCCGTGAAACCGGACTTCCAGCTTTGAATGCTCTCTGGGGACTGCACCTGGTCGATGGGCTGGAGGCGAACCGGGCGATCAGGATGCTTGGCCATGCCGATCCCCATGTGCGAGCCTGGACGGTACGGCTGATCTGTGACGACCATCGTGTCTCCTCACGGCAAGCAAGGGCGCTTGTCGAGATGGCTGGCGAGGAAACAAACGTGGAAACACGTAGCCAGCTCGCCTGCTCGGCCCGCCGCCTGCCGGCAGAAACCGCACTCTCGATCACCAGGCAGCTTCTTGGTCATAGCGAGGATGCCGATGATCCGCACCTGCCACTTTTGCTCTGGTGGGTACTGGAAGACAAGGCCGAGTCCCATGACCTGATTCTCTCCATGTTCCAGGACTCCGAGTTCTGGCTACAGCCCCTCGTCCAGCACCACATCCTTGAGAGATTGATGCGGCGTTACGCTCTTTCCGGCACCCAGGAAGACCTGGCCACGGCTGGCAAGCTGCTGGAAGCTGCCCCCGATGCCGGCTCCCGCACCAGGTTAATGAGTGGTTTTGAGCTGGCCTACGTCGGCCGTTCGCTGGCCGGATTGCCACCCCGCCTGCTTGACGCGATCGCGGACAGCGGGGGGGGATCTCTCAAGCTCCAGCTGCGCCTGAAGACCCCCGAGGCGATCCAATTGGCACTGACCCAGATCCAGGACGCAAAAATCAAGACCGAGCAACGACGAGAACTGGTCGAGGTGTTTGGACAGATTGATACTCCCGAAGCAATCCCGGTCCTGCTCCAGCTGGCCGCTCATGACATGCAGGCCAGTATCCGAAGCACGGCCCTGGCAAGCCTGCAATCCTATCCCCAGGAAGAAATTGGTCGGCAGGTGATCGCTTTCTATCCGACCTTGCCGGCCGATGCTCGGCCGTCCGCGGACTCCCTGCTTGCCAGCCGTGCCAGCTGGACACGTCTCTGGCTTACCACCATCGAGAAAAACCCGGACCTCAAGGAGACCATCCCGCTCTCCACGGTCCGGCGCATGCTGCTGCATGATGACAAGCAGATTGCCTCATCGATCCAGCAGCTCTGGGGGAATGTGCAGGGAGCGACCACCGAACAAATGAAAGAGCGGATCGACAGGTTTTCCCGGCTGATCAACAGCACCACGGGAAATCCCTATAACGGGCTGCAGATTTTTGCGAAACAGTGTGGGAAATGCCATACCCTGTTTGACCAGGGTGGCGAGATCGGACCCAACCTGACCACTTACAAGCGGGATGACCTGGGAAACATGCTGCTAAACATCGTCAATCCCAGCATCGAGGTCCGAAAGGGTTACGAGAACTTCGTCGTATTCACGAACGATGGCCGCACCCTCAACGGCTTTATCGAGGACCAGGACAACCGAGTGATCGTGCTCAAGGGCCTCGATGGCCAGCGAATCGTTGTCCTCCGGGACGAGATTGACGAGATATCTGCGATACGCCGATCGATCATGCCCGAGGGGATTCTCGAAACGCTAACCGAGCAGCAGGTCCGTGACCTGTTTGCCTTCCTCCGGGCCTCCCAGCCGCTCCCCTAATACTCTTCCAGGGGCACCAGGAGCGAGCTGAAACAGGAGCTGTCGCCATCCGGCAGCTCCCCCTGTCCAGATAACCGGTACAGCCCGCCCCCCACCCTGGTGCGAGCAGAAAAAGCCCTTCCGGAACCAACTCGCAGCACATTTCCAGTACCGGATGTTCAGGTTAGCCTAGAAGAATGCGCCCGCTGCGCCAGCGGGCTGAAAGAGAAATCATGTCCCGTACAGACTTCCCCCAGAACAATTCTCCGGCTCCTGAACCAACGGGCGAGGAACCACTGCGCCGTGATTCGATCGATGGGTCGCTCGCAGACAACCAGCCCTTTGATATCCAGGTAGCAACCCGGCTGAGCCGACTCCCCCCGTACATGTTTGGCCAGATCAACCAGCTGCTTTACGAGAAGCGACGGGCCGGCAACGATGTCATTGACCTGGGCATGGGTAATCCAAGCGACGCCCCGGAGCCCCTGGTGGTGGACAAACTCGTGGAAGCAGCCGCCGACCCCCGCAACCACGGCTACAGCCGGTCCAACGGGATCCTGAACCTGAGACGTGAGGTGGCCAGCAAGTACCTCAAGAAGTATGGAGTCCGCCTGGATCCGGAAACGGAGACAATGGTCTGCCTCGGTTCCAAGGAGGGATTCAGCCACATGTGCCTGGCCCTGATGGGACCGGGCGATGCAGCCATTGTCCCAGCCCCCTACTTCCCTGTTCACATGTACGCGGTCGCCCTGGCCGCCGGAAACGTGATTGCGTTGGAAGTCGCCGAAAGCGACCAGTTCCTGGCCAATATTGCTTACACCTGTGAACACCTTTATCCCAAGCCAAAACTGGTCATTGTGAACTATCCCCATAATCCATCCACGGTGACGGTGGAAGCTGACTTTTACCGGGACCTGGTTCAGCTTGCCAAGCAACACGATTTCATGGTGATCAGTGACTTTGCCTATGCCGACATCGGCTTTGACGGCTACCAGCCGCCCAGTTTCCTGGCCGCTCCCGGCGCCGCCGAGGTCGGTGTCGAATTCACCACGATGAGCAAGGGATACAACATGGCCGGCTGGCGAGTCGGTTACTGTTGTGGAAACCAGGAGATGATCCGTGCACTCGGAGTCATCAAGGGATACTACGATTACGGGATGTTCCAGGCCATCCAGGTGGCTGCCATCATGGCACTGCGACACACCGATGCAGCCGTGGAACAACAGTCTGCCATTTACCAGCAGCGACGCGACGTGCTGGTCGAGGGCCTTCATCGGATCGGCTGGCAGGTCGATGCTCCCAGGGCAGGCATGTTCCTCTGGGCCAGGATCCCCAGGCCCTGGTCCGAGAGGATGGCAACAATGGAATTTGCCATGAAACTGCTTGAGGAAGCCGACGTGGCAGTCAGCCCCGGAAGCGGCTTCGGGCCGGTGGGCGAGGGACACGTGAGGATGGCACTGGTCGAAAACGAGAACCGCCTGCGGCAGGCAGTTCGCCAGATAGGGAGATGTCTTTCGGCTGAATAAGACCTGCCAGCGGGAGTTCCTGCCAGCAAGGTTCTAGGACAATCGGGAGTACGAGCTTATAATCGGCCACGGCAGCCGGGAGGCAGGAGACCATAAAAAAAGCAGGTTCTTGTTCGCCGTGACAAGAACCCGCCAGCAGAAACTGAACGGACAACGATCCAGGATCGAAACCCGCTTACCCACAGCTTCCGTTTTTCGTATCGGACAATTGAACCCATGGCCTTGAACTTGGCCTACCACTGAAGATAAAACCGGATGGGCAAAGAGATGACACGAACCGCTAAGCTTGCTCTGGAGGATGGCACGGTCTATACCGGCAGCTCTTTTGGAGCGACCGGAGAAGTCGACGGGGAGGTTGTCTTTAATACCTCCATGCCCGGCTACCAGGAGATCCTCACCGACCCCAGTTATCGTGGCCAGATCGTCACCATGACCTACCCGGAAATAGGCAATTACGGTGTCAATGAGGAAGACGTGGAAAGTGCCCGTCCTCACCTTTCCGGTTTTATCGTCAGGGAAAACAGCCGCATTGCAAGTAATTTCCGTTCCACAGGAAACCTGGACGACTACCTTCAGGCGCACGGCATCGTGGCCCTTGAGGGGATCGACACGCGGGCACTTGTCCGTCGCATCCGTACATCCGGGGCCATGAAAGGGATCCTCTCCACCGAGGACCTGGACGATGCCAGCCTGGTGGCCAAGGCCAAGGCCAGCCTGGGGCTGGTGGGACGTGACCTGGTCCGGGAGGTGGTTCCGGAAGGGCCCCTGGAGTGGGATGAACAACTCAGTCGCTGGGCCAATTTCCAGGAAACCCCGGAGTCGGTCGATGGCGAGTCATTCCACGTCGTCGCCCTCGATTTCGGCATGAAATGGAATATCGCCCGTCACCTGGCAGACATGGGCTGCCGCGTCACCGTGCTGCCCGGTACCGCCACAGCGGCGGACGTGTTGCAATATGAACCGGATGGACTTTTCCTTTCCAACGGCCCCGGGGATCCGGAACCGGTGAGTTACGCGATCGAGACCATCAGCGAGTTACTGCCACAAGTTCCTGTTTTTGGTATCTGCCTGGGGCACCAGCTAATGGCACTTGCCTGTGGCGCCGAGACATTCAAACTGAAATTCGGACACCGTGGTGCCAACCAGCCGGTGCTGAACATGGAGACCGGGCAGGTGGAAATCACCGCCCAGAACCACGGCTTCGCTGTCGATGAAGAAAAGCTGCCGGACCATCTTGTGGTCACTCACCGGAACCTGAACGACAATACCGTTGCCGGCCTGAGTCACAGGAAGTTCCCTGCCTTCAGCGTGCAATACCATCCCGAGGCATCCTCCGGCCCCCATGACAGCCGCTACCTCTTCGAACAGTTTCTTTCGAACATGATGGCTTCCCGCAAGCCAACAGCAGCTGGTCGATGAGCAAAAAAACGCGATCGCGAAAAAAACAGCGATCCCAGTCCCAGCGCCCGGGCACGAGGGATACCAGGCCCGAGGACAACGGATCCAACCCCTTTCGGGATCATGAAACACGCAGGTCCGACACCATTACCCTGCTCTGGGTACTCTGCGTGGCAGCCTCGCTGATGGCCCTGGTCACCAGCTTCGGATTCCTGTTGATTATCCGGCTGGTCCCCAGGGACTGGTCCTCCGCGTTCCGGCTCCTTCCGCACCTGGTGCTGATTGTCGGTAACGTGACCGGAATCCTGGGCCTGGTGCTGACCTGGGTCGTGCGAAAAATCCGCCAGGTTCCTGCCCCCTCCAGCATGGTCTGGCTGGCCGTGCTGTTCTGTTCCCTGCCGACCATGATCTGGGTCTGGATGAGTATCCAGCAGGCCGGCAACTAGAATTCGGCATTCCCCGGGGTGCGAGGAAAGGGGATCACATCACGGATGTTGGCCATCCCGGTAACAAACTGCACGACCCGCTCCAGCCCCAGCCCAAAACCGGCATGCGGCACCGTGCCAAACCGCCGCAGGTCCAGGTACCACCAGTAACTCTCCGGATCCAGGTCCTGCTCGGCCATTCTTCCCTCGAGCACATCCAGCCGTTCCTCCCGCTGGCTGCCACCGATGATCTCCCCCACCTTGGGGACCAGCACGTCCATCGCCCGCACTGTCTTTTCATCGTCGTTGACCCGCATGTAGAACGGCTTGATCGTGCGGGGATAGTCGTAGAGGATCACCGGCCCGGAAAAATGCTGCTCGGTGAGATACCGCTCGTGCTCACTCTGCAGGTCACTGCCCCACTGGACCGCGTAGTCAAAATCCTGGCCGCTCTTCTCCAGGATCTCCACGGCCTCGGTATAGGGCAGGCGGACAAACTCGCAACCCGCAATATTCTCGAGCGTCTCGATCACGGTCTTGTCGATCCGCTCGTTAAAAAAGTCCATGTCCTCGGCGCACTCGGTGAGCACCGTGGAAAAAATGTGCTTGAGAAAATTCTCGGCCAGGTCCATGTTGTCATCCAGGTCATGGAAGGCCATCTCCGGCTCCACCATCCAGAATTCAGCCAGGTGCCGAGACGTGTTCGAGTTTTCTGCCCGGAAGGTGGGGCCAAAGGTATAGACCTTGCCCAGGGCCGTGGCAAAGATCTCCGCCTCCAGCTGGCCGCTGACGGTGAGAAAACTGGGGCGGTCAAAAAAATCCTGGAGATAATCGACCTTCCCCTCCTGCCGGGGCGGATTCTCCAGGTCCAGCGTGGTGACCCTGAACATCTCGCCCGCCCCCTCACAGTCGCTGGCCGTGATGATCGGCGTGTTGATGTAAAGAAAGCCCTCGTCCTGGTAGAAGTTGTGGATCGAGCGGCTGATCACGTTCCGCACGCGGGTGACTGCACCAAAGGTATTGGATCGTGGCCGCAGGTGCGCCCATTCTCGCAGCTTCTCAAACGAGTGTCTTTTTTTCTGCAGCGGGTACGTTTCCGGATCGGACCAGCCATGCACGACCACCTCGCTGGCCTGGATTTCCGTCTCCTGCTTGCCGCCCGATTCCTTGACTTCCCCGCGGATCGAGACGCTGCAGCCAGCAGAAAGTTTCTGAACCTCCTGCTCGTAATTGGAAAGGTCGGCATCGGCGATCACCTGGATATTCGCCATGCAGCTGCCATCGTTGACTTCCAGGAAGCTGAAACCTCCCTTGCTGTCCCGGCGGGTGCGGATCCAGCCCTGGATACAGACGGATTGTCCGATCCTTTCTTTCTGGCGCGCGTCAAGCACGGTGACAGTATTGGAATCCACGATTACTTTTCCAGGGGGTGCGGGATATCCGGTGATCCTCACTCTTCGGCATTCGTCTCTACGGCACCCTTATCCGCCGGCTCCTCCACCGTGCCTCGCTTCAGGCGGGGTTCAAAGAGGAACCCGGCAAGGATCAGCGTGACCAGGATCAAACCAACATAAATGACGACCGGGCCGGCGATCGGATGGCTGGCCTTGCCCGCAATCGCGGTCAGGGCTGCAGCAATCGCGCCGACCACCGAGAAACCCATGAAAATATTCCAGCAGACCAATTTCCCACCCCGGGGCTTGTCACTGCCAAGGATCTTCGTGCTGTTCATCATCAGCATGAAAGTCACGTAGGCAATCGGCAGCAGCATCATGCCAAAAGCGGAAACAAGAATCGCCAGCCACATCTTGGCATCCCCGTCCCAGAAGAGCCACCAGCAGGCCCCTACCAGGCCGGCGACCAGGCAGCCCACGATGTGCGGCATCCCACCCTGCGGCTTGCCCAGCATCTCGCAAAAAGCATAACCGTTAATGAGCATCAGGATGATGATCGAGGAGAACCCCATCCCCAGTACACCAATGCCAAAGATAGTATTTGCCGTGGCATCCCCCAGTAGAGGCGAGAGGGATTTGGAAAGCTGAAAGGACGTTCGCTTGACCAGCGAGGCAGCCACTTCTTTCTCTTCCCTCGGCAGTGCAGCGATCAAGGTGTCCTTCTGCACCTCCGTCAGTTCCGCCACGTTTGGATTGAGTGCTTCCAGGCGTGCCAGCAGGTGTTTGCTCCCTTCCCCATAAAGCTCACTCTTCTTCATCTGGCTTATCTCGGTACTGCCAAACGACTCATCCATCTGCCCGTTAAACATGGCACCGGCGGCGATCACCACGCAGCTTGTCACCAGCACATAGGGAATCGCCATTCCTGTCGAAAGATCGAACCGTGCCAGGCCCCGAAACGGCTTGTCCCAGCCACGTGCCAGCATCGAATAAGGCAGCAGGAAGGTCATGTTAATCCCCACTGCCGTGGCCGCCGCGCCAATCATCACGTCACGCTGGTTTTGCACGACCCGGGCACTCCAGAAGTCGGCGATCTCCTGGGAGAAGCCAGCGATTTTTTCCGCCGACGCTCCGGCCGGAGATGTCCACTGGGAGAAGTCCGGCACAAAGCCGGAGAAGATCGTTCCCCACTGGAGCCTGTCCTTGAAGGTCAGGATAATCACGACGCCGAAAAAGGAGAGTACCACGATGGCGACCATTGTCTTGAGCGTCCAGTCAAAGACCTTGGCGGCAAAGCCCTGTTTGCTGCTGAGGTAGACAATGCCCCCGGCGAGGGCCAGAAAGATAGCGGAAATGCCAATCTTGTAGGCGTACATCTGATCGCCGGCATCTTTCGCCGATGCATACATCTCCGTGTTACCAAACCCGATCAGGTTCTTCTCCAACGCCTCGAAACAGAGAGCAAACTGCGGCATGCACCAGATCATGTTGGCGGTGATCGTGGCCAGCAGCCAGGCCCAGCCCAGTGCCGGGTTGATATGGCGATTGATCAATGGAAAGGGACGCTTGCCGGTAGAGAGGGTCACGTGGCTGATCGCACTGAGCATCACCACGCCCATGATGATCGCCATCAGCTGCAGCCAGAGCATGTCGCTCCCGCCCAGTACACCCAGGAAAAGCGCCCCGGAAAGTGACCCGCCCCCGAGCGTGATCGCACTTTGCAGCCATCCCGGACCGGAGAGCCG
>CAYYZW010000353.1:0-4317 GCA_964476375.1 uncultured Pirellulaceae bacterium
GAAACGGCTGGAGCCTACACGGAAACGGAGGAACATGGCACCAGTTTCAGCACCTCGATCCTCCGACGCGTGCTGTCGGAGGAAAGGACTTTTTTCGAGGCGCTGCCGGAGGAGGGCGGGGCGGCCAGCCTGGTCCAGGTGGAGGCAGTCGTCGCCTCTCCCATTTTTAATGCCAGCGAGGAAATCGTGGGGGTCGTGTATGGCTCGCGGGACACGCGCACGGACAGTTCCACGGGCGGTATCCAGCCTCTGCAGGCCCAGATCGTGCAGATCCTGGCAGCGGCGGTGAGCGCGGGACTGGCTCGCATCGACCAGGAAAAAGAAGCCTCGCGACTGAAGGTCCAGTTTGAAGAATTTGTCTCTCCAGAGATTGCCCAGGAACTTCAACGCAACCCGGCCTTGCTGGAAGGCCAGGACCGGGACGTCACCTGCCTGTTCTGTGACTTGCGAAGTTTTTCCAGGATTAGCGAAAAACTGGGAGCCCGGGACACGTACCTGTTGATGAATGACGTGATGGATCACCTGACCAAGAGGGTACTGGAACACCAGGGAGTGATCATCAACTATGCCGGGGACGGACTTGCGGCGATGTGGAATGCGCCCACCGACCAGCCGGACCACGCCGACCTGGCGTGCATGACTGCCCTGACGATGCAGATCGAGATGGTCGAGCTGAATGAAAAATGGCAGGAGAAGACCGGCATCCCCCTGCGTATCGGGATTGGCATCAATTCCGGCATCGCCCAGGTCGGCAATGCGGGAAGCAAGCAGCGGATCAAGTACGGTCCCATGGGTCATGCGGTAAACGTTGCCAGTCGAGTGGAGGGAGCGACCAAGTACCTGGGAGTCCCTATCCTGCTGACCGACCAGACCCTCGAAAAAATGACGGTCAACATGGCCACCCGTCGCCTTTGCCAGGTCAGGGTCATTGGTATCAACGAGCCTGTCTCACTCTTCGAACTGGCTGGCACCAAGGCCGAGGAAAAATGGTCCCTGCTCAAGGATAGTTACGAGCAGGCACTCTCGCTTTCGGAAGAAAGCCGTTGCGATGAAGCCCTCAAGATTCTCGACCAGTTACTCGACGGGCGGTCTGCCCAGGACGATCGTCCCACCCTGCTGCTGGCAAGCCGTGTGGCAGAAACAGATAAACCGTTTAATCCGGTTCTTCAACTCGATGGCAAGTAAGACGACACGGGTCAGTGGAGCAGGCTTACCTGGACTCCCACCTCGTAGTCAAACTGCCGATCGAGGACGCTTTTCCTGAGTGGCACCACGATCCCGGGCCGGACAAAGAGCCTCTCTCCGATTTGCAAATGAGTTCCCAGCGAGAGATTGACCACGTCATACCGGCGGCCCAGAGGATCAAGATCAATCTGGAATTGGCCAGCACCGCCAAAGGCAAGCCCAGGAGCATCCTCCAGGGTGCCGGAATAGTGTATCTCGGCAAACGGTGTGACCGAACGGAACAGGCCCTGGCGATCTTCCAGCCAGCGATAAGTAAATCCCATATCGATGAACATCAGCGTGGCATCCCGCAAGCGGCCGGCTGGCGCCGGACCGTCCGATCCTGCGATCACGACAGGATTTCCACCGGCATCTACATCCAGCTGAAGAAACGCCTGCCAGGTCAAGCGATCATTCCCTTTCCAGATCCACGAGACAAATGGCAGCAGGTGAACAGCCTGGTTATCCACGCGTATCAATTCCTCCTGCTGTGCATTCAGCAAGCGACTATCCGCCGCCGTTGGCATGGTCACTCCAAGTCCAGCGCACGTCAGGACAGGCCCGCGGACGCCGATGATTTTCTTGTAGGCAAGCGAGAGATTTCCCACCTGGGTACTATGACGAAGCGGAGTATTCGCCTGCTGGTCGGCCGAAAGCGTGGATGCTATCGGCAACCGCAACTCGATCGATTTCAACCCTTCATCGAAGGTCTTCTCAAACCCCAGCGTGTACCGGTTCACGTCACCGAGCAGAAGAACATCATTAAAAAAGCTGTAATTGGCAATCCAGCGGTCGGTAGGGAGAGGGCTGTTTCCCTCGGCAAGCTTGATACGACGGAATGAAACACCGCCCCCCGGGGGCAGATTGAACTGGGCACCTGCGATGGCGCCGCTCGGCCATTGTGGCGGAGGGCCCGAGGAACTCGTTCCGTCTGGGACTCGTGCGACAAAGGGCAGGCCACCAAAGAAATCACCCCACATGGGATTCACCCCGGTCAGGCGGAGTTCGCGAGAACGCTTGAGCATTGCCGCCCGAAGTTCCTCGCGGGTGGCAGGACGGGGTGGCCTGCGACCCAGCGGTGGCTTACGAATCAATGGTGGCTTGTCGGCGGGCGAGATCTCTGCCGGGGGTTCCTGTTGGAGCAGGAGGTCAAATGGGGATGCCGCCCCTGCCGGCGGCTGAAGGAGAGCCAGTATCCCAGACACAGCCAGGCAGAGCAGGACGACTCGCTTCGTGGGCAGCTCTTGTGTCATTCTAAATCCCTGTCGCAGCCAGGAGCCTGAACATGCCTCTAACGAAGCAGGTTCACCTGGATCCCCGCTTCAAAATCGTAAAGACGATCGCTCCCTGTCCGCAATGGGAATGACATCGCTGGCCGAATGAAAAGTCGATCACTGATTTTCAGATCTACCGCAGCAGTCAGATTGAGAATATTGTATCGCAGGGCCTCGTCGACTATGTCAAACCCGATAGCGCCAACATCAAACTGCAATGAATCGGTCTCGTTCAAGGTCGAGGTATAGTGAAGTTCCAGCATCGGGGTCACTCCCTTCACCAGACCCTCTCTTTCTTCGATCCAGCGATACCCAACGGCCGCATCGGCAAACAACAGGGTGGCATCCTGGAGCACACCGAGAGTTGTCCGCTCGGTAGGAGATGTCTGCATGGAAACCGGATTCCCGTTCGCAGCAACATCCACCTGCAAAAATGCCTGCCAGAAAAACTTCTCCTCCGGCCGGGCTCCGAGCATGGCGACAAAGGGTGCCAGATGCAGGCTCTTGTGTTCGACACGAAAGACCTCATTCCCGGCCAGGAGGACGCGTCCATCGGCCGCTGTCGGGATTCGTACCCCCAGCCCGGCGGTGGTCAGCAGGCCGGGGCGAGCCGAGACAACCCGCTTCCAGATAACCGAGAGGTCACCTATCTCGGTTTTCCTGTCCTGGCTGATACCGTCGAGGCTGCCGGTAAGCGTCTGATCGTTGGCGAGACGGGAGGAAAACGGAAAGCGAATTTCAAAGGAAGCAAGCCCCTCATCATAGGTCTTTTCCAGGCCGAAGACGTAACGGTTGATGTCTCCCACGTTGCGGACGTCATTAAAGAAGTTATGCCCGAAGATCCAGCGGTCCACCGGAAGCGGGCTGTTGTTCTCGGCCAACTTCATGCGACGAATGGCAATCGAACCACCCTCGGAAAGTGGAAACCCGGACCCGGCAGGTATCTGTAGCCCACCCGGGTCGTTGATAACCAGCGAATTGGAAGGCGCGATCCCCAGGAAATCTCCCCACATCGGCTTGGCGCCCGCCAGACGACTCTTCCTCATTTGCTCGATCATCTCACGGCGAATGCGCGCCTTCTTCTCGGCAGGTGTCTCGGTATCCGAGGGTGATTTCCCCGAGCTCTCGTCCTTCTTCGCATCGTCCTTCTTCGCGTCGTCCTTCTTCGCTTCCGGCTTCGGATCCTGTGCCAACAGGCCCTTCACCAGAGAAAAAGGTTGCTCCAGCGGACCACCGGTCACCTGCGGTTCTGCCGCCTCTACCGAAAACGGCATGGAAAAAATGGTGATCATGCCAAGACAGTAGATCCATCCGACCCGCCGCAAGAATACCGCGCACATACCTGAGGGCCTCCTGCCCATCTATTTCCGCTGACGTGAGACGTCATGCTGACAGATTCACGTTAATCTTATCGACCAACCGGGCCGGTCGAGTGAGCCGTTCTAGGCCGGGTCTTTTCGAGGAACAAAGAAAGGGCCGCAAACAACCCATCCTCACCAAACAACCGGCCTGCGGGAGAGCGGAAGACAATCCGGAGGGCTGCCCGACTTGCGCTTATTCACTAATCTGCGCAATCTTTTGCCGCAATTCGGACAAGCCGGAACGATACTCCAGCAGCTCCCCATCCGGTATCCAGGCATTCTGCTCGGCGATATCCAACAGTTGCGTACAGTGCTGGATAAATTCCAACGCCGTGTCTTTTGATTTCGCCTTGATCTGTTCTTTCAGATATTCCATCTGCTGTGGGAGGATCGTCTCCACCAACGAATACTCGGGATCCCTCCCCACTTGGAGCAGCCCCTCCCTGGCCGCCTCGCTA
>CAYYZW010000354.1:0-7804 GCA_964476375.1 uncultured Pirellulaceae bacterium
TGGTCCAGCTCTGGCCCCTGTCCCTGGAACGATGCAGGTAGCTATGCGTGTAACCGTCCTTGTTGCGGACATCCTGCCCTAGCAGGTGTGCAGTGATAAAGAGTCTGCCCTCCCTTGTCACCGAGAGGGCCGTCTCCCGCCCGGCAATATCGTGTAATTCCCGCTTTGACCAGGTCCGTCCCCCGTCCACCGATGAGTAGATGATCATCCGCTCGGACTGGTCGTTGTTTCCCGGGTCGGTGGTCCTGCCAAGCGGCCAGGAGTTACCCGCCCCCACGCGAAGGATCGCGAAAAGCTTTCCCGAGCGGGCCTGCCAGAGATGCGCCTCTCCAAACAGAGTGTAGGGATAGTCTTCCGGCACTTCGGTAAAATGGCTGGCGTATGTTTCCGGCCAGGTCCGGCCGCCGTCGGTACTTCGCAGTATGACCGACCGGCAATTGGGTGCATGCTCGGAGATTCCCAGTAGCAGCGAGCCATCGGCACACTGCAGTACGTTGCGAGTGGTCAGGCCGACAGTTCGTGGTCGAAATTCCTCGGGCTCCACCCGCCGGGTGGTCCAGCTCTGGCCCCTGTCCCTGGAACGATGCAGGTAGCTATGCGTGTAACCGTCCTTGTTGCGGACATCCTGCCCGAGCAGGTGGGCAGTGATAAAGAGTGTGCCCTCCCTGGTCACCGAGAGGGCCGGCTCCCGCCCGGCAATATCGGGTAATTCCCGCTTTGACCAGGTCCGTCCCCCGTCGGCCGAGCGGTAGAGAATCGCCTGCTCGGCCACCCTGCCGTTTTCCAGCCGGCGGCCGGTAAACATGCTCAGCAGGAGTTCGCCACTGGGCAGCAGCACGATGGTCGGCTTGTAGTCCTCCACTTCTCCCAGCACGATCCGCTGGCAGGGAATCTTGTCGACCGGGAGCGCCTTCGGACGACGAACCTCGATAAACTCCTGGGCCCCGGCTTGGGCCGGCTGCAGACTGCAGATCAGCAAACCAAGCAGCAGGCACCACTGGCTGCCGGATAGAGGTTTCCTTTTCACGGCAATGTCCTCGTGTGATCAGGGAGAGAGCAGGGGACTAGATCTCCGCCAGCCGTTCCTGCGAATCACCAAACTCCTCCAGGTGGACATCGCATTTGTCCATCATCGAGAGGAACAGGCTACACATCTTGCGGTTTGACTTGCCGGTGTAGTCGAGTACTCGACCGGTTTCAAGTTTCCCACCACCACCACCGAGCAAAACGACCGGCAGCTTGGAAGCGTCGTGAATCCCGGACATCATGCTGGAACACATCATCAACATCGAGTTATCCAGCGCCGTCCGTTCTCCTTCCTGGATCGCGTCCAGCTTGCCAGCAATATAGGCAAGTTGTTCCAGGCAAAAGTGGTTCACTTTCAGCCAGTCGGGCGATTCGACACCGCGATCGGAGTGCGAAAGCTCGTGGTGTCCCACTTCCACGCCCAGGTGCGGGAATTGAAGGTAACTGTGGTCGTTATTGAGCTTCAACGTCGAGACGCGCGTCGTATCGGTTTGAAATGCCAGTACAAGGATATCGCACATCAATCGCGCATGGTCCGCGAGATTCTGGGGAATGCCCTCCGCGGGGCGTGGGATGTTGGGCTTGTCGAGTGTTGGCCGCCAGCCCTGCAACTCGCCCTGCTGACCCGCTTGTTCGATGCGTCGTTCCACCTCCCGCACGGAGTTGAGATACTCGTCGAGCTTCTGTTGATCGCGCCGGCTGACTTTCTTGCGGAAACGCGTTGCTTCACCCAGCACAGCGTCGAGAACGCTCTGCTCGCCGCGCTCGGCCTGGTCCTTGAACAAGCGGTCAAAGGCGAGTGCCGGATAGAGCTCCAGGGGCGTCGGGGCGGTGGGAGAACTCCAGGAAATGTGCGAGCTGTAGAGCATTGAGTAATTCTTGTGAATCCCGGGATTCGATCGCTCGCAACCGAGGACCAGGCTCGGTACCTTCGTCGACCTCGCGTAATGCTGCGCGACGACCTGGTCAAAGCTGGTCCCGCTGCGAATCTCGCCCCCGTCGGCAAGCGGCGCACCGGACAGCATGTTTCCGGTCTGCGAGCTGTGGATGTTGCCCTTGAGCGCTTGCTCGTTGTACAACCCGCCGACAAAGAGCAGCTTTTCGCGGAAGTCCCTCAGTGGCTCAAGCACCTTGCCAAGTTCCATCTCCTTGCCAGCACCCCTGGCCCACCAATGGCCCGCGTGGAATCCGCTGCCGGAAAACAATACCGCCACGCGGACGGGAGCCTGGCTTGCCGGCTCGGACGATTTGGGACGGCTCTCATCGCCCCACACCAGGGAGGACTCCATCCACGGCAAAGCCATCGTCACCCCTACGCCACGGAGCAACGTGCGACGAGACAGGTGATTTTTCATGGGAACTCTCCGTTCACTTCGTTCGACCTGCGGGCAAGGCCTATTGTACACGTTTCCAGCCTCTCCTTTGTCAGGGGGCAAACGATTTCCCCCTGATCATGCGGAACTGTTGACTCGCCACAATGGTCTCCACCGCCACCGAAAAACGGAAGTCGTTTTCAGCCAGGCGATCGAGCATCGCATCGACCAGCGGACGATCGGAGAGTTGCAGTTCTCGGCCAATCGCGTATCCCAGTAGTTTTCGGCAAAACTGCCGTAAGAACTGCTCTCGACGCTGCTCCAAAAGGTAATCCCGCAAGCCGGCTAAACCATCGATCGCTGTCCCGTCGGGAAGCGTCGTCCGGGCATCGATCGAGAGACCGGCCGCATCCTCTCCGCGGTGGCGGCCAATCGCATCAAAGTGTTCCAGGGCAAAGCCGAAGGGGTCAATACGGGCGTGGCATGTGGCGCAGGCCATGTCACTGCTGTGCCGCTCGATCAACTGGCGTTCGGTCAATCCCGGCGGGATATCGTCGGCAAGCTGCGGCACGTTTTTTGGCGGCCGGGGCAGTTTCTCGCCAAGCAGGGCCTCGCTGACCCAGTTGCCTCGCAGGATGGGGCTCGTGCGCGATGCGCCCGATTGCTTCGCCAACGTTGTCGCCAGGCCCAGAATACCACCACGACCGTGTTGCTGGATGCCCTCCACGCGTCGCCATCCCTCGCCCTCGACTCCCGGCACGCCATAGAACCTGGCCAACCGCTCGTTCAGAAACGTGTGGTCGGCATTTAACAGGTCCAGCAACGATCCGTCACGCTGAAAAAGGTCGGTCAAGAAAAGGACTGATTCCTCGTACATGGTGCCGCGCAGTTCCGCGAACCGGGGAAACTGCTTCTCGGTTTTTTGTTCAAGCGGATCGAAATCATGGATCTGCAGCCATTGGCAGGCAAATTCGGTCGCCAGCCGTCGCACGCGCCCGTCCTGGAGCATCCGCTGGGTCTGCCGCGCGAACACGGCTGGTTCGTGCAGCCCGTCTCTCTTGGCCAGGGTGCGCAGCTCGTCATCGGGCATCGACGACCAGAGAAAGTAGCTGAGCCGGCTCGCCAGCTCCCAGTCGGTCACCACCGCGGCCTTCGTTCCCTCGGGCGGTTCCTCGAGCCTGTACAGGAATGGAGAGGCGACGAAAACTCGCGCCAGCGACAGACGAAATGCCTCCTCGTGTGAGAGTGCCAGCTGGCGAAGCTGCCCGTAGAGGTTCCGCAGTTCGCTCTCTTCGGTTTCCGAGACCGGGCGGCGCCAGGCCCGCGCCGTAAAATCGATCAGTTGATCGAGGTGCCGTGATTCGCTCATGACGAGCTGATTTCGAAATTCTTCAGCCCGTTCGTTGAATGACCTGATCGCATCGTCAAAGATCCCGGTCTGCGGGTGATCGACGGTCGTTTCCAGCAGAGAGTCCAGGACGTCGACCAGCTTCAGTGGCTCACGGCTCACGTAACGCAATTCGTCCCAGAGCCTGTCGAGCCGGGCCTCCTGGTCGTCGCTGAGCATCAACCGCGCCAGGTGATCGTCCTCACGGTACAGCAAGGTGAGGGTCAGCAGTTCGTCAACCGGCACGATCTGCGTGTAGCAGAGCGCCGCTGGAAACAGGTTACGAAAATCACCCATCGCCGCTTCAAAGCGTTTCCGAGCTTGACTCTTTTCGGCAACGAGAACCGGGTGCCGGTAGGAGACGGTTCGCTTGTCGGCCCCGATGTTGACATGTTCAAACTTGATACTCACCTCGGCGGCCAGCAGCCCGGACCTGGCGGAGGGAGTGCCACCCACCACCTCGGCCTGCACGCTCCCTTCGCCGCCCTTGGCCGGATCAAGCGAGGCCGTGGTCACAAGCTCTCGCCCGGCCAGGCTGGCGGGAACGCGAATCGTGATCACCGACGGGGCGCGAACAGCAACAGAGGCCGCGTCGGTTGATCTGCCGTCGCCCGCCAACCAGTCCTGCAGCACGACGTCAGGTTTTCCTTCCGCAACAAGCCGTGGCTGGGTCCAGATCACAAAGTCGTGCTCATTCCCGTCGCCCGCATCCCCCACGAGGAGCGAGACGACGCACTCCCTTGCCTCCTCTCCCTCCTCGGGCGCCGGAATCTGGAAATGGAATTCATGTTCCGCCAGCAGTGGACTGGCCGCCTCCATCCACCTCGATCGGCTCCCCTTTCGCCCCAGCAGCCCGACCGGGTTGAACGTCCAGAGTCCTTTCTGCCAGTCCAGTACATGGCGGGTCAGTCCCACGGCACCTTCCAGCCCGGCACGGCGCCATCGCGAACGCAGGTCATCCAACAGGAGTGACCGGTCATCCCCGGTCAGCGCCGACCACAGCAGGCCGAGGTACTTGGCATTCAGGCCATGTTCCTTCGCAACGCCCTCGATTGTCTTGTCACCCGCCCGGAGCGAATCGCGTTCGGCAAGCGTTGCGGCAAAGTACCTCTCCAGCGGCAAGCGGCCCGCGTTTCCAAGATGGGACATGCCGTACCCGTAGTGGTCCGCAAGCTTCTCGACGACACTGAAGTCACTATAAAATGCACGAATCTCTGCCAGACTCTCATCGGTCCAGTCGCGCGGCGTCGTGTTGGGCGAGAATCGAAACCCGTCCGGCAGCAAGACCGCGTGCGCGGCGATCTCCTTTCCCGCATCAAGGTATTTCCGCAGCAGGCCGGGCGACATCACCAGCGCGTTGCCCGTGTTCGTAAAACCCTCCCCGGCAGCTCCCTCGCTGGGAAACTCACGGGCAGGATCCAGCGGAACCCCTGTCAAGTCACGCAGCGTGTAGGTGAACTCGGCATTATTCAGCCGCCGCAAGACCACCGGCCCGGGATCCCCGGCACGGTCCAGCGCCTGGGCATGAAGGAACTGTTCGACCCACTTCCGCAGACCCTCCCGTTCTGACACCGTGGGTTGTTCCGCGTCCTCCGGTGGCATCTCCCCGTTGTCGAGCATCTCGACCACCTTCAGCCAGACTCCCTCGTCAGCCCGCACACCCCGGATCGTGGCAAACCGTTCAAGATCCAGGTCCCCTTCCTTGACAGCCGTCGCATGGCATTCCAGGCACAATCGTTCCAGCAGCGGCCGCACCTGCCGCTTGTACTCACCGCCGAGGGCGGCAAAGGATCGCGGCGTGTCCGCAGCGATCCCGGCAGGAGCGAACAGGAGTCCTATTCCAAGACACCAGCAGAGCGTCGACGACAAGTGGTGCCTGTTCATAACCATCCTGTTCATATCACCTGCCAGCTTGCTTGTTCACAGGGCCAGGAGATTTTTTCTGCCGGCAGATGTCAAAGCAGTTCACGAATGGGGGTACCCCTGGCCAGGATCGGAATCGGCCGTCCTGCCAGGTTATGAAATTCCCTGTGAATATCGATCCCAAGATGGTGGTACATCGTGGCAAGCATATCGTAGGGCCAGAGGCGGCGGTCCCTGGGAATTTCTCCCTTGGAGGTCGATGCACCTATCACCTGTCCACAGCGGAAGCCCCCTCCCGAAACAAGCACACTCTGCAAATCACCCCAGTGGTCACGCCCGGCATCCTTGTTCATCCTCGGTGTACGACCAAACTCACCCCAGACAACCAGCAGCACTTTCTTGTCCAGGCTGCGCTCGTGGAGATCCTCGATCAACGCCGTTACCGCCCGGTCCATGCGAGGGCAGGCCTTGTTCATGCCCGGTTCCAGCTGACGGTGCAGGTCCCATCCTGAACTACTGAGTCCAATGCCCGGATCGACAACCGTGACGAACGTCACACCCGCCTCCACGAGGCGACGTGCCAGCAGCGCCGTTTGCCCGGGCCGTGTCGGTCCGTAACGTTCCCGCGTGCGCTGGTCTTCTGACTCCAGGTCAAAAGCCTTCCTGGCACGGGGTCCGGCGATCATCTCGAACGCCGACTGCTGAAAATGGTCCATCGCATCCATCATTCCCGAGTGGTCAGCCTCGCGCCGCAGACGGTCAATCCGCGCCAGCAACTGGCGTCGACTGGCCAGGGACGAGAGGGTCAACCCGTCCGCCAGGTCGAGATTGCCGACGCGGAATTCGCGGTCCTGTCCCGGATCCTTTCCGTCACCTGTCCTCTTGTCGAGAATCACGTAGGGATCGTGTTGCCGGCCAAGGTAGGCTGCACTGTGGGGATAGTGTCGGCCGGGAACCGTGTCGAGCGGATAACCGATGTGAACATACGGCGTCATTGCCCGGTGATTGGCTCCACGCACCAGGCCTGTTATCGAGCCGATCGACGGGTGACTTGAGCCCTTGAAGGGATTCACCCCGTTGGCCTTGGCATCATGGCCTGTCTGGCACCAGTGCATGCCATGCTGGTGGTCACTGTTGTCGTGCCCCATGCTGCGGATCAAGGTCACCTTGTCGATCACGCTGGCGTGCATCGGCAGTGTTTCACAGATCTGGATCCCGGGCACATTGGTCGAGATCGTCTTGAAGGGCCCGCGAAAGTCACTTGGAGCGTCAGGCTTGGGGTCGTAAGTTTCCTGGTGGCTTGCCGCACCCCCCAGCCAGTACTGGATCACCGCCGTGTCGGCCGGAAGCTGCCCGGCGACTGCAGCCATCGCTCGTCCTTCCAGGATGGCTGGCAGGCTGAGGCACCCAGGGCCTGCCCCGAGGAACATCCGGCGACTGAGCATCGCCTGCCGATAGCCCGCGCATCCGGTTCCCACCATGGTGTCACCTTGGTTACCACCTTGAACAAGTACCCCTCGCCGGGCACCGCTCGCTTATTGTATCAACCGCCCCTGATCGCACCAAGAAAAGAAAAAACGCTTTCAAAACACGCCTGGCAGGATTCGAACCTGCGACCTACGGTTTAGGAAACCGTTGCTCTATCCCCTGAGCTACAGGCGCCCGCAAAAAATACTGTCGGTGTTCCACAGCCTTACTTGATACCACCAAGCGGAAACGATCAAGCGGGCTGGCATGATCGAGAACCCTCGGCCGATCCAGGAAGCTAACGTAACTGCCTGGAAATATCCCGCTCCAGTCGCCGAAAGAGATTCCGTATCTGGTCGGCAGGAGTAAGGGGTGTCGGTTTTGGTCTGGCGGGAACATTCCCCGGTTCGGTCGGCTTGCCGGGCATCGGTTCTTTTTCCTGGGCATCGACCGGAGGAGCCTCCCTGGTGTAATAAAGCCGGATCGTTCCGGATCGAAAGAGCAGTTCCACAAGCTGTTTCTCGGGCCTGGCCGTGATCGAATAGACGACATCGCCATACTGCCGTTTCTGGTCCAGGATCGTCTCGCCACTCTGCTTGTCCAGCCCCAGCAGAATTCCCTTGCAAGTCTAACTGCCTTTCTCATCGACCATGCTGACCTTTAGCATGAACACCAGCAGGTGCAGTCGCCTGACGCGGTCAATCCGCAGTGCCTTGTAAAGCACTTCACTAGACCTGTCATCCTCTCC
>CAYYZW010000355.1:0-4415 GCA_964476375.1 uncultured Pirellulaceae bacterium
AAACGTATCCCATCGGCAATTTCCTGGGTACCATCCAACCCAAGGGCAACACGATCCACACCCAGGTCCTTGGCATCGGCCGTCGCCTTGAACTTATCCGAACTGACAGCCGCATCCAGGCTGACCGCGGATGAATCATCAAACAGATTTCCCAGCGGGATCTCTCCGGCCGGTACCTCCGCGCGATCATTGCCATCCACAAAGGCCAGGTTGGCGCCAAAATGTCCCAGGATCTCCTCTCGCTGTGGCAGGAGCTGTTCGGCCTGAAGCTGAAGCGAATCTGCAAACTCCCGAACTGCTTCCTGGGCCTGCTCGTCCCCGGAAAGATCTTTCGTGGCATCCTGCGACGCGATGAGTTCCCACCAGGGAGCCAGTTGCGGGCGGAGCGCTTTCTGGCTGGCATTCTTGACCGGCGAGAGGTAACCAACCCAGCGGATCAGAAGCGTGGGGCTCAGTTTCTGCTGCTTGGCCAGCTGGTCTGCCACTTTCTTGGGTTTTTCGCCCCCCTTGCTCTGGTTCATGACCGTCCAGGACGCCATCACATAACGGGCAATCTCCTCCACCAGCGTGGGACGCAGCTGGCGTGCCTGGTCGGCCAGGTAACGATCCACCACCAGTTGTTGCTCCTTGAGCGCATCATCGGCCACCTTCCGCGCGGCAATCACCTGGTCCGGCGCAATCGGCCGTTCGCGGTACTGGCTACTGGAAAAAATGCCGGTCAGGCCGTAGTAATCGCGCATCGTGATCGGATCGAACTTGTGATCATGGCAGCGGGCACAGGAGACCGTCAGGCCAAGAATGCCCCGCGTCAGCGTATCGACCCGATCATCCCACTCGTCCGCCAGCGCCTTTGCCTTTTCGCCGTTGTCCTGATAATAGACCGGGCCGAGGGCAAACAGCCCCAGGGCTGCCAGCCGCTCGTGACGGTCAGGCTCCCCGGTCAGGTCCCCGGCAATCTGGTTGACCAGGAACTGGTCATAGGGCATATCCTGGTTGATCGCCGCGACCACCCAGTCCCGGTAACGGTACCCGAGCGGGTACCTGCGGGCCTTGAAAGTATGCGCCTGGTCTTCCCCGTAACGGGCCACGTCCAGCCAGTGCCGCCCCCATCGTTCCCCGTACTGGGGGGACTTGAGCAACTGGTCGATCACTTTCTCGAAGGCCTCCTCCGTCTCGTCCGAGAGAAATGCCTGTAACTGCTCCGGTGAGGGAGGCAACCCGACCAGGTCAAAGTACGCACGCCGAAGCAGGGTCCCCGGGGCTGCCGGGTCGGCAGGAGAGAGTTTCTGCTTTTCCAGCGATGAAAGAATGTAGCGATCGATATCGGTCACCACCCAGTTCCTGGTTCGAATTCTCGGGGGATCCGCGGGAGCGAGAGGCCGGAAAGACCAGAACTTGAGTGCCTCGGCATAATTGATGCCGCTGGACGCCAGGGGAGCATCCCCGGTCCGGGGATCCACGGCACCAGTGGAAATCCACTGCTCGAAATCCGAGATGATGGCCTCGGAGAGCTTTCCCTCTGGAGGCATCTCGTAACCGTCATACTTGAGTGCCTTGATCAGGTTACTCTCGGCCGGTTCACCAATCACGATCGCCGGGCCGGAATCCCCCCCCTTGAGCATGCCCGCCTTGCTGTCCAGGAGCAGGTCTCCCTTGACTGCTTTTGCCTTGGCACTGTGGCACTGGTAACAGTGCTTGACAAGAACCGGCCGGATCTTGTTTTCGAAGAAATCGATCTTCTCATCTGCCGGCAGCGTCAGGTCCGGAGCAGCCAGCACCAGGAGCATGACTGCCACAAAAAACTGCGGCGGCCAGCAGGAAAGGCGATTCCGTGGTGTCAGTATGTTCATCAGATCCGGATACCTGTGTACAGGGCGACCAGGCAGGAACGATCGCCACCAAATTAAGACTGTTCAAAGCGGGTCTATCGCATTATACCTTGTTTTTTGATTCTTCACGAACACGGTTTTCAGGCGGAAAAGGAAAAGGAAACCCACCTTTTGCCGTTCTTTACCGTGACGGATCCAAGGAAAACCGGGAAGGATACCGTTTTGGCTGACCAGGACAGGTGGTTTGTCTATATCCTCCGCTGTGCGGACGGGACCCTCTATACAGGGATTACCAAGGATATCGACCGCCGTCTGGATCAGCATAATGCGGGAACGGCCTCGCGCTACACGCGATGCCGTCTGCCAGTCCGACTCGAGTACCAGGAAAACCAGTCCGGTCAGAGTCCGGCCCTGAAACGGGAACTGGCGATCAAGAAGCTGACCCGCCGGCAGAAGGAAGCACTCTTTCAGTAAGGGGCTATCCTCATTCGGCAACGACCTCCAGTTCAATCACCACCCTGTATTCCCTTGTTTTTGCATCATCCGGGCCACTGCCAATCTCGATATCGACAAGCGTGATCTCGACCTGGTCGGTACCGACATAACCGGGTTCGGGCTGGTACCGGTAGACCGGCTCAAAATTCGTGCTCAGGTCCCGCACTATTTCACTTTTTACAGCGTGGGCTGGTCCCCTGCTGATGCGGGCTCCCTGTTCATCCCCTCCCATGCCGGTTCGATACTCGTACTCCTCGCTGTTCGTGAGTAACGTCCGGATGATCTTGAAGCCAGGTCCTTTTTCCTCCTGGTAGAAGAATAATTTCTTTTTCCGTGCCGGCTCCACCTGCTGATTATCCTGCTGGCCAGCCTGGGGTGACGGCAGTGGTGTCGTTGTCTCACAGCCCAGCAGCACGACACCCAGAAGCAGAATACTCGCGATCGGAATTTTCATCATCGGAACGTACCATCTGTGTCATCCACGTGGGATGTATTTCCATGGCCTTCTTTCCCTGTTGTAGTATTCGACGTGTCCTGGAACGACGATGTTCCATGTTTTTCCGATCGAAGATCGGATGGGTTTATTTCTTCCGACCACCGCATCCGATACAATCCGCTCTATATAAGGATAGCAACCATTTGAGAGATACCACCCGGCACAAGTAATCCCCCCGTCCTGGAGAGTTTTGATGAAAAATCTACACAAGTCCATCTGTATCGTGCTGAGTATCCTGGCAGTGAGTTTTAGTGGCATGATGGGAGAAGCCGCCGAGAAGAAGGTCGACGTGTTGATCGTCACCGGCTTTGACGTCGGATCCCACAAATGGGAGGATTCCACCAAGCTGGTCCAGGCCATCCTGGTCAAAACAGGCCGCTTTGACGTGACCGTCAGCAAGGACAAGGAGGTTTTTGCCTCGCCCACGCTCAAGGACTATCCCGTCATCGTCCTGCTTTACGGTTTCTGGAACGAACCGGATCCAAGCGACAAGGCCAAGGCCGGCCTGCTCGACTATGCCAAGAACGGCGGCAACGTGGTGGCCCTGCACTTTGCCTGCAGTTCCTTCCAGGACTGGAAAGAACACGGTGACCTGATCGGACGCGTCTGGAAGAAGGGCACCGGCGGCCACGGTCCCTATGGTGAGTTCACGGTCAACATCAAGAATGCCAAGCACCCGATCACGGCCGGTATCAAGGATTTCAAGACCGAGGACGAGCTCTACGCCAAGCTCACAGGGGACGCACCAATCGAAGTGCTGGCAACAGCCTTCTCGGACTGGAGTAACAAGGTGGAGCCGATCGTGTTCGTGAAAGCGTATGGCAAGGGCCGCGTGGTCCACAACGTACTCGGACACGGGCTGGACTCGAAGCAGAATGCCTCCTACCAGAAACTGCTCTGCCGTGGCGTGGAATGGGCCGCGACCGGCAAGGTAACGGTCGACTAGTTCCCCTCGCCACGACCGATGCAGTAGAGGTGCTTGTGGGTGCGAAGGAAGATCGCCCCGCCGCTGACGGCGGGCGCGGCATAGAGCGGCTCGGCCAACTGGTTGGTAGCCAGCAGCTCGAATTCCTCCCCCGACCGAACCACGAAGGTGTCCCCGTCAAAGTTGCTCAGGTAAAGTCGCCCGTCGGCCAGTAGCATGGATCCCCAGAGGTTGCCTCCCAGGCGCCCCTTCCAGACCAGTTCGCCGCTGCCGGCCACCAGGCAGTCCAGCGTGCCATTGGCATTGGCAATGTAAAGGTGCTTGCCATCAATCACCCCGCTGCTGACCCGCTGCGGATTTTTTTCCACGGTCCGCCAGAGCTGGTGCGTGGCGCTAACGTCCCCGTTTCCACCGGTACGGACCGCCATCGCCGGCCCATTGTGGCCGGAGATACCGACCACCAGGTCACCAGCAGGTGAGGGAATAGGCATCGCGTAAACCTCGTTCCCAAGACCGTCGCACTTCCAGAGCAGCTTTCCCGTGGCAGGATCATAGGACTTGAAAAGTCCCGCTCCCTGGATCCGGTCACCCGGCAGGGGCATGATCAATTCGTCCCGCTT
The DNA here is from genome assembly GCA_964476375.1 of uncultured Pirellulaceae bacterium. Lineage (GTDB taxonomy): Bacteria > Planctomycetota > Planctomycetia > Pirellulales > Pirellulaceae > SAT2750. The sequence goes on from CAYYZW010000355.1 coordinate 4,366, forward strand.
CCCCCTCAATTGCAGCGGCGTACTCCTGGACCCATAGATCGGGCTGTTGA
>CAYYZW010000356.1:0-9290 GCA_964476375.1 uncultured Pirellulaceae bacterium
GGTCCGTTTTGTGACGGTCAATACATTCCTCACCGTGTTCGATGAAATCACCTGGGATATTCATGGCAGCAAGCCATTTACCTCGATCGAGGGCATGAAGAATATCGTCGCTCCGATGTACGACCAGGCCTACGGTACGCTGATCGAGGATCTGACCGATCGGGGACTGCTTGACAATACGCTGGTCTGCAACCTGAGTGAATTCGGTCGCACGCCACGCATTAACCCGGCCGGTGGGCGAGACCACTGGCCCCAGTGCTTTACCGTGTACTTTGCCGGGGGAGGTGTGCGGGGTGGGCAGGTGATCGGACATAGTGACCCGATTGGTGGTTATCCTGCCGAGCGGGCAGTGGATCCATCGGAAATCGTGGCGACCGTGTTTGAGAGCCTGGGGATTGACCAGGAGACGACGCTCCCAGGCCCGTCGGGACGCCCCTTCCCGCTGGTGGATTTTGGCAAGCACCCGATTCGCGAGCTGTTTTAACCGGAAGGACACGGGTCGGTTGTGGCCGGCATCGTTTCACAGCACGGACAGGATCCCAAGCCGATGAACGTGTTTCGAACAGGTGCCCTGGCATTGCTTGCTTTCTGCCTCCCGGGCGGAGAGCGGCCGGTCGCCGCGGAGATGGAGATCCTGCCTCCTCGGATTACGCTGTCCAGTACCGCAGCGAGGCAAAGACTGATCGTCCAGGATGTGGTCGAGGGGCGGTACCAGGGCCAGGTGACCGGGCAGCTGGAGCTGGTCAGCAGTGATCCCGCGGTTGCCAGGGTCGAAGAGGGTTTCGTGGTCCCGGTGAAGAACGGGGCAGCGGTGATCACCGCGAAGGTGGGGGAGCGGCAGGCGACGGCGGAAGTGATCGTGACGGGGCAGGAGGATCTGTTCCAGTGGAGTTTCCGGAACCACGTCGAATCGGTACTTTCCAAGTCGGGCTGTAACAGCGGTGCCTGTCATGGTGCCCGGGCCGGCCAGAACGGGTTTCGCCTGACACTCTTTGGGTTTGACCTGCAGGCAGACTATTCCTATCTCACCCGCCAGGCTCGAGGCCGTCGAGTGGTGCTGTCGGACCCGGGCCGCAGTTTGATACTGACCAAGCCGACCGGGGCGATTCCTCACAAGGGAGGAGTGCGGCTGGAGGTTCACGGGCCGGAATACCAGGTGCTCGCCGAGTGGATTGCCGCAGGGACTCCCGGCCCCTCCGACCAGGACGCGGTGATCGAGCGAATCGAGGTCTTGCCCGCGTATTCCAGCCAGAAACCAGGGACACGGCAGCAGCTTGTCGTGCAGGCATACTTTGACGACGGGCACGTGGAGGATGTCACCCGCTGGGCGAAATACACGACCGTCAACCGCAGCGTGGCAACCGTGGGCAGGCATGGGGAGGTCGAGGTTGTCGGCCCCGGTGAGGGAGCGATCAAGGTCTGGTACTTGAACCTGAACGAACTGGCCTTCCTGACCGTTCCCTACAACAACCAGCTTGACCCCGGGTTGTTCGTGAAGGAAAAGCGAAATAACTTCATCGATGAACACGTGCTCGGCAAGCTCCAGGCCCTGAATATTCCTCCCTCTCCGCGTGCCAACGACGCCACCTTTATCCGCCGTGTCTATCTTGATGCAACCGGGATGATTCCTTCCAGTGACCAGGTCAGGGCGTTCCTGGACGACGCCCGGCCATCGGAGGAAAAGCGGGTGGCCCTGGTAGATGAACTGCTCACTCGACCGGAGTATATCGATTACTGGGCTTACAAGTGGTCGGACCTGCTGCTGGCAAACGGGAAGACCCTCGGTGCGGATCCGGCCAAGGCCTATTACGGATGGATTCGCGAACGTGTCAAGGAAAACATGCCCTGGGATGAACTTGTCAGGCAGGTGGTGACAGCCAACGGAAGTACCAGCGAGAACGGGGCGGCCAACTTCTACTCCCTGCACCAGTCCCCGGAGGACATGTCAGAGACGGTGGCCCAGGCATTCCTGGGCCTTTCGATCAACTGTGCCCGCTGCCATAACCACCCACTGGAAAAATGGACCAACGACCAGTATTACGGGATGGCCAACATGTTCTCCCGCGTGCGGGGCAAGGGCTCCCGGATTATTTTTTCCGATACCCAGGGTGAGTTGCTTCAGCCAAGCACCGGGCGGCCCCAGGCCCCTCGCCCGCTGGACGCGGACCCGGTGGCTTTTGAGGATCCGACCGACCGACGGATCCACCTGGCCCGCTGGTTGACGTCCCCTGATAACCGTTACTTTAGCCGCTCGATCGCCAATCGCGTCTGGGCGAACTTTTTTGGTGTCGGCCTGGTGGAAAAAGTGGACGACATGCGGGTTACCAACCCGGCCAGCAATGAACCGCTGCTGGATGCCGTGTCGGACTACCTGGTCAAGCAGGATTTTGACCTGAAAAAACTGGTTCGGGCGATCCTGCTTTCCAGCAGCTACCAGCGTTCCAGCCGGACCACCGAGGGGAATGAAACCGATGGCCGCTTCTATTCCCGTTACTATCCCCGTCGACTGCAGGCCGAGGTGTTGCTCGATGCCATCTCGCAGGTGACCGACGTCCCCACTGTTTTCAAGGACCAGCCCGAGGGCACCCGGGCGTTGCAGTTGCCCGACAGTAACATCGAGTCCTATTTTCTTTCCACCTTTGGTCGTCCCGACAGGGTGATTACCTGCGAATGCGAACGGAGTGATGAGCCGAGCATGACCCAGGTTCTTCATCTCTACAACGGCAAGACGCTCAACGAGAAGCTGCAGGCGAAGGAAAACAGGATCAGCCAGGTGCTCGCGTCTGGTGGAGAAGACAGGCAGGTGATCGAATCGGCCTACCTGGAAGTGCTTTCCCGCCGACCGAGCGATGTGGAAGCGTCTCAATTGTCGGCCCTGATTAAAGAGGATGGCGGAAGCGAGCGGCGGCAGGTCCTGGAGGATCTCTACTGGAGTCTTCTCACCAGCCGGGAATTTCTCTTTAACCACTAGGGTCCTGGGAAGGGATCAGGCGCGGAATGACATATCACTGGAAATACCTGCTGGCGATAGCCGGGCTGCTGCTGGCAGGCCCGCTTGCCGGTCAGGAGAAAACGAAACAGGTGGTGCCCTCCTTTAACGGGGAGGTGTTGCCGATCCTGCGGACATACTGCGTCGCCTGCCACAACCCGGAGGATCGTGAGGGGGGCCTGGACCTGGAGACATTTGCCGGCCTGTCGAGCGGTGGCAAGGGGGGCTCGGTGGTGACCGCCGGGCACGCCAAACTGCGTCGACTGGTACGTGTGCTGGACGGTCGCAGTCGACCCGCCATGCCGCCGGAAGGGACCGAGGGGCCCTCGGTGGCAGAGATCGAACTGCTGCAGAGGTGGATCGACGGTGGGGCTCCGGGGCCGGATGGGACATCCCCGCCGGCCACGCTGGTGACACCACGGATTCAACCGGACGGCCGGGTCAGGGAGCCGATCACGAGCATGGCGTTCATGCCACGGGGGCGCGGCCAGGGCCTTGTCGCTGTGGCCCGGACGCACCGAGTCACGATTGAATCGCTCGACGGCAGAAAGAAGTACCGCCAGTTCCAGCCGGCAGAGGGAGTTGTCAACAGTATCTGTTTTTCCCGTGACGGCAAGATGATGGTGACGGGCGGGGGAGAGACAGGGATCTTTGGCGAGGCAATTGTCTGGGATCCGCAGTCCGGCAGGAAGAAATTCTCCCTGCGGGGCCATCGTGACACGGTTTTTGGTGTGGCGTTGGATCCGTCAGGGAAGTTTCTGGCGACCGCCGGCTATGACCGCACCCTCGTGATCTGGGATCTTGCCAGTCGGGCACCGTTGCATGAGATCAGGGGCCATAATGGATCGATCCACGACCTCGCCTTCCATCCGCGGGGACATATTCTCGCCACGGCCAGCGATGACCGCACGGTCAAGCTCTGGGACGTGGCCACGGGAAATCGGCTTGATACGCTGAACCAGTCGCTCAAGGAACTCTACTGCCTGGCGTTCTCGCCGGATGGAAAACAACTGGCGGCCGCCGGGGTCGATAACCGTATCCGGGTCTGGGAGATCAGCGACAACGGCAGGGGAGGAACAAATCCACTCCGCTACTCGGTCTTTGCGCACCAGGGGGCCATTCTGAAGCTGGCCTACTCGCAGGACGGGGAGGTGCTGGTCAGTAGTGCCGAAGATTCGCTGGTCAAGACCTGGAATGCCGACACGATGTCGCTGCGACGGACCCTGCCACGTGAAGGGGACTGGGTCACGGCCCTGGTGACCGCTGCCGACGACCTGCTCCTGATGGGGCAACTGGACGGGGAACGTGTCACGGCACGGACGGCGATTTCCGTCGCCGAGGGGGCGCAGCTGGAAGCCTACTTCGAGCCGCTGGGACTTGTCAGCTATGGGGAGCAGCCTGCGGTGGACTCTCTGGAGACGCAGGACGAGCAGGAGCCGAACGACCAGCCGGAGAAGGCGAGGTTGGTTTCGCTTCCGGCCGTGGTTCGGGGGAAGATCTTTTCCGGCGCGCCAGAGGGCCTGGCAGACGTGGATCTTTACCGTTTTCAGGCCAGCCGGGGTGATCAATGGGTCATTGAAACACGGGCGGCGGCGGACAAGTCGGAGCTCGACAGCATGATCGAAATCCTCACGTCCGATGGCCGGCCGGTACCCCGCCTGCTGCTGCGTGCCGTCAGGGACTCGGAAGTGGAATTCCGGGCTATCACGTCCGACCAGCGCGGGGCGCGATTGAAAAACTACGAGGAGATGCTCCTGAACGAGTATGTCTATATCAACGGCGAGGTGATCAAGCATTTTCGACAGCGGCGCGGGCCGGATTCCGAATCGTTGTTTTATCCGGAGGATGGAAGCCGGCACACATTTTTCGATACCACGGCCCGATCGCACCCGCTTGGTCAGCTCTGCTACGTGGTGATTCCGTACCCGACCGGCACGGTACTTCCGGACAACGGGTTGCCGGTCTTTACGGTCAATTACGAGAACGATGACGATGGCGAGCGCAAGCTCGGCCGGGATTCGCGGATCAATTTTGTTGCCCCGCAGGATGGGGACTACCTCGTGCGGGTCAAGGATGTACGCGGGTTCGAGGGGGAAAAGTTTGATTACCGGTTGATCCTCCGGCGTCCCAGCCCCGATTTCAGTATCAGCGTGGAGGGGATGAACCCGCAGGTCAATGCAGGCAATGGCAAGGCCTTTGCCGTCCGGGTGGTGCGGAGCGATGACTTCCAGGGGCCTGTGCGGGTGGATATCGAATCGGTTCCCCCGGGTTTCCAGGTCACCACGCCCCTGGTCATCGAGGCGGGGCACACGCGTGCACGGGGTGTGATCCATGCGATGCCCGGGGCACCGGAGACCAATGCCACGAACTGGGGCACCTCGCGGCTGACTGCGACGGCCATGGTTGCAGGCAGCGAGGTGGTCAAGCCGGCCGGCACGCTGGGGACGATCAAGCTGGTGCCACGGGCCAAGGTGGTCGTTCACATGACACCGGACGACGGGAGCCTGCTTCCGGTCAGCCAGTTCACCGGCGCGATCAAACGGCCCTGGACGATACTGGCGCCCCGCCAGGCGATGGCCACCGGTGCCGGCACATCGCTGGTGACACTGGCGGACCAGTCTTTGCTGGCAGGAGGAGAGAATCACGAGTCAGAGACATACGTGGTGACCACCAGCACGATTGCCCGAGGGATCCGTTCGCTTCGGATGGATGCCCTGGCCCACACGAGCCTGCCGGCAGGATCTCCGGGGCGGGCCCCGGATAATGGGAATTTTGTGATCAGTGAGATCATGGTGACGGCGACACCCCGGGATGGTTCGACCGGGCCGGTGGAAGTCATGATTGACCGGGTGCGGGCCGATTATTCCCAGGCTGGCTGGGACGTCGCCGGGATCTCCGACGGGGATGAGAAAACAGGCTGGGCAGTTGCCCGAGAGCAAGGTGGGGTCTACCCGGTCGTGAAAAACGGAGAGGATCCGTCGCACTGGGTGGAACTGGACTTCCAGGAGCCCGGCGACATACCCGGGGGAGCGGTGCTGACGGTCACGATCAAATGTACCAGCAGTGTGAAGTACCATAACCTCGGTCACTTTCAGCTTTCCTATACCACCGAGTCATGGCATCCTCCGGAACGGGTGGCTGCAGAACCACTAGAAGTGACGATCGTGGCTGGTAAGATGGCCGAGTGCCGCTTGAGCGTCGAGCGGTTTGGCTTGAATGCCCGCATTTCCTTTGATGTCGAGAATCTTCCGCACGGCGTGATTGTGAACGATATCGGACTCAGCGGGGTTCTGATTCCGGAGAACCAGCACCAGCGGACGATTTTCCTTGCCGCCGAACCCTGGGTGAAGGAAACCCGTCGCCTGTTTCATGCGGTTGCCAAGGTGGAGGGAAACCAGGTCTCGCTGCCAATGATCCTTCACGTTGTCAGGCCGGAAAAGACAAAGTAATCATTCTTACCCAGTTCGCAGAAAAGCAATAAGGATCCATCCGATGCGATGTAATCAACGTGCCCTGGCTGTGGTGGCCATTGTCCTGGTGCTGACCGGCGGCACTCTCTTTGCCGAGAAACCAGAAAAGGGTCGAATCCTGATGGTGACCCAGAGTGCCGGTTTTCGACACGGGTCAGTAAACCGGGGGGACAAGCCCCTGGCTCCCGCCGAACGAGTGATGACCGAACTGGGGGTCTCAAGTAATCTCTTCCGGGTCGATTGCACACAGGACACGGCAGCGGATTTCACCAGGGAAAAGTTGCAGAATTACAACATCGTGATGTTCTACACGACCGGCAAACTGCCGATCAAGCAAGAGGATCTGGACTACTTCTTTAATGACTGGCTCAAGCAGAAAGGGCACGGTTTTATCGGTACCCATTCGGCGGCGGATACCTATAAGGACTACAAGCCCTACTGGGATATGATCGGCGGTACCTTCAACGGCCATCCCTGGGGTGCCGGCTCCACCGTCACGATCACGGTCCACGAACCGGACCATCCGGTGGCCAAGCCGTGGGGCGGGGAATTCACGCTCAAGGATGAAATCTACCAGTTCAAGAACTGGCAGCCGGAAAAAGTACGCGTGCTGATGAGTTTGAATATGGCCAAGACACAACTCAAGAAGCCCTACCATATTCCGATCTGCTGGGTGAAACAGTATGGAGAGGGCCGCGTGATGCACATGAGCCTGGGGCACCGGGAAGATGTCTGGACGAACCCGACGTACCAGCAGTCGCTGCTGGGGGGCGTGAAGTGGATCCTGGGCCACGAGAAGGGGGAGGCTGCGCCCAATCCGGATCTCTCAGCAGCGCAGGAAAAGAAAGCCAAGGCAGACGCCGGGGGGTAGTGGCGGCCGCTATTTTTTTAGCAGCAACTCAAAAGTGAATTCCGATATTTTTTCCAGCAGGGGCCGCGAGCGAGTGATGCTGCGAATATCGTGGGTCGGCCCCGCATCCCGGGTGATATCAATCTGCGTGTAGTGGTCGGCGTTTTCCCGCAGTGCCGTCCGGTTGGCGATGCCTCGAAATCCAATTGACGCCTGGATCGCTTTCTTGCTGCCGTAGAGCCGGGGATACCGCTGCAGGATAGGATCCCGGCTGTTGACGGTGACCAGGAAATGCTCGGTCTGGCCGACGGCACGGTCATACCGGCTGCCGGGAGCGAGCCAGGTGGTATCAATCGCGCCGGCAACGAGGACCCCGATGATGGCTCGACTGCTCGCCTGGCGAGCCTGGAAGGCGGGGGTCGCTTCCACCCGGCCCCCGGCTATCAGGTGCAGCGCGGCGGATGTCGTCCGGGCTCCCATGCTGTACCCGACGATCATCACGGGACAGGATTCTCGCAGGTCATCGATAAAGTGGGCCAGGTAATATCCCTGCCGCTCCCCGCGGATGGTCTGGTCTCGAAAATCCTTGATCAGGCTTGTGTGCTTCTTGTCTGCCGGCCACGACCAGATCACGATGCGGATTGTTTTTTCCGGTCCGAGAAAACGGGAGAGGGAATAGTAGACGTCCATCGAGAGGGCCATGACATATTCGTCCGAGGCAGGGCTGCCGTGCACGACAATACAGGTGGGAATCTCCTTGTCCCTGTCAAAGGCTTCCCTGGTTGATGGCTGCCAGAGACCATCCTGGAAGGCCTCGTAGGTCCATTGGTGGGCGCCGGACTCCTGGATGTCGTACGCCGGGAGGTGCCGCGTGTTTATTTTCCAGAGCTGGTGCTGGGTAAGACCCGCGGGCATCCGCTGGGGCGTCGCCGGTTTCTTGGTTGCAGCCGTCAGCGGCATCGAGCTGACTATCCACAGCAGCATGACAGAAAGAGATCGGGTAATAAAAACCGCGTGCATCGGTACTTTCCGTTCGGGAAAAGAAATTCCCTCGGTCTGTGCTGGGAGTGGAAAGGTCAATCGTATCGGGTGTCGCGGTTGACGCAAGGCAGCCTGGATTGGGCCGGGGTCGCTTGTGTGCCACTGGCTGCTCGACTTAAATAACATGCGGGCGGGAGTTGTGCTTCCTGCCGCAGGATACAGCACGCTGTTGGAGTCAGGCATGGCCCACGTGGTTGAACTTTCGCATCCCCTGGTCAAACACCACCTGGCCCAGCTGCGCTGTGCCCAGACCTCTCCGGAGGAATTTCGCAGGCTGGTCTCGCGACTGGCGACCATCCTGGCTTACCAGGCGACCTCGGACCTCGCGCTGGAACCTGTCCGCGTACAGACCCCGCTGGTGGAGACCGGTGGTGAACGACTTTCCCAGTCGATCGGGCTGGTGCCGATCCTGCGGGCCGGCCTGGGGATGGTCGACCCGCTGCTGGAACTGGTTCCCACGGCCGGCGTCTGGCATCTTGGAATGTACCGGGACGAGGAGACGGCGACGCCGGTGGAATATTACAGCAAGCTCGAGGGCCATCCACCGGTCGACGTGGCACTGGTACTGGATCCCATGCTGGCGACAGGTGGTTCGGCGGTGGCGGCGCTCGAGACACTCTCCCGCTGGGGTGTGCCACGCCTGAAGCTGCTTTCCATTATCGCCGCCCCGGAGGGGGTCGCGGCCGTCCAGCAGCTGTGTCCCGATGTGGAAATTCACGTCTGCGTGATCGATGAGTGCCTCAATGATGTGAAGTTTATTGTCCCCGGACTGGGGGATGCCGGTGACCGTATATTTAACACCTGACGGGTAGGAAGAGCCGTGTCATGCTGAGCTTGCGACTGACCAGCCTGCTGGGGTTCTTTGTCATGATCGGGGTGGCCTGGCTGTTGAGTACGCACCGCAGGCGGCTCACCCCGCGAATCCTGGTTGGCGGCGTGC
>CAYYZW010000357.1:0-9294 GCA_964476375.1 uncultured Pirellulaceae bacterium
TCTTTATGCAACTGGGGGTGGCAGGAACTGCCGCCCTGGGAAGCTGGCGGTCGACATCGGCTGAATCGACCCCACCGCTTCTGGAGAAAGCCATTGCCGGCCTGGAGACGTACCTGACCAGCCAGGATAGTTTCAGGGATGTGTCTCGCGGTGATCCGATTCCCCACACGCTGCCGGAGGACGAAAGAGTCAAGGTGGGCCTGACTCGGGATACCTGGCAGATGGAAGTTCGCGGCGACCCGGAGAACAAGCCGGACTTGCGGACCCCGCTGACAAAGGAAAATGGGACGGCATTTGATTTCAAGGCGCTGATGGACATGGCCCGCGACAAGGCCGTCCGCTTCCCCAAGGTGATGACCTGTAACAATATCGGTTGCCCGCTGGGGATGGGGATCTGGGAGGGTGTGCCGCTGCGGGATGTGATCTGGAAGGTTCAGCCTCGCCAGAACGTTCGCCGACTCTTTTACTATGGTTACCACAACGACAAGCCGGCCCAGATGTTCCGAAGCACGATGCCGATTGGCCGGATCCTGGAAGATCCCCTGGGCCTTCCCCCGGTGATTCTCTGCTACAAGCTCAACGGCGAATTTCTCACCCCGCAGCGCGGGGGGCCGGTGCGGATCGTGGTGCCAGAGGCCTACGGGTTCAAGTCGGTCAAGTGGATCACGGATGTCGTTCTGACCAACCTGGCCTCCGCGAACGACACCTATATCGGCGGCAATAATGATATCGACAGCTGGCTCAAGACATTTGCCGCCACCCTCTCCATTCCCACCGAGGTCAAGGTGGGAGAGCCGATCCCGGTGACAGGTTATGCCCAGGTAGGGATTTCGGGTATGAGCAAGGTCCAGGTCTGGGTCACCCCTCGCGATGCGGAACTGCCAGCCGGTGACCGCTATTTCAGCAAGGCCCCCTGGCAGGACGCGAGCGTCCTGCCTCCTCCAAAAGAGTGGGGAGGGTGATTGCCTGACAACACCATTCCCACACCGACACGAGGTTTTGACCCCGAGACCGGGAAGCCGAAAACCTGGCCGATGCTGTTATCCAAGGCCCACTGGGCTGCCCTGCTGCCGGGGCTCGAGGAGGGGGAGTACACCTTCCGCTGCCGCACGGTGGATCAGAACGGCATTGGCCAGCCGCTGCCGCGGCCGTTTCGAAAGTCGGGTAGTAATGCGATCGAACAGGTTCGGGTCGTGGTCAAAGGCTAGGCACTGGAGGGTTCCAGGCAGCCTAATCGCTGGGCTGGTGAGATAGCTCACGGAACAGTTTGAGCCAGGCGTTCCGTTCCGTGTCCGGTGTGAAGGCCGGTTGCAGGTCAAGAACCGACTGGCGCAGGTGTGCCAGGTAGTCTTCATCCTCGGCGGCCCGGGTAATCAACTGCCGAAGGGCCGCCGTATCCCCGGCAGGAAAATAGCCAGGGTACTGGTCGCCAAGCAATCCGATGTTGCCGTCTATTCGGCTTGCCAGGATCGGCGTGCCGCAGGCGACCGCCTCGGAAATCACATTGGCCCCACCCTCCGACCGTGAACTCACCACCAGCAGCCTGGCCCGCTGGATCAACCGAAGCGCCTGGTGCGCCGGACGTCCTCCCACCCAGCGATACCGGTGGTTCGACCGAGCGTATTCCCGCTCTGCACGGGCTGCCAGGGAGTCACTGAGGGACACGCCCATGTGAGTGACAAGAACCCGCAGTTCCCTGGGAAGATCGCGAATCGCAAGTGCCGTGCGAAGCGGATCCTTGACCGCGCGAAGGTTGGCGACCACGGCCAGTTCAAAGGAATCCTTCAGCGGCAGAGCTTGGCGGGCGGGCGGGCAGGCGGACTGATGGATGGTGACTGCCTTGTGGCGCAGCGACACTGGTAGCCGGTCGATTGCCCGGTGCTGAAGCGCCACCAGCCTGTCGGCCAGTTGCAGCGATTGAAGGCTGGCCTCACTCAGTGGGGTGCGGTGAATGTCGGTTCCGGCCAGCAGCACGATCAATGATCGGTCCGGGTAAGCCTGGCGAAACCGCGTGATCGAGCGATGCGATTTGTCTGCGTGGATGGCCAGCAGGAGATTCGCGTCCTGCCGGACGAACTGGTCGGTCACCGTTGCTTGCACGCTGGTGGCCTTGAGCAGGCAGGCGATGCGGGCGGCGGTGGTGTAATTGCCCGAGAGGGAACCGCGCCGGGCGGGTGTGACGATCAGCAGCTTCATGATGCCTTGCAGAAAAAAAGCGGGATGGGTGTGGTACCCATCCCGCCCTGGTTGTTAATGGAACAGCCGGTGGAAGATCACTTCTTTGATCCAGCGCCGAATGTTTGCTTGAGAATCTGGTCAATCTGGCCAGCTCTCTTCGTTTCGGGAGCTGCTGCCTTGGCCTCTTCAAGTAACTTTTGGGCAGCTTCCTTGTTGTTGCTGCGAAAGTTAATGAAAGACTTGAGGTACAGGACTTCCTGGAGAGCCTCTCCGGTTGGTTTCTTTTCCTCAAGCACCTTCTCGATCTTGGCAAGAGCGTCTTCCGGGGTGCCATTTTGCAGGCCCTTCTGGATCTCGGTCATTGCCGTCTTGATCTCGGCGGTTTGCAGGACACCCTCGTACTTGTCCTTCAGGCCGGCGGAACCGTCGGCGTCGAGCTTGATGATCTCCTTGACCGTGTCCGAGTAGGTGCTGATCGCCAGTTCGCTGTCGATCAGGGCAATCGCCTGGTCAAGCAGTTTGGCACGCTCGGCACCCTCTGCCTGGTCCGCCTTGGCGAGGAACTCGTTCCGTTGCGCCAGGATGGTGGACTTCTGTGTCAGGTCTGCCACGTACTTGGCGGCCGGGTCGCCGCTATAACCGACCTGTCGGTGATAGGGCCGTCCCTGGTCATCGGCGAGGATGATGGTGGGGACACCGGTGATTTTGAACTGGGCGCTCAGCTTGCGGTACTGGGCCTGTTCCTCGACAGTCTGGTGCGACTTGTCGCGGGGATTGTCCAGTTTCAGCAGGATAAAGTTCTTGGGGGCCTCGGTCTTGAAAACCTCCTGGGAGAGAACGTTTTTGTGCAGCGCCTTGCAGGGCGGGCACCAGTCCGAGCCGGTGAATTCCATCAGGATGCTCTTGCCTTCCTTGGCCGCCTGGGCCTTGGCTTCGGCAAAACTGACGGTCCCTCCTTCATCGCCGGCATTGGCCTGGGAGGTGATCAGTGAGGCGATCATCACGGTGAGTAGTGCCAGGCACGCGGTGATTGTTTGTTTCGTTTTCATTATTGTTTCCCGATTCAAAAAAAGGCCAAATGGCAGGGTGTTGGAGATTCGGAGTATTCCAAAGTATAGCCCTGTGACGGCCCCGTCGTACAGGGTTTTGATGCCTGGTCCCCGTTGGATGGGCGAAAAAAGACGAATAAAGGCTGTTTAAGCCTCCACAACCTGCCTCGTTTTTTCCATTCCCTGCCGGGCAACCTCCAGGGGGTCCTGTTGCCAGAGATCTTCCCGGAAAAGCTCCAGGGACAGGTAACGGTCGTATCCGGTGGCCAGCAGCAGTGCCAGGTAACGGCCCAGGTCAAACTCCCCGTCGCCCGGCATCACCCGGTCCTTGTCGTGCTGGATCTCGCGAGGCGGTTCTGCCGGGACATCGTTAAAGTGGCTCACCGCGATCTGGCTCTCGGCAAGCAGGCTGATCGACTCGACCGACCCGCCACCACGGAAGATATGGAAGGGGTCGAGTACCGTGGTGGCATCAGGATCCTCCGAGTCATTCATCACCACCAGGGCGTCCTCGATCGTGTTGAGCTGGTCGACAAAGCCCAGGAACTCCATCGCCGGTTTGACCCCGATGCTCCTGCCCAGTTCCATCAGTTCCCGGTATCGCACGGCACCGAGTTTGTAATCCGCCCGGCCGCCAGGGGGGCCGGCAATAATGTGCGGGGCACCGATCGCGGCGCTGTCGGTCATTCTCCTTTTGCACTCGTCCATGTTTGCCCGGTATTCGTCACCCTGGCTGTCGAACCAGCCGGCCAGGTAGATCGTGGTGGGGACCACCAGGCCATGATCATCCACCGCCTTGCGGATATCAGCGACGCTCCCCCCCTCGCTGACGTGAATATCGATATGGTCATGCCAGAGTTCGATCGCCTCGTAGCCCGCCTCGGCGGCGACCTCGATCTGTCGCATGATCGGCGTGGTCATGATCGTGCTTGCATTCAGGCAGTACTTGAGGCTTGCCATGGTATGAACTGGATCCTGGGTGAGTGGGTGATCTGCTGGACTTGTTTTTACCGGCGCGGGGGTCGCAGAACAATCCACGGGGGATTTGATTCGTCCGTAATTTTGATAACCCCGCCGCCTATCTCGTTCATGGTGGCGGGGAATGTATTATTATGACGCCTGGGAACGGAACAGCCCGAGAATCTTCATTGTGCGATCCCGGTAAGGAGAAACGTGATGGAACCAGTATCCCCCGAGTCCCGGCTGGCTGAACTGGGTATCGTGCTCCCTGAGCCCCCGGCTGCGGTGGCCGCCTATGTGCCCTGGGTTCGGACAGGAAACGTGATCATCACCAGCGGCCAGTTGCCTTTTCTGGAGGGTGAAATCCAGTTTCCCGGCAAGCTGGGTGCGGATCTCGATGTCGATGAAGGTTACCAGGCCGCCCGGCTCTGCGCGATCAACGCGATTGCCCAGCTCAAGGACGCCTGTGGCGACCTGGGGCAGGTTACCAGGATCCTCCGGCTGGAAGGCAATGTTCATTCGGCGGCCGGGTTCCAGGGACAGCCCCAGGTTCTCAACGGGGCCTCGGACCTGGTCAGCGATGTCTTTGGCCAGCGCGGGCGTCACAGTCGCACTGCCCTGGGGATTTACGAGATGCCGCTGAATGCTGCCGTTCAGCTCAGCATGATGGCGGAAGTCCAGTGATCCCCGTTGAACAAGCTTTTCGTTTCAGCGTGCCAGGAGGGGCCCGCTGGAGGGATGTGCCGTGGAGGATTGCCCGCCCCTAGGCAATCACGTCGTGGACAACGTTGCCGTGGACATCGGTAAGCCGGAAATCACGGCCGCTGTACCGGTAGGTGAGCTGCTTGTGGTCCAGGCCCATCAGGTGCAGGATCGTGGCATGCAGGTCGTGCACATGAACCCGGTTCTCCACCGCGGTCAGCCCAAAATCGTCGGTTGCACCATAGGAGAAGCCAGGTTTGACACCCCCGCCGGCCATCCAGACAGTAAAGCCGTAGTGGTCGTGGTCCCGTCCTTTCTGTCCCTCGGAGGTCGGGGCGCGGCCGAATTCTCCTCCCCAGATGACCAGGGTTTCTTCCAGCAGGCCGCGCTGCTTGAGATCGGTCAGCAGGGCGGCAATTCCCCGGTCACAGGCGTCCGCGAGCCGCTTGTGACCACCCACAATATCCCCGTGCCCGGTGTCCCAGGCAATATCGTAGCCATCGATGGTGTGGGAGAGCTGGACCATCCGCACGCCGCGTTCGATCAGTCGGCGTGCGAGCAGGCAGCCCTTGGCATAATCCTCGCTGCCATACATCTCCAGCGTTGCCTGGGTCTCGTCGGCCAGGTCAAATGCGTCCGGCACGGCCATCTGCATCCGAAATGCCAGTTCCATTGCCTCGATGCTGGCCTCCAGTTGCTGATCCTGTTGTTGCCGGCCCAGGTCCAGGCGATTCAGTTCGCTCAGCAGGTCCGCCTGCCGTCGCTGCTGGGACGTTGGCAGGTACTGGTTGACCAGGTCGGGAATGATCCGGTCCTTGTGCATGCTGCCGATATTGACGTAGCAGCCGGCATAGGCGCCGGGAAGGAAACTGCTTCCCCAGTTGGCCAGCTTGCCACGTGGTTGGGCCCTGGGGGACATGGCGATGAAGCCGGGAAGATTCTGGTTCTCACTGCCCAGGCCATAGGTCAGCCAGGACCCCAGGCTGGGCCGACTGGGTTGCAGGTGCCCCAGGTACATCATCAGGATCGCACCGGCATGTTCGGGGAGGACGGTGTGCATCGAGTGGATGAAGCAGAGTTCGTCCACGGCCTTGGCGACATGGGGGAAGATATCACTGACCCATTTGCCCTCCTGGCCATACTGTTTGAATCCGAAGGGCGATTTCATCAGCCCGTTCTTGGTGTTCCGCAGCGACTTGCGGTCGACCAGTTCCGGTCGCTGACCCTGGTGCTTTTCCAGCATCGGCTTGTAGTCAAAAGTGTCCACCTGCGAGGGGCCGCCCGGCATGAACAGCTGGATCACGCGTTTCGCCTTGGGAGCGAAATGCGGCGCACGCGGGGCAAGTGGAGAAGCGGCATTCGAGGCCGCAACGGAATCGTCTGCGAGCATGCCGGCCAGGGCCAGGGAACCAAATCCAGCCCCCATGCGATGCAGGAGTGTTCTGCGGCTGCATGGGAGTTGAAAGAACTGTTTGTGATTCTGATTCATGGATGCAGGGCACCTGTCCGGATTCTTGGAGCGTTTGATTATAGGTTTTCTATCGGCCAAGAACCATTGCAAACTGCGATGCGTTTGCGATGGGGGAGACAGTCGATAGACTGGTTCCCGTTGGCGGATGGAATCAAAATGGGAAGTTGTTCTCGATTTTCAAAGAAAATGATCCATGAGAGAAACCCTCCATGTTGCTGGAATGCCGTGTCACCTGGCAGCACTGTCTGTTGTCGTCTTCTGGACTGCGGGCCTGGGGGGAGTGGAACAGGAGGACGCAGCGCCCGGATCGCGTGTGCTTAGCTGGGCCGTGTCGCATCCCGAGTTGAACCAGATCTACGGCGCCCCGTTTACCAAGGTCGGCGAGGCACACCGCCGAAGGACATTTCATCCCTGGCCCTGCCGGACGAGCGAATCGGGATTGCCAGTGATTCAGCCGACCGTGGTGATCGATTCCAGGGGAGAGTTGTTTGTCGACTGTTATTCGGCCAGGGGCTGGGAAATCGGCATGGCCGGTCATTCGGTGGATGGCGGCAAGACCTGGGCCTATCTTGGAGCTCCCTTTGAGATGCGGTTCAAGGTTCCCCCGGGAAAAACCCGGCTGGGGCTTGCCTGTAATGGTATGGGAGTGACCAGGAACGGGACGCTGCTGGCTCACTACGGGGTCCAGTATAACGATGGCCGCACGCCAGCTGGCGGTTACGAGGATACGAGTTATCACCTGGATGAATACGTCGTCCGGTCTTCGAACAGGGGGGAAACATGGGAGGAGGCGGTGAAAATAAACGCCGGTGCGCGGGAGTTGACGGGAAGCCAGAAGTGCCGGTTTGCGCAGTTGCCAGATGGTCGAATCGTTTTGGTGATGGGATCCTGGAACCAGTCTCAGTTGAATGGGCAGCGGATTCCACCGGAAGAGCGTTTTGTGTCGACCTATTTTTACACTTCCAGCGATGACGGGAGGACCTGGCAACGCGGCGAGAAGCCGGTCTGCGTCAACGGAGTGGAGCCGGACCTGCTGGTTCTTCCTTCAGGGCGACTACTTCTTGCGGTCCGTTATCAGCGACATAAGCTGCCCGGCGACCCGAAGGACCTGGTGTCTCCGCACCGGATGCGGACGGACAAGCCACCCTTCCTGCATAGCAAAGAGGTGGGAGGAGGGCTGGTGGCGAGATTTACCGCGATTCTGTATTCCGATGATAGCGGGACAACATGGACAGCCCCCCGCCTGGTGACCGGCTTTGATGAGCAGACCGGTTGCCTGCTGCGAATGCGGGATGGGATGATCGTGCTCCCATTTGGTCACAAGACGGACGGTGGCGGTCAGCGGTTTGTGGTCAGTTGTGACCAGGGGGAAACCTGGAGCCGTACCGTTTTTCAACTGCACGCGGGGGGGCAGTATGCCAGTTCCGTGGTTTTAGCCGATGATACGATCGTGACGGTGATCCATGACTCGGCACGTAAATCTGTCCAGGCACTTCGTTGGCGCGCCCCACCACGGTCCCTTGTCGAACAGGGAGGATTCTGGAATCCTCGCGTGGCGGAACCACTGGGCAGGCCCCCCCAGGAAAATAAATGATCCAGCCATGACGGAAGGTGCTCCGTCTTTCTCGTGAATCGTCCCGCTCACGCTCTCAACGCATGAACATGAACTCGTTGGAGCTGAGCAAAACCTGGGCGTACTGTTGCCACCGCGTCAGTCGGCTCTCGGCTACCGGGGACGGTGTGGCGTCCATCGGCTGGATCGAATCGAGAGCCGTGTTGCTCTGCAGCAGGTGGTCCACGTTGATATGTCCCCAGCCCCCCGTCCGTCGGTCGACGACCTCAATGATGGCTTCCTTGCCCTGGAACTCGGCGATGTTCCAGCTGGCCCATGCCAGTTTTTCACTTCCCCCGCCCCGGTCGTTCGGCCCGGTTGCCGTGCGGACGACTTTTCCTGCCACCAGCAGGTTGATACATGTGGTCCCCGGATACTTCCCACCGCCGACAAGGAAATGAATGTACGTTCGCTGAAGCAGGATGGGGGGAGAGGTCAGCGTTCCGGTGGTTCTGTCCCCCTGGAAGAAGGAATTGACCAGGCCTCGTCCGCGAAATCCACTCACCGCCATCTGGCCAGGGAGTGTGCCCTGGGCCGGGCCGGGGCCGAAGGCCTCCCCGGTGGTTTTCCAGTCGCCGTAGGTGCTGCCTTCAAAGTCCGCGATCAGCAGGTCCTCCGCTGCTTCCGGAGGGGCTGGGCCGGCGGGCTGGACAGGGCTCGGCTTCGAGCCCAGAAATGCCAGGCCCAGCTCCAGCTCCCGGGCCAGGGGGTCCCGCCCATACAGGAGCTGGTAGGCCCCGGCGATTCGCTCTTGGTCGTTACCAAATTCTCCATTCAGGCGTTCGGCGAATTGCCGGGACCGTTCTGCCATGAACTCGCTGTTGAGCATGAAAAGGAATTGCTGGGGGACGGTGCTGGTGACGCGACCGGAGCTGGTCGCCCTGGGGGCAGGGAAATCAAACAATCGCAGGAAGGTGTCCGATTCAAAGCGGTCCCCGTTGCGGCTGATTACCGTGTAAAGGGTGCGGCGTCGGTCCGAGAGAATTTTCTCGGTCGGAGGGCCTCCCAGGTTGGTCGCCAGTTCCCCGCACACCTGCAGCAGGCTGTCCCGCCAGGATTCCACCGTCAGGCGACGTGGGCTAAAACGCCAGAGCAACTTGTTGTCTCCGTCGATGGCGAAGGCTTTCTCGTCAAAGCCTGAACTCATGCGGTAGGTCGCCGAGAGCATGATCGTGCGATGCAGCGACTTGAGTGACCAGTCCCTGTCCACCAGTTCGGAAGCGAGCCAGTCGAGCAGCCCGGGGTGCGTGGGAGGCTGGCCGAGGTAGCCGAAATTGCTGGGGCTTCCAACAAGTCCGCGGCCAAACTGCCGTTGCCAGACC
>CAYYZW010000358.1:0-5761 GCA_964476375.1 uncultured Pirellulaceae bacterium
CAGAAAGCATCTCGCGTCGGGTAGGCGGCCCTGGAATGTTCCGCTTCCCACATCCTCTGGCCAATCAGGTAGGGAGAGGGAAGTGCCACTTTCACCGCCCGCCCGGTATTCTCCCGAAGGAAACGTGCCTCCGCAGCCACGCTCCCCGGCTGCCAGGGGCGGATGGCACTGGTCACCACCTGGTGATAGCCAAACAGCTCTCGCTCGATCCATTCGAAGCCATGACAGATCTCGGCGATCACGTCGATATACGTCTCGCGGCGCCACTCGCCGTCCGAGATCATATCGATCCCCGCCTGTTCCTGCAGCCCGATCACAAAACGGACGGCATCATCGGTACGGGCCCGCAGGTCCGCCGGGATATCGGCACCTGACGTGGTACGGTCCAGCAGCAACTGCTTGACGTACTGCGGCCGCGGCATGCTACCAATCACCGAGGTGGGAAAAAGAGGAAGGGGCCTGGCCATGGTTGTTCTCGCACGATGGACTGCTGGAAAGGATGGCTTGTCATTGTGGCAGCCAGCCGCCCCAGCTGCCAGCAAGCCGAAATAAATCTCCTGCTAACGGACCATGCCGGGGAGAGATATAATAAAGCTCCTCGACCAGTCTTCATTGTTCACGGAAAACGGATGAAAAGCATCTTCCTGCCTCTGCTGCTGTTCTGCCTGACGCGGATCACCGACGCGGCCGGGCCCAATGTGCTGTTGATCGCCGTGGATGACCTGCGGCCGGAGCTGGGATGTTACGGCGCGGATCACGCACAGACCCCGTCGATCGACCGGCTGGCCAGGCAGTCGATCGTCTTTCGAAACCACTTCGTGCAGGTACCCACCTGTGGGGCCTCCCGTTATGCCCTGCTGACCGGCCGCAGCCCCTTCCAGAGCGGCGTGACCCGCTCGAACCAATCCATGTACCGCGGTAACTCGGCACTCTCGCAGAAACAACTCCCCTCCGCCCAGTCGATGCCGGAACTCTTTCGGCGGAGCGGTTACCAGACGGCCTGCATCGGCAAGATCTCGCATACGGCCGACGGCCGGGTCTATGAATACAATGGCAGCGGGGACGGCCGCGACGAGGTTCCCCATGCCTGGGACGACCTGGCCACCCCGTTTGGTTCCTGGGGCCGCGGCTGGGGTGGCTTTTTTGCCTATGCCGACGGCCGGCACCGGGAGGATGGCAAGGGAAACAAGGACCTGGTGGAATTCGCCGTCCGCAAGGACACGGACCTGCCCGATGGCCTGCTGGCACAAGCCGCCATCAAGAAGATCTCGGCATTCAAACAGTCCGAAAAACCATTCTTCCTGGGACTGGGCTTCATCAAACACCACCTGCCATTCGTCGCTCCCCGCCAGGACTGGGACGCCCTGGAGGATGTTGCCATTCCGCTCCCACCCCACCCCGAAAAAACTCCCAGCCGCTTCTGGCACAAGAGTGGCGAGTTCTTCAAGTACAGTTTCCCTTTTGACAAGACACCCCCGCTCTCGGAGGAGCATGTCCTTTACTGCCGGCGGGCCTACCTGGCCTGCGTGCGGTATACCGACCGGCAGGTCGGCAAGGTCCTGGCCCACCTGGAAGCGACCGGCCTGGCCGACAACACGATTGTCGTACTCTGGGGGGACCATGGCTGGAACCTGGGGGACAGCCAGATGTGGGCCAAGCATGCACCGTTTGAACGGGCCGTCCGCAGCCCGCTGATGATCCGCGTGCCGGGGCAGACCAGCGGCACGTACTCCGATGCCCTTGTTGAGACGCTGGATATCTACCCCACCCTGCGGGCACTCTGCCAGCCATCCTTTCCCACAACCCGCTTTCCCCTGGATGGAAAGAACCTTGTTCCGCTAATCGCGAATCCGGATGCCGAGTTCCGGCAGGCCGCCTTCAGCTTCTGGGGTGGGGCCGTCAGCATCCGCACCCGCACCCACCGACTGGTGGCAGTCCAGGAAAACAGGGCCTGGAAGGGACTAGAACTCTACGACGCCACCACCGGATTCGACCCCGTGCGGAACCTGGCCGGCGATAACCGGGAGCTTGTGCAAAAGATGCTTCGCCTCTTACCCCCCACGGGAGAATAAACCGATGCCCCGCAGATGGTACTTCAGGATCACCCTGGCAGCGATTCTTTGGCCCCTGATCGCAGCCCATCCCGCCGCAGCCCAGGAGGGGGAGGTCCTCCAGTTGCTGTTACCGGAGACTCCCCGGCCCAACTACGACACCCCTGTCCCAGCCAGGATCTCGGGCCATGTCCTGCTGGTGGACAAGGACGCACGTCCAGGCGCGGCCGGCATCTCGGTCACCGACGGCTACACGGTCGTCCGGACCGATGCGCAGGGGGCCTACACGATCACTCCCAGCCCGGATGCCGTCTTTCTCTACATCACGCGGCCCTCGGGTCACGATATCGTCGGCGACTGGTACAAGCCGCTGGCGGAGAAAGTGGATTTCACCATTGAACCGGCAGCAGACAACGAGGAGGAATTTGTCTTCGTGCATCTGACCGATGCTCATGTGTCGGAGAACCGGCGGTCGCTGGTGGGTCTGAGCAGCTTTGTACGGGAACTGAACAACATGAATCCACGGCCACGTTTCGTGGTCAACAGCGGCGACCTTCTGAACCTGCACAAGGCACTGGTCAACAGCCCGGCCAACGGCCACGCGAGCTTCCGCAATTACGTGGGGATCATGAACCACCTGGCGATGCCCTGTTACAACGTGGCGGGTGACCATACCGACTCGTCCTACCGGCTGGAGCAGTTTCCCCGCGGCGACCACCGCTGCGCCAAGCCGATGTACTGGGAGTATCTCGGCCCGCACTTCTTTTCCTTTGAATATGGCAGGATCCACTTCGTCTCGGTCGATTTCGGTTACCACCTGGGAAAACGCCAGATCCTGGTCAATGGAAAACAACTGGAATACCCCACCAACCAGGTCCAGCCGATGCACATCAAGTGGCTCGGCCAGGACATGGCCGCCCGGGGCACGGGCCAGTTCGTGGTCACCGCCGCCGAGTTCGACCTGGAAGACCACTGTCCCGGTTTCCTGGAGATGGCCCGTCAGCACGACATCCGCATGCAACTGGTGGGCGATATCCACGTGGTCAGCAGCAAGGACCGTTTTGTCCCCTACCGCGTCGGCGGCGCGCTGGCCGGCTGCTGGTGGAATCCTCGCACCAGGGGGCTCTGCCCTGACCTCTCGCCCGGCGGCTACATGATCTATCACGTGGTGGGAGAGAAGCTGGAGTCCTTTTACAAGGGACTCGGCCAGCGGATCGCCATTGTCTCGCACCGCATTGGGGCCCCGCTCCGCGGCACGATCCAGCTCCAGGCCCACCTGGTCCAGCCCCAGCCGGGGGAATCCCTTGAATACAGCCTCAACGGCACCGACTGGCAGCCGATGAAAGAAGTCGGCCGGCCTTTTTACCGCACCCTCTACCAGGCCCGCATCGATACGACCGCGTTGGCTGACGGTGCGAGAGAGATCACGATTCGCAGCACCTCCACCGGCGAAATCCGCCCGCGTTCTTTCGTGGTCGCCAACGATCGCAGCGAGCAGCGATACACCGGTGACGCGGTGCTCTCATTCAGCGTGGCCCGCCCCAACGACTGGACCACCGCCCGGGCCCCTGCCGGAAAGGCCGAGGTCCTGGTCAACGGCAGCGTGGTGGGACTGCTGGAAAAAGGCATACCGAAAACCTATTCCTTCCCGGTCCCTGCCCGGCATCTCCGCCGCGTCAACCTGCTCTCCTTCCGTTTTGACCAGCCAGATGACGGCATCACGCTGACCAGCCCGTCACTCACCCACCATGATGAGATCTACCGAGACCCACGGGACGTGGCAATCCGCACGATCAAGGAAGCCCACTGGGGTGAGGCGGCCGTCGACTGGGGAGGTTACATTGCAGGGAACGCAAGCCCGCCCGACGAAACCCCCTTTGACCGCCGCCAGAATGTTTTCTGTTTTCTCTTGAATACAGGTAATTAAACCGATCTCCTCGAGGGGCATCCCTTCCAGATAAAAAGGATCTTCCATGCGCATTCTGTCCGCCTCGCTGCTCTTTCTGTCTCTCCTCCTTTCTCCCCTGCTTGATGCCCGCGCCGAACTCCGGGCGGGCGCGGCGATTGTCGATATCACACCCGACCAGCTTCCGGTCATCGTCAACGGCGGACTGGTGGCGCGGACCGTTGACAATGTCGGCACCCGCCTTAACGCCCGGGCCCTGGTGCTGGACGATGGCACAACACGAATAGCGATCGTGGTGGTCGATAGCTGCATGACCCCCCGCCCGCTGCTCGACGAGATCAAGCAACTTGCCTCCAAGCGCAGCGGCATCCGGCCCGATCGCATGCTGATCTCGGCCACCCACACGCACTCGGCGCCCTCGATCATGTTCAACATGGTGGCAGCCGACCCGACATACGTCCCCTACCTGCGGATCAAGGTTGCCGAGGCAATCATTGCCGCGGCGGGTAACCTGCAGCCGGCCCGCGCGGGCTGGGGCTCTATCCAGGCCCCCAAGTTCACCGCCCTGCGGCGCTGGATCTACCGGCCCGACCGGATCGCCAACGATGTTTTTGGCAACCCCACGGTACGGGCCACGATGCATGCCGGCAGCAACCTTGACAATGTGACCGGTATTTCCGGCCCGGAGGATCCGGAACTGGCCGTGATCTCCATCCAGTCGACCGCCGGACGGCCCCTGGCCCTGCTGGCCAATTTCTCGATGCACTATTTCTCCGGCGAGAAAGGCCTCAGCGCCGATTATTATGGCCTCTTTTGCCAGGGCATTGAAACCAGCATGACCGCCGGCCGCTCCGATAACGACCCTCCCATGGTGGCGATCATGTCCCACGGATGCAGCGGCGATGTCTGGAGGCGGGACTATTCGCTGCCGCCCGAGGAACGGTATGAACCGACGATCAGCGGCTATGCCAATGACATGGTCCAGCTGGTCCTGGCGGCCCACAAGAAGATCGAACACCGCGCGGACCTCGACCTGGCAATGGCCGAACGACGGATGCAGCTTGATTATCGAGTCCCCAACCAGCAGCGGCTGACCTGGGCCCGCGCGATCGTGGAGAAGATGGGAGACCGCGAACCGGTGAACCAGGTGGAGGCCTATGCCCGCGAACAGTTGATCCTCGACGAGAAAAAGACCGCCGAGGTGGTAGTGCAGGCCATCCGTATCGGATCGATGGCAATCACCACCACGCCGACCGAGACCTATGCCCTCACGGGTCTGAAACTCAAACTGCAAAGCCCGCTGGAAAACACCATGGTGCTGGACCTGGCCAATGGAGCCGACGGGTACATTCCCCCGCCGGAGCAGCATGTGCTGGGCGGCTACAATACCTGGGAGATGCGTGGTGCCGGCCTGGAGATCGCAGCCGAGACCAAGATGACCCAGGCCCTGCTGGAACTGCTCGAGGAGACCACCGGTAAGCCGAGGCGAGCCTTTCGCCAGAGCCGCGGACCGGGTGCCGATGCCACGCTCAAGGCCCGACCGGCCGCCTACTGGCGACTGGACGATTTCGAGGGACGCCGCGCCGTGGATTCCTCGGGAAACAACCGCGACGGGCGGTTCGAGCCAGGGGTGGTGTTCTTCCTGGACGGCCCGGCCTCGGAGCATCTTTGCCTGGACGGTGAACAGAACCGGGCAGCCCATTTTGCCGGTGGACGAATGGCAGCGCGAGTGGCCGGACTGGGAGAGAGCTACTCGGTGGCAATCTGGTTCTGGAACGGCATGCCGGCCGAGGCCCGGCCGATC